>NZ_JAZGQL010000031.1:0-98458 GCF_036421995.1 Plantactinospora veratri
GAGCCCTTTCCAAGCTGATCTTTGCAGCTCAGGGCGGGTGCAGGCGGCCCGGCATCGATGAGGGCGAGGCTCCAGGTAAGACAGCAGTCGACCAAGATCCGATGCCCCGACCGGGAGCCTCGCCTGTGCTGTCTTACCCCTCGACGATCTCGCTGTCCAGCCGCACCCTGAATCACCTCGCCGAACTCGTCCGCCAGCGCCGGAACCAGCGCCGCTCCCGGTGGAGGCGCCTCGCGCCGGGACGGCAGGCACTGCTCGCGCTGGCCCACCTGCGCAACGGCGACACCTATACCCGACTGGCCGCCGGGTTCGAGGTCGGCGTGGCCACCGCGTGGCGGTACGTACAGGAAGCGATCGCCCTACTCGCCGCCGCTGCCGAGGACCTGGCCACGACCATGCAGCGGGTCCGAAGCCTGGCCTACGCGATCCTGGACGGCACGCTGATCCCGATCGACCGGGTCGCCGAGCAGAAGCCGTACTACTCCGGAAAGCACAAGCGGCATGGCGTCAACGTGCAGGTCATCGCGGATGCCGCCGGTCGGCTGGTGTGGGCGTCACCGGCTTTGCCAGGCTCGGCACACGACCTGACCGCAGCCCGCACCCACGGCATCGTCGATGCCCTGACCAGGGCAAGCGTGATGACCTTTGCCGACAAGGGCTACCAGGGTGCCTGCGGCAGCGTGCGGACGCCGTTCAAACGGAGCCGATTCCGACCAAAGCTGTCACGCCGGCAGAAGGCAGTGAACCGGGCGCACGCGAAGATCCGTGCCCGCGGCGAACGCGCCATCGCCACGCTCAAGACCTGGAGAATCCTTGCCAAGCTGCGCTGCTGCCCACGTCGAGCGACCGCGATCGTGCAGGCCATCCTCGTCCTGCACCACGTCGAAGCCGACCGCTACGCAGGATGAAAATGGCTCATAGATGTAGATGGCCGCAGTGGTGACCGGGCTCGCGTGGCCCATGTCGTGCTGGATGATTTTCAAATCTACTCCGGCCGCAGAGGCCACAGCCGCAGCGGCGTGCCGCAGGTCATGCAGCCGCACTGGCGGCAAGTCCATCTGCTTCACTAGCTTCGCAAACCGACGGGTCAGCCAGTCCGGCTGCACCGCGCGGCCATTCGCGTGGGTGAAAACGCGTCCCTTCGGATCCACGCCGCAGCGCCGACGTCGCTGCCCGTGCCACAACTCCCACAACAGCCTCACCGTTGCCTCGTCGAGCGCCAGCGTTCGCACTCCGGCAATCGACTTCGGCGGCCCGAGATGCTCTTGCCCGCCGAGGACGATAATCTGTTCGCGGATCCGCAGTTCACCCGCAGCCAGGTTGATGTCCTCCCAGCGCAGTCCCGCCATCTCGCCCCGGCGTGGTCCCCGCAACGCGACCAGCCACCACAGCACGAACAGCGGGTCATCACGTACCGCTTCAAGAAACCTCGCCAAGTGATGCAGGTCCCACACCGCAACCCGCGGACGGACGCCGGTTGCGCGCCACGCCGCTTCCTGCTCGTCATCCCAGACCACAACATGCGGCCGCGCGCCGTTAGGCAGCCGCAGATTCCGGGCAGGGTTGTGACCTACCATTCCCTGCCGCCATGCCTCCGACAGCGCGCTTCGAAGCACTGCGCGGTGTCGGCTCACGCTCCCCGGCGAAATCAGCCGTCCGCCACGAACCACCGTATGGGAAATCACATCCATCGCCCGCTGGACATCCCGCACACGCAGCTTGCTCAGCCGGTGATGCCCCAGATGTGGGATCAAGTAGGTCCTCACGCTGCTGCGGTAGTTGACCATTGCTGAGGGCCTCAGCCGGCCCTCCATCTCCGATAGCCAGAACTCCAGCCATCGCCGCACCGTCCACATCCGCGCCAACGCCCTTTTACCCGGCACCCGGGCCAACTCCCAGCAAGCCCGCTCTGCTTCGGCAAGCGTGGCGAACCCACCTCGCCGTATTCGCACACGACCACCAGCGGGAGATGGCAATTGCAGGGAGAAGTACCACCGGCCGTGACTAGCGTTAGCCAGTCTGGGACACCGAGAACCGAGCTGCTTACGTGTATCGGCGCTGCGGCAGCCACATCGACGAATCATTTTTCCAGGCCCGTCGGATGCGCCCAACGTGTAGGTGACCTTGCTCGGGAGGCGGCCGCTGGGCCTCCCCTCGGTGCCATAGACGCGACCATCACACCCTGCGGCATCGATGGTTCCGACGCGACGATCGAGGAGGTCCGTCGACGGGCGGGTGTTGCGCTGTTGAGCGTTGCGGCCTTGTTCCCGCAGCGCATCGACGATGGGGCGTGCGACCGGTCCAACTGCCCGAGGCACGGGGTACCGGTGAGCGGCATCCTGCGGTGAGCGGTTGCTTGGCAGTCGCCGCCAAGCGCACCCGCTACGGTCGGTACGCAGAGTGGCCGCGACGATCGCTCGAAGGATGCTCGCCTCTGGCCATCCGGCCCGACGGAGTGCGGGTGGCAACTGCGGAGCGTGCTGCCGCTGCTCGTCGGTCAGATTGAAAAAATGCTCACTCTCATGGGGCATGCCCCCGTCAACGAGAAAATCAAGATCACGAGTCGCACACAGAGTACGCCGTACTGCTTCGAAGCATCTACAGCCCGTCCAACAACCCACCGTAGCCGGACATCCAGACTGTGATCATCTGGTGAACCCGCCGCGCGGGGTTACCAGTCAGCAGCTCAGAGCCTTTGGGGGGCTTGAAATCGTGTGTCCCAGCCCTGACCCACACGTGACTCACACGACTCCAGGGCATATAGCCATCTGGCTATATGCCCTGGTCAAACTTGCGCGCCCGAAGGGATTCGAACCCCTAACCTTCTGATCCGTAGTCAGATGCTCTATCCGTTGAGCTACGGGCGCAGGTGCCGGGTCAGTCTACACACCAACCTCAGCGCGGAGACTCCGGGATTCGAACCCGGGAGGGGCTTTAAGACCCCAACCGCATTAGCAGTGCGGCGCCATAGACCAGACTAGGCGAAGTCTCCCCGTGGTCTCACCAGACCACGTCGGTCGAGGATACAGGGAGGCCACCCGGCGGAGCAAAACGACTTCCCGAGGGTACGCCCGGCCCGGGTCGGCCCGCCCCGCCAGGTTGAACGTTACGACCCTCGCCGATTCCTGTTCGGTGCCGATCCGCCACCGAGACTAGGCTCACGTGATATGGAGGAGCAGCCGCCCACCGAGCCGCCACGACGCCGCCCGGAGCCGAGGTCCACGCGCCGCTCCGGCCCGGCCAAGGCCACCTTCACCCCCGCTCCGGACCCGGAGACGGCCTCGGAGACGGCCGACCGGCCCCCGACGCCGCCCCGCCCCCGTGCCCGCAAGACGCCTCCGACGGTGCTCTTCCAGCCGCCTCCCGAACTCGAGCCACCGACGTCGGGGCGACCGCCCGCTCGACCCGCCCAACCGTCGGGAACGCCCGCCCAGGCGCCAGCGAGCCCCGCGCAGACGTCGGGAACACCCGCGCAGCCGGGTCCCGCCACACCGCCCTCGGCCGCACGACGGGCCGTCCGGGTTCCGCCAGCCACGGTGCCACCGCCGACCCACCCGCAGCCCACCGGCACGACTCCGGCTGAGGGATCCGGCGCGGCGACTGGATCCGGCGCGGCGACCACGGACGCAACGGCCGCCCCAGCAGCCAAGCCTGCCGCCGCCGACAGGGACACCGTCGACGGGGAGACCACGGCGGACGGGCAGACCACGGCCGACGCCGGGTCGCAGGGCGGCACCACGACGGCGCCCGCCGCGTCCAGGGCCGCCGGCAAGAAGACGGCCGGGACCAAGGCCACTGCACAGAAGATCGGCACGGCGAAGAAGGCCGGCACCGCCAAGAAGGCCGGCACCAAGAAGGCCGGCACCGCCAAGAAGGCCGCCGCCGCGAGCAAGGAACCGGTGGAAAAGGTCGGCGGCGTGACGAAGGCCACGGCCAGGAAGGCCGGTACGGCGAGGAAGACCACCGCCGAGAAGGGCGTCGGAACGCCGTCGTCCGAGCCCGCCACCGACGCGGTCGACCCTTCCGTGAACAGGATCACGACTCCCGTGGCAACCGGTACGCCCGCAGAACCCACCGGCATCGGCACGTCACACCCGGTCGGTGCGCCCGACGACACCGTCCCGGCCGACCGGGTGGCTTCGGGGCGTACCTCTGGCCGGGAGGCGCGCCCCTCGACGGTCCGGCTGATTCTCGACCACCCCGGGTACGCACCCGAGCTGCTCGCCCTGGCCGCCGTACGCGGACTGGGTCCGGAGGCCCGCGCCTGGGCGGCCTGGGTCCGGGCCACCTACCCGGGTGCCACCGCCGACGGCCTGGTCCGGCTGGCCACCCGGCGGTACGTCCGGCTCGCCGCCACCGGTGCCGCTCTCTCCACGGCGACCGGGGTACTCGCCCCGCTCGCCGAGCTGGCCGCCGTCTCCTGGGCGCAGGCCGGCCTGGTACTGCACCTGGCCGCCGCCTACGACCATGATCCGACCGGGTCGGAGCGGGCGGCCGACGTGCTGGTGCTGACCCGGGTCCACCCGGACGTGGCCAGTGCCCGGGCCGCGCTGGCGGCCGCCGAGGCGGCGATCGCCGGACGCCGGCAGGACCCCGGCCCGGCTGCGCCGACGGACGACGCCCCACCCGCAACGGACGACGCCAGGCCCGCGAGGGACGACGCCAGGCCCGCAACGGACGACGCCTCGGACGAGGATGTCGACGCGGAGGTGGGCCGGCTGGTCGAGGCGGGCTGGCGGCTGGGTGCGCCGATCGTCGCCCGGACCGCGAACTGGCTTGCGCTGCGGCTGGCCGTACGGCGACTGCCCGGGGCGATGACGTTGGCCGCCGCGTTGCAGGGTTCCGCCGACACCGAACGGCTCGCCGCCCGAGCCGTCGGGTACTACCGCTCGGGAGCGGGTCGCCGGATCTGACCGGACGTCCGGCGGTGACCGTCGGGGACGAAGCGGGCGCCTACAGCCAGTCGAACCACTCCTTGGGCAGCAGCGCGTAGCCGACGAAGGCGGCCACGTCCAGCAGGGTGTGCGCCACCACCAGCGGCAGCACCCGCTTGGTGCGCAGGAAGAAGAGCGCGAACACCACTCCCATGACCGCGTTGCCGACGAACGCGCCGAAGCCCTGGTAGAGGTGGTAGGAGCCGCGCAGCAGCGCGCTGGCGGCGACAACGGCACCGATCCGCCACCCCAGCTCCCGAAGTCGGGTCATCAGGTAGCCGACCACGACGACCTCTTCGAGGATCGCGTTCTGCGCGGCCGAGAGGACGAGCACCGGGACCGCCCACCACAGGTCCGGCAGGCTCGCCGGGACGACACTGGCGTTGACTCCGAGGTGCGCGGCGATCCAGAAGAGGCCGAGCCCGGGCAGGCCGATCGCGGCGGCCAGCGCCGCGCCCCAGGCCAGGTCCGGGCCGGGCCGGCGGGCGTCCAGGCCGAGTACCTCCCGGGCACCGCCCCGGCGCTGCTCGGGCACGGCGTCCGGGGCGAGCAGCCCGTCGCGGTCCAGGATCCGGTCCCGGTCCAACAGGTGTACGGCGAGCAGCACCGGCACGAGGGCGAAGGAGATCCCGAGGAGCTGGTACGTGAGGTCGAGCCAGGGCCGCGCCGACTGCGAGGCGTTCAGCGTGGCGGTCTGCTGGGAGAGCGGCCGGTCGGCGGTGAGCCGGGCGACGATCGTCACCGCCGAGTAGACCGCGGACTGTCCCAGGGACAGCCCGAGGACCAGGAGCACCTCGGTGCCGAGCACCCGGCGGGAGAGCGGGCGGGCGAGATCAACCGTCACCCGACAACTGTGCCCGATCCGACCGCCCGCCGGGAGCGTCCGACCGGTGTCCCGGCACCGCCGTTTCGGACCCGGTCTGGTCTGGTCCCGCCCGTCCCGCCTGGCCGGGTCCGGCCGGGTCCGAGCCGAACCACATTTCCGGCCGGCTCGCAGCCATTCCGGTCCCGATCGGAGTCGGTTCTCCGACAACGACCGATCGAGCGTCAATCGCACACTCTGTGCGACCGGCACTGACTCACGGTATTCATTCTTATTCGCGCAGTGGCCCCGACCGAGAAGGTGTCATGGACAACCTCGCGCAGCTGTTGAAGGAGAGCTGGACCCTCGTCGAAGACCGGCGGGACAAGATCGGGGAGTACTTCTACGCCCGGATGTTCCTGTCCGATCCCGCCCTGCGCACGTTGTTTCCGGTGCAGATGAGCGGCCAGCGGGACCGCCTGCTGGAGGCGATCGTGACCGCCGTCCAGACCATCGACGATCCGGAGAACTTCGACGACTATCTCCGGTCGCTCGGTCGTGACCACCGCAAATTCCACGTCCGGCCGGCGCACTACGACACCATGGGCACCGCGCTGCTGGCCGCGCTGGCCGAGGTCGCCGGTGAGCAGTGGACCGTCGAGTACGACCAGGCGTGGCGGGACGCCTACCGGGTGATCGCCGAGCGCATGCAGGCCGGCGCGGCCGACGACCCGAACCCGCCGTTCTGGCACGCGGAGGTGATCGGCCACGAACGCCGGGGCAGCGACGTCGCCGTACTCAGCTGTCGGGCGCTCCAGCACCCGCTGCCCTACCGGGCCGGGCAGTACGTCAGCATCGAGGTGCCCCGATACCAGCCCCGCCTGTGGCGGACGTACTCGATCGCCAACGCCCCGCGCCCGGACAACACGCTCGACTTCCACGTCCGGGCGGTCGGTGCCGGCTGGGTCTCCAGCGCCCTGGTACGCCGGGTCAAGGTCGGTGACCTGCTGCGGGTGGCCGCCCCGATGGGCGGGATGACGCTGGACCGGTCCTCCACCCGGGACGTGCTCTGCGTGGCCGGCGGTGTCGGTCTCGCCCCGATCAAGGCGCTCGCCGAGGAACTGGCCGGCTACAACCGCACCCGCTGGATGCACGTCTTCGTCGGCGCGACCAGCCGTGACGAGTTGTACGGGCTGACCGAGCTGCACGAACTCGCCGCCGCCCACCCCTGGCTGTCCGTCATCCCGACGTGCAGCGCGGATCCCGGCTTCTCCGGTGAACGGGGCGAGATCGCCGAGGTCTTCGCCCGGTACGGCCCGTGGACCACCCACGACTGCTACGTCTCCGGATCGGCCTCCCTGGTCCGGTCCGCGCTCCGCGCGCTCGCCGCCGACGACGTGCCCCCGGAGAACATCCGGTACGACGCCTTCGGCGACCTCTAGACACCCTCCCTCTCCCCCCAAAGCCGGGTCTCCGTGCCCTCCTCTCCGTAGGGCACGGAGACCCGGCTCCCGTTTCGGGGGCTGCCGCCGGGCGGGTCAGTAGCGCCAGGGGTTGCCGGTGTCCCGGTATTCCTCGATCGGCACCAGCGGGACCTCCGGGTCCATCCGGTCGACGTAGAGCCGACCCTCCAGGTGGTCGATCTCGTGCGCGACCAGGCGGGCCATGGCGAGTTCGAACGATGTGATCATGCGCCCGCCGTCCCAGCGCGCGTGCTCGACGTCGAGCCGCAGCGGCCGGGCCACCAGGCCACGGAGGTCGAAGAGGGAGAGGCAGCCCTCGTACTGCTCGTCGGTATCCAGCGCGGCGTCGACCACCCGGGGGTTGAGCAGTACGACCGGTTCGGCGTCCCGGTCCGGTGGGCGTACCACGGCGGCGGCCCAGGGCAGCCCGATCTGCGGTGCGGCGAGCCCGACCCCCTTGCTGAACGGGTGCAGCTCGTCGAGGCGTTCCAGGGCGGCCCGGAGCCGGGCCACCACGTCCCGGGCGTTGGCGTCGTCCCGGGGCAGGTCGAAGTGCCGGGCCGGCTGGCGGAGCAGGTCCGCGCCGAGCTGCACGATGCCGGCGGCCCGCATCCGGTCGCTGGCCCGGCCCTCCGCCGATTCGGCGGGCGCGGTCGCGGGGGTGGCCGGCTGGGCCCGGTAGCGCCACTCCAGGCGGTAGCGGGCGTTCAGCGGCGGGTCGTCGGTCGACCACTCGAAGAGCGCCCGGCCGCCCTCGTCGTGCCGGACCAGTGGCGTACGCAGCGGCCCCTCCTCGGCCGAGAGCGACGTCTCCACGCCCCAGACCTGCGGATCGAGGTCGAGCGGCAGGTCGAGCCGGAGCGCGAGCCGGCGGGTGGGCAGCCGTACCGCCCGCTGGAACCACTGCCCCCACTTGTCCTGGTTGACCCGGTAGGAGTATTCGGTGGTGACCCGCTCGCCCGGGTACAGCGGAAACCGGCCGTCGCCGTTCTCGAAGAGCAGCCACACCTCCTTGAACGCGTCCCGGTCGTGCTTCTTGCGCCACTCCATCGGCTCGCGGCTGCCCTGGTCGTCGCAGAACGCCTGGAGGTCCAGCTCGGCGAAGGTCAGCGGGTTCTCCCGGTGGTGCCGGTTGGACCGGGCCGGGTCGTTGGGATAGCGGTCCACGGCTATCCGCACCAGGTAGCGGGTGACCGGCTCCGTACCGGCGTTGTAGAGCGCCCGCCGGATCACACAGCGGTACGCACCCTCGTGGTAGGCGAGCGTCGCGGTCTCCTGCTCCACGATCAGGCCGGTGCCGGGCGGCATCCACTGCTCGGGTACGGGCGGGTCGCGGTGCGCTACCGCACTGGAGCGGGCCTGCCGCAGCTCGTCGTACTCCTGGAAGCGCTGCCAGATCGCTCCGGCGGCGCCGAGTACCGCCTCCGCGCGCCGGGCGAAGTCCTCGGTCGGCCGGTGTCGCCGACCCTCGACATGGCTGACGTAGGAAGGGTCGAACCCCATCCGGGCCGCGAGCTGTTTCTTGGTCATGCCCCGCTCGACCCGCCGACGGGAAAGCTCGGCCGCGAACGAGTCGGCAGCCCGCTCGATTGGCGTGGTCATCAGGTTCCTCTGGCCGGGAATCTCAGTTTGCTGGCCGAGCCGGCCAGTCTGACAGAACTGGCGCGTTAACGACAATGGCTTGACATTCCGGTCTCCGTGGATGATCCTCCACCGCCCGCTCCTGGCGTACCGGTCAGATCTTCGACGTGTCGAGGGCGAACATCGCGGGTCGGGATGCGCGAGCCCCCTACTCTGGTTAGCCTTGCCTTAGTAGGCTATGGTGACGGTCGGTGTCAGACATGGGGGGTTGATCCAGGTGTTCCCGAGGCAGACCAGTCCGGTTGCGGCCGTCGTGCCGGGCGCCTGCCCGTCGACCGGAACGCCCCGAGACGGCGACCCAGCGTGACCATCCTGATCGGCGACCGCGCCGCCGCGCCGCTGGCTCCGGTCAGCGCGACCCTGCGGGCCGCCTTCGGCACCGACGAACTGCCCGGCCTCGCGACCGGCCTGCTGGTCTCCGACGAGACCGGCTGGTCCTCGGCGACCGAGCTGGTGGACGGCACCCGGCTGCCCGAGCTGTTGGCCGTCACCCGGCAGCGCTGGGGTGCCACCTCGCACGCCGCCGCCGCACTGGCCTGGAAGTCCTACACCTACTGGCTGCTGCTGCCCGTGGTGCTCGGCTGGGCCTCCGCACGCCGGGTGCCGCTGCTGCGCCCCGCCGACGTGCTGGTCCGGTTCGAGGACCATCGGCCGCTGCTCACGCTAGGCATGCGCCGCAGCACCGAGATCGCGGTGCTCCCCTCGGACCCGCTGGCCCTGCACGGCCTGCCCGAGGTACGCGTGGTGCTGGGCGAGGCCGAACTGCTCGCCGCGCTGCGCGCGTCCCTGCTCGACGCCCACCTGACCCCGATGCTCGACTCGCTGCACCAGCAGGTCCGGGTCGGCGCCCGGACGCTGCTCGGTTCGGTCGCCTCGGGCGTGGCGCACGGCGTGCTCCGGGCCGCCGACGCGCTGCCCGGCGGCTCGGCCGAGACGATCGGGACGCTGCTGGAGACCCTGGGCGTGGCGGACCTGGTCGAGCTGGTGCCTGGTCCGACCGGCGAGCTGACCGTGCAGCGCAAGACCTGCTGCCTGGCCTTCACCCTGCCACAGCCCAAGGTCTGCGCCGGCTGCTGCATCCGTACCCCCTGAGCCCGCCGTCAGCGCTCCGACCCGGCTCCACCGCCCCGACGAGCCGAGCCGTCACCGGAGGATCCCGGAGCGTGGCGGCCGATCGGGAGATCGACACTGGACCGTTATCCCCGCGTCACGCCGGACGAACGTCCTGGGGCTATGTTCGGGTGGTCTGGAACGAAAACGCCCCCGAACTGGTCACAACCGATGCCTGAAGTCACGAGTTCGGCTCGCACGAGTGCCCCAATTTCCCTACGGTCGTCGTAGATGGTTCACTCTGTCGGTCCAGTGCAGGTCGAGTCAGAGCGTGAGGGATCTACGCATGGCAGAAATAACTGGAGATCAACGTATTCAGGAAGAGGTGCTCGAAGGCCTCGCCACCGCCGTCAACCACCGACGCTGGTTCGTCGAGCTGGCGCTGCCCTACCTGGGCAACAACCCGATCGAGATCGGCAGCGGCCTGGGCGACTACGCCATCGAGTGGGCACCGTTCCTGGAGCGGTTCACCGCGACCGAGGCTGACCCGGACCGGCTGGTCGCGCTGAAGGAGCGTCTCGCCAGCGAACCGACCATCGAGGTGCGGCAGATGCTGCTGCCCAACACCGAGCAGGGTGACTACAGCGCGGCCGTCTCCTACAACGTGCTGGAGCACATCGAGGACCACGTCGGTGCGCTGCGGAGCATGCGCAACCTGGTCCGGCCCGGCGGGGCGATCGTGCTGATCGTGCCGGCCTTCCAGTTCGCGATGAGCCCGGCCGACATCGCCACCGGGCACGTCCGGCGCTACACCAAGAAGACCATGCGGGCCGCGCTCGAAGAGGCCGGCCTGGAGGTCGAGACGCTGCACTACGCCAACGCGCTGGGCCTGATCGGCTACTACATGGCGACCAGCGTCTTCCGGCTGATGCCCAAGGAAGGGCCGATGGTCAAGGTGTACGACAGCCTCGTACTGCCGGTGACCAAGGCCGCCGAGCGGGTGGTCCGGCCGCCGTTCGGCCAGTCGGTCTTCGCGGTCGCCCGAGTGCCCGCCTGAAGCCACCGCGGGCCACGGGCCGGCATCGGCTCGTCTCGCCGGATGCCGGCCCCGCCGCCAGCCTCAGCCCTTGACCTGGTACGTCGGCCGGATCACCGCCCGAGCCAGGGTGTGGAAGGTCAGGTTGAACCCGACGTACGCCGGACTCGCCTCCGGGGTGAGGTCGAGCTTCTCCACGTCGAGCGCGTGCACGGCGAAGACGTACCGGTGCGGGCGGTCTTCGGCCGGCGGCGCGGAACCGCCGTACGTCTGCTCGCCGTAGTCGTTGCGCACGCTGAACGCGCCCTGGACCCCGGCCGACGACTCCTGCCCGGCCCCCCTGGGCAGCTCGGTCACCTCGGCCGGCACGTTGACCAGCACCCAGTGCCAGAATCCGCTGCCGGTGGGCGCGTCGGGGTCGTAGCAGGTGACGGCGAAGCTCCTGGTCTCGGCGGGGAAGCCCGTCCAGGCGAGCTGCGGCGAGAGGTTCCCGCCGCCGACGCTCGGGTGGACGAACTCGGCCGCCATCGGCTCGCCGTTCTGGACGTCGTTACTGGTCAACGTGAATGCCGGAACGCTCGGCAACATCTCGTACGGGTCGGGTGGAACGGGTCGGTCGAGAGTCATCGCGATGTCCTTTCCGCACAGCGGGTGGCTCGGGCCGGGCAACCGGCACCGTGCCCTTTCTACCCGTTCGACGGGTAACCACCCGCGCGGACCTCACCGGGACCGGTACGCCGGCCGCCGTGCCGCCGCTACGGCTCGGTGTCCTGCGGCACCGCGTCGGCGGCGATCCGCAGCGCGGTGGCGGTGACCCCGGGCGGCGGTACTGCCGCGCGGCGGTGGATCTCCACCACCATCGGGCGGCGCGGCTCCTCGACCCGGGCCAGATAGCCGCGTGCCGCCGCCAGCGCCTCGCAGTGCAGGACACCGCAGATCCGGCAGATTCCCTCGGCGTCCGAGGCGTGGTCGGCGACGATCCGCCGGGCCACCAGGATCAGTCGGTTCCGCACCTGCACCGGGGTGAGCCGCAGCTCCATGGCGCCCTCGCTTCGCTCCGTACGCCCACTCGGGCTTGACTGTCGCCAGCGGCCCCGTACCGCCGATTTTCGTGGAAGATGTGCACGAAGAATCACCGCGCGATTACTACGCGTAGAGCGTAGGGGTACGCCCCGCGTAGTCGTCAACAGAGTGTGGAACATCTCCCAGGTGGCGGACCAGGCCCCACACGGACAGATCCACAGCGGCAGAAAACGGAGACATCGGAGGTCCTCCTCGAGCGCCCCTCGACGAGGAGGTGCCGTACGCCGAGGTTGTGTACCGTCCGAAGTGGTGCTCCGGGGTTAGGGCCCGGACCACCCACCCAGCTCTAACCTGGGACGGTTCCCATGTACGACGTCGACCCGTACCTCGCCCCGCTTCTCCGCCGACTACGACAGGAGCGAGGACTCTCGGTCCGTGCCCTCGCCCAGCTCGCCCACCGGTCGAAGAGCCACCTTCACGAACTGGAGACCGGCCGCAAGTTGCCGACGATCCACGTCGCGCAGCACCTCGACCAGGTGCTCGGTGTCGGCGGCGCGCTGGCCGCCTGCCTCACCCCGGCACAGTCCGCCCGAGACGAGACCGAGGCCGCGTCCCTCGCCCACCTCGTCGACGCGACCGACGTCAGCACGGAGGTGCTCTGCGCCGTTTCGGCCAAGCCGGCGCGGTTCTGAACCTCTAGACGTGGCGAGCGAGCGCAGTCGCCGGTGGACGGCGTCAGGGCTGGTACTCGCCACGGGTGCGGGGCAGCCATTGCGGATGGGTGTTCCGCAGGTAATGGATCAGGCCCTCGCGAAGGTCGCAGCGGAGATCCCAGGCGCTCGGCCCGTCTGCGGCGGAGGCCTGGACCTGGATGACCACGGTCTGCGGGGTGGCGTCGACCATCTGCAACACCCACTGGTGCCGGTCCCACAGCGGCGACGACTCGACGAGCCGTCTGGTCACCTGCCGGAGGTCGTCCAGGTCGGCGGTGTGATCCACGTGGATACGGATCTCGCCGACCACCCGGGTCTCGTGCCGCGTCCAGTTCTGGAAGGTGTGTTCGGTGAAGTAGGTGGTGGGCAGGACGAGCATCCGGTCGTCCCAGAGCCGGATCACCACGTTGGTCAGCTTCACCTCCTCGACCCGTCCCCATTCGCCGTCTATCACCAGCACGTCGTCGACATGCAGACTGTCCGCGAAGGCGACCTGGATGCCGGCGAAGGCGTTGCCGAGCGCGGTCCGGGCGGACAGGCCGATCACCGCGCCGATCACGCCTGCCGAGGTCAGGAAGGTGAGCCCGAACGAGCGTACGGGCCGGAAGGTGACCAGGATCAGGCCGACCGCCACCACTATGACGACAGCCGACGTCAGCCGGCGTACCGGGCGGATCTGGGTACGGGCACGGCGGATTCTGCGGTCGGCGACCGTTTCGCCCGGCAGCCGGCTAAACGCGACGCCCTCGGCGACGTGCAGCGCCTTGACCACCAACCATCCGGCGCTAGCGATCAACAGCAGCAGGATGACATGGCGAACCACGCGGACCCACTCGTTCCCACCCGGTGGCAGCGCGATGTACACCGCCGCGAGCAGCAGCACCACCGTGGTCGGGCGGCGGCAGGCCTGGCGCAGTGGGGTCAGCAGCCACCGGTAGCGGCCACGGGCGAACCGGCGGACCAGCACGCCGGTCAACAGGTCCACCACCACGGCCGCGCCGACCGCGGTCAGGACGATCAACGCTGCGCGCAAGAGGTCCCGTCCGCTGCGGTCCTGGTCCCCATCCTTCGCGGCTCCTCACTCCGTGGTACCGCATCAGCTTGACACCGAGCGGTGGCGACGGGGCGCGTATCGCCAACGGTCGCGCCTTCCGTGGACCGACCGTGCCGCCGGGTCGGCGAGAAGTCTGGCTGATCAGGACCCGCCCAGGCCGGTCACCAGGTTCACGGCCACGGCGAGGATGACCGTGCCGAACAGGTAGGACAGCAGTGCGTGGCCGAGGGCAGTCTTCCGGATCCGCGTACTGGCCGGTTCGCTCTCCGACACCGCAAAAGACATGCCGACGGTGAACGCCAGGTAGGCGAAGTCGGTGTAGGCCGGTAGCTCGCTCTGTTTGAAGTCGATCCCGCCATCCTCAAGGTAGAACATGCGTGCGTACTTGAGGGCAAATACGGTGTTCATCAACCCCCAGGACAGGATCGCCGTGATCACACTCACGATGACCAGAGTGACCGCGAGCGCGTCCTGATTGCTTGACGAGTGAACGAGGGCCCAGGCCACGGCGCCGAGGCTGGCCACCGCGGCGATCAACACCGCGCCGTCGGTGGAGCGTGACCGGCTCTCCTCCTCGGCGAGTCGTTCAGTGCCCTCCGGCCCCTGATGCCAACTGATCCGCCAGACCCAGAACAACACGACGGTAGCGGCCACGTTCCAACCGACCAGCGGAAACAGTTCGGGGAACCCGAACACCGCGACGACCGCGGCGACGACGGCGCCGGCGGCCAGCGAGATCGACAGGCGCCGTACGGAGAGGATCCGGTCCGGCGTTCGCATTTTGTCCTGACCCATGGGGCTCAGGATTCCAGGCGGTCGGAGGAAGGTCGGCCAGCCATGCCGCGCTCCGCCCGGATCGGTCGGAGCGCGGCACTCCCGGCACCGCTTGCGCCCTCGCCTTGGCCGCCCCACCATCCTCGCGATGTGCGCCGCCGCCGACGTAACCACCAAGCGCGGAGACCTCACCGAGCAGGACATGATCCGACTGACCGTCAACGGAATGCCGCCCGATCAACACCCATCTCCGAAGCACTGATCCGCTGGGCCGCCATCAACGCCATGACCCGCAGCCTTACCCGAGGCGCACCAACCACCCACCAGCAACGCCGTACCGACCATCAGCGGCCCTGATGGCTCCTTCTCAGACACCCTCTTAGGCAGAGGAAGAACTAGGGGGGCCTAAACTACGATACGACTCCACCATTGATAACTGTTCCCCAAGCAGTCATTAAGTCGAAGCCCCTGCGAAACGCTGTAATCGAGGCATAGCCCACTCTGCGGATGGAATAGCAAGTCATCCAAGTCAGTCAGGTGTCTCCACTGCTGCTAGGGGTTGCCGACTTCACACAGCACCAGGCGCACACCCTGCGAGACGCTGGCATCAAGACATAATCCCGTGCTCGGATGAATGAGGTACCAAGTAATAAGTGCTTCGCTAGCTGATCCCGGTCTCGCGTCACGTTGCTGCTCGGACGATGCCTGAGAGGGCGCAGCGACGGCAACTACCCCGGTCAGGGTTATCGCCACAGTGATAGAAGATCGTTTCAGGACGTGCTTGATTCGCGTCATGCCCCGTTCTCGCGTCGGATCGAACTGTACGATGAGGTTGATCAACGCTCGGACTTAGAGTATGCAGGTGATTCCTACTCGTCAATGGGTAGCTATCGTGGGGTGACTAGTTGTTACCGTGGTAGCTAGACAAGACCGCTAAGCTCTGCTAGGTCAGTCGCCGCGAGCATGTGGTGGAGCAGTCGGACTTTTCCGCAACGCTGCCGAACGGCTCGGCTTGCCGGTGATCACCCTGCACATGGGTCGGCACACGGCGGCGACGCTGGCGCTGGCGGCGGGGTGCCGGTGAAGGTCGTCAGCGACCAGGTGGGTCACGCCACGACGACGATCACCGAGAACCTGTACCAGCACGTCCGCCGGGCCATGCACGACGGGGCGGGCGGAGGCGGTCGTGGCGCTGTTGCCGGACCGTGAGCGTCGGGATGTGGCCCAGTGACGGCGCGTCGTGTCCATGGCGTGTCCAGAGCAAAGGGGCACCGGCCGGGCGGTACCCCTCGGGTCCTCGACATGATCTGTATTGCCGCAGGTCAAAGCGGAGGGCGTGGGATTCGAACCCACGAGGACGTTGCCGCCCTACCGGTTTTCAAGACCAGCGCCATCGGCCACTAGGCGAGCCCTCCCGGACCGTGGCCGTCCTGGGACGGCGCTGCACGGCCGTGCCTAGTGTGCCATGACCGGCGGCCGGCCGGGCGTACCAGCCCGGGGACCGCCGACGGATCGACGGGCGTACCCGGCCGAGAGCCACGGGACCACCGGAACGATCACGGGCTCGCGGGTCGAGTCTTGGGGCGGAAGGGAGATCGGGTAAGACTGGAGCGATGAAGGCGATCACGATTCCCGAGCCGGGTGGACCCGACGCGTTGGTCTGGGCCGACGTGCCCGAGCCGACCCCCGGGCCGGACGAGGTGACGCTCGACGTCCGGGCGAGTGGGGTCAACCGGGCGGACCTGCTGCAACGCCAGGGACACTATCCGCCGCCGTCGGACGCTCCGCCGTACCCCGGTCTGGAGTGCGCGGGCGTGGTCAGCGCGGTCGGCGCCGAGGTGACCGGCTGGAGCGTCGGCGATCCCGCCTGCGCGCTGCTCAGCGGCGGTGGCTACGCCGAACGGGTGGCGGTGCCGGCCGGTCAGCTCCTGCCGGTACCGGAGGGGGTCGACCTGGCCGACGCGGCGGCACTGCCCGAGGTCGCCTGCACGGTCTGGTCCAACGTGGTGCAACTGGCCCGGCTCGGCATCGGGGAGACGCTCCTCGTGCACGGCGGCGGCAGCGGCATCGGCACCTTCGCGATCCAGCTCGGCGCGGCCCTCGGCGCCACCGTGCTGGCCACGGCCCGGGGCGGCAAGCACGACCAGCTCCGCGAGCTGGGCGCCAGCGGTCTGGTCGACTACGCCGAGGAGGACTTCGTCGAGGCGACGAAGCGGCTCACCGACGGCCGGGGCGCCGACGTGATCCTGGACATCATGGGCGCCTCCTACCTCGGGCGTAACGTCAAGGCGCTGGCCACCGGCGGCCGGATCGTGGTGATCGGCCTCCAGGGTGGCCGCAAGGGCGAGCTGGACCTGGCGGCGCTGCTGGCCAAGCGGGGTTCGGTGGCCGCGACCGCGCTGCGCTCCCGGCCCGCCGCCGAGAAGGCCGCGATCGTCCGGGGCGTACGCGAGGAGGTCTGGCCGCTGATCGAGTCGGGCTCGGTCCGCCCCGTGATCTACCGCCGGCTGCCGATGTCCCAGGCGGCCGAGGCGCACCGGGTCGTGGAGTCCAGCGACCACGTCGGCAAGGTGCTGCTCACGGTCGACTGAATCACCCGGTCCCGTCGGCCGGGTCCGGCTCCGGGGACGGGAGCGGGGACGGGGCGGGCAGCATCCGGCGCGGGCCGCTGCCCTCGGCGGCCAGCTCGTCGCCCGGGTTGTAGAGGTTGCAGCTGCGCAGCGAGAGGCAGCCGCAGCCGATGCAGTTGGTCAGGTCGTCGCGCAGCCGGGTCAGCAGCTCGATCTTCTCGTCCAGCCGGCGACGCCAGCGGGCGGAAAGCCGTGCCCAGTCGGCCTTGGTCGGGGTACGCCCGTCCGGCAGCTCGGCGAGGGCCTCCCGGATGTCCTCCAGCGAGACGCCGAGCTGCTGCGAGATCCGGATGAACGACACCCGGCGCAGTTCGGCCCGGTCGAAGCGCCGCTGGTTGCCGCCGGTACGCCGGGCCCGGATCAGCCCGAGCCGCTCGTAGTAGCGCAGCGCCGAGGTCGCCACGCCGGAGCGGGCGGCCAGTTCCCCGATGGTCAGCCCCTCCTGCCGCACGTCGATCCTCCCCCGTCCCGAAGGGCTTGAGTTGAAGCGCACTTCAACTTGCAGGGTAGAGGCATGACGACCACAGCAGCCCCGCCGGGGCGTACCCGCCGATCCGCGCCGAACCTGCGGCGCTCCGAACTTCCGGCCGAACTCTGGCCGCTGCTACGCCGGCTGACCGGCGACGAGAAACACGCGCCCAGCGCACACTCGACCCTCGACGTGCTCTGGGTGCTCTACGACCGGATCCTGCGGGTCTCCCCGGCGACCGCCGACGAGCCCGACCGGGACCGCTTCCTGCTCTCCAAGGGGCACGGACCGGCCGCCTACTACGCGGTGCTCGCCGCCAAGGGCTTCATCCCGGAGCACTGGCTCGACGACCTCGCCGGCCCGGAGAGCCGGCTCGGCCACCACCCGGACCGGGTACTGGTCCCCGGAGTCGAGATCGGCACCGGCTCGCTCGGCCACGGCCTCGGGCTGGGCGTCGGCACCGCGCTGGGGCTGCGCGCCCAGGGCCTGGACCGACCCCGGGTGTACGTCCTGCTCGGCGACGCCGAACTCGACGAGGGGTCGAACCACGAGGCGATGGCGTACGCCGGGGCGACCGGGCTCGGCACGCTCACCGCGATCGTGATCGACAACCAGTCCGCCAGCCACGGCTGGCCGGGCGGGATCGCCAGCCGGTTCACCGTGCACGGCTGGTCCGCCAGCACCGTCGACGGCCGCGACCACGACGCGATCGAGACCGCCCTCACCGCCGCCGGACCGGATCGGCCGCACGTGGTCGTCGCGGTCGTCGACGCCAAGGAGTGACCGACGATGCGGGACACCTTCATCGACACCGCCACCGCGCTGCTGGACGAGGAGCCGCGCACCGCCGTCGTGCTCGCCGACATCTCGGCGTCGAGTTTCGCGCCCGCCGCCCGGGCGCACCCGGACCGGGTGCTCAACGTCGGCATCCGGGAGCAGTTGATGGTCGGGGTGGCCGGCGGGCTCGCCCTGACCGGACTGCGCCCGATCGTGCACTCGTACGCCACCTTCGCCGTCGACCGGGCGTACGAGCAGCTCAAGCTCGACCTCGACCACCAGGGGGTGGGTGCGGTGGTGGTCAGCGTCGGCGCGTCGTACGACGGGGCGAGCATGGGCCGCACGCACATGTCCCCGGGCGACGTGGCCCTGCTGGACACCCTCACCGACTGGACCGTGCACGTGCCCGGGCATCCGGCCGAGGTGCCGGGGTTGCTGCGGGCCGCCGTCCGGCACGACGACCGGGTCTACCTGCGGCTCTCCACCCAGGTCAACGAGGCGCCGCTGCCCGGGGCGGGGCGGCTGACGGTGCTTCGCCGGGGCTCGGCCGGCTCCGCCCTGGTGGTGGCGGTCGGCCCGATGCTCCGGCCGGTGCTGGCGGCGGTCGCCGGGCTGGACGTGACGGTCGCGTACACCCACACCCCGCGCCCGTTCGACGTGGTCGGGCTGCGGGAGCTGGCGGGTGCCGCCACCTCGGCCGGCACCGCCCCGGCGGTGGTACTGGTCGAGCCGTACCTGGCCGGTACGTCGAGCGCGCTGCTCGGCGCGGCGCTGGCCGGGGTACCACACCGGTCGCTCTCGCTCGGCGTTGGCCGCACCGACCTGCGGCGTTACGGCGAGCCGGCGGACCACGCCCGGTGGCACGGCCTCGACCCGGCGGGGCTGCGCCGGTCGATCGTCGAGTTTCTGGGCTGACCACACGCCACGGCCACAGCCGCGCCCCTGACCGCGCCCTGGTCGGGGGCGGGTGCCGGGCGGGCGGTCAACGCCGGCCGGAGGTCTCCCGTCGGCGGGTACGCTCCCGGCCGAGGATCAGCAGCGCCTCGACGCCGTCCTTCCAGGTGATCTTCTTGCCCTCTTCCCGGTTGCGGGCCCGGTAGCTGATCGGCACCTCGTAGGGGCGGATCCGGCGGCGCAGCAGCTTGCCGGTCACCTCCGCCTCCATCCCGAAGCCCCGGGACCGGACGTCCAGCGAGCGGTAGAGCGCGACCGGCATCAGCTTGAAGCAGGTCTCCAGGTCGCCGATGTAGGAGTTGAAGAGCACGTTGGCGGCGGTGGTGACGGCCTTGTTGCCCATCACGTACCAGAAACTGTAGGCGCTGTGGCTGCCGAACGTCCGATTTCCGTAGACCACCGTGGCCCGGCCGTCCAGCACCGGGGCGAGCAGCTTCGGGATGTCCTGCGGGTCGTACTCCAGGTCGGCGTCGAGGATCACCATGTACTCGCCCTCGGCGTTGTCCACCGCCGTCCGGATCGCCGCACCCTTGCCGGCGTTGCGGGGATGGGTGATCACCCGGAGCCGGGTGTCGTCGGCCCGGCCGAGGATCTCTCCGGTACCATCTCGGCTACCGTCATCGACCACGACGAGTTCGATCTCGCACGGATAGTCGACCGCGAGGGCCTGCTTGAGGGCGTCCGCGATGCGTTCTTCCTCGTTGTAGACCGGCATGAGGATCGAGAGCTTCACGGGAGTCTCCACGGTGCCGACGACAAATCGGCCCTAGCCTAGCCTGATTACCGGCCTGGGCCATGCCTGGCATCCGCACCCGGCCTCGCCGGTCACGCGTGTTCGGCAGGATCGGCGCGGGCCGGCGGCGGGGTCGCCCGAGCCACCGGCAGGCCCGGGGTAAGGGGCGCCGACCCCTGCGACCGGTGACCGGTCCAGTGTCCGGCCGGTAGCCGGACGGTGAACCGGGCGCCACCCTCCGGCGCGTGTCCGGCGGTGATCCGGCCGCCCAGCCGGCGCACCAGACCAGCGGCCAGGGCCAGCCCGAGACCACTGCCGACCTTGCGTACCCCCTGGTAGCGCTGGCGCAGCGCGCCGCGCTCGAAGGCCACCGCCAGATCGTCGTCGGTCAGCCCCGGCCCGCCGTCCCGGACCTCCAGCACCCCACCCGGCGGCTCGGCCGGCCCCGCCGGGCGTACCGCGAGCACGATCGCCGCGCCCGGCGGTACGACCCGGAGCGCGTTCTCCAGCAGCCCGTCCACGACCTGCCGGATCCGGCCCGGATCGGTGTACGCCGAGATCGGCCCGGCCGACGCCTCGACGCGCAGTACGACGCCGAGCGCGGCACAGCGGGCGCTCCACACCTGCGCCGCGTCGGCGGTCAACTGGTTGAGGTCCACCGTCACCGGCTCCAGGGCGAAGTCGGCCGCCTCCAGCCGGGCCAGCGACAGCAGGTCGCCGATCAGCCGGTCGAGGTGTTCCGCCTCGGTCAGCATGGTCTGCCCGGCCCGCTGGGCACCCTCCGGGCCGACCACCCCGTCGGCCAGTGCCTCCGCGTAGCCACGGATCGCGGTCAGCGGGGTGCGCAGCTCGTGCGAGACGGAGAGCAGGAACTCCCGCTGCCGCCCCTCGCTCTGGGCCAGCGCGGCGGCCAGCTCGTTGAGCGCGTACGCCAGGTCGGCGGCCTCCTCCGGCGGTTCCACCGGCAGGCGTACCGCCCGGTCGCCGGAGCGCAGCCGGGCCGCCGCTGTCGCCGCGTGCCGGATCGGCCGGGCGAGCCGGCGGGCCAGCAGCGCCCCGGCCACCACCCCGGCGGCCAGCCCGGCGAGCAGCGGCAGCCAGAGCAGCCCGGCGACGTCGCCCCAGAGTCCGGTGGTGGCCGGCCGGGCCAGCACGACGCCGTTGCCGCCGGGCAGCCAGCGCCCCTCGACCATCGCCGGCTGACCGGCGACGGTCCGCCGCCCGGAGAAGTTCCGGCCGGCGGCGACCCGCTCGACCACCTCGGCGGGCAGGCCGGGCCGGTCGGGGCTGCCGGCCCTGATCAGGTACGCGTCGATGCCCTGGTTGCGCAGTTGTCGGACGATCCGTTCCTCGTCGGCGGCGCGCCCCCGGTCCAGCCGGTTGCGCAGTGCCTCGGCGGCGAGCCGGGCCTGGGCGGTCAGCGCGTCCCGGGCCTGCCGTTCCGCCGAGCGGGCGGCCAGCGGTACCGCGACGACGGCGGTGACCAGCACCGACACCAGGGCGACCGCGCAACTGACCGCGACGGCGCGGGCGGTCAGGGTACGCCCGAACCGGCGCGGCCGGTTCTGCTGCGGCGGGTCGCCGGTCGGGTCTGCCACCGGCTGGCCCGCCCCGGGCAGCGGGTCAGCCGACACAGGCGTACCCGACGCCGCGATGGGTCCGGATCACGTCGGCGGCCGGGCCGAGCTTGCCGCGTACCTGCGCGACGTGCACGTCGACGGTGCGGGTGCCGGTGTGCGCGGCGTAGCCCCAGACGCTGGCCAGCAGCTCCTCCCGGGTGAAGACCCGGCCCGGCCGACCCATCAGGTGGGCCAGCAGGTCGAACTCGGTCGAGGTGAGCTGCACCGGGGCGCCGGCCACGGTGACCTGCCGGCGTACCGGATCGAGGGTGACCGGGCCGACCACCCGGGGTTGCTCGGCGGCGTCCGGCGCGCCGCCGGTGCGGCGCAGCACCGCCCGGATCCGGGCGACCAGCTCGCGCGGGCTGAACGGCTTGGTCACGTAGTCGTCGGCACCGAGTTCCAGCCCGACGATCCGGTCCACCTCGTCGTCCCGGGCGGTCAGGAAGATCACCGGCGTCCAGTCCCCGGCCGCGCGCAGCCGGCGGCAGACCTCGGTGCCCGGCAGGCCCGGCAGGGCGATGTCCAGTACGCAGGCGACCGGCCGCAGCCGGCGGGCCGCGGCGAGTCCGGCGTCGCCGTCGTGTTCGACGTGTACGCCGTAGCCGTCCCGGGTCAGATAGAGCCGGACCAGGTCGGCGATGGACCGCTCGTCCTCGACCACCAGGACGAGACCCCGGTGCGGGGAGGTACCGGGTTGCGCGGTGTCGACGGCCACCGGCCAATGATGTCCGATCGTCGGCCCGGTGCCCCCGCCGGCAACGTTCGGATCCGGTACGGATTGCCGTGGGCTCGCCGGGAGGCCGGGTGCGAGGCCGGGCCGGCCGGCGACGGTGGTGCTGACCGGCGACTCAGACGGCTACGGCGGGGCTGAGTCGCGGGGCGCGGGCCGGGGCGGTGAGTCGGGCCGGCGGGGTCGCCGCCACCGCCGTCGGGATCGGGTGCTGGTGCAGGGTGCCGGGCACGACCGGGCGGTCGAGGGGTGCGGCGGGGTCCGCCACCCGGGACCGGGCCGCCATCTTCGGCCGGAAGACCTGGCTGAACAGGGCGTCGAGCTGCCACAGCTGGCTGGGCCGGTCGGCCCGGATCAGGAACCGCTCGCGTACCCCGTCGACGGCGGTCGCGGCCAGCTCGACCATCGAGGCCCGGGGGTCGGGGTTCCAGGCGACGTTGTTGAGGTGCCGCAGCTCGGTGTTGAGGTGCAGCCGCAGCCGGTGCAGCAGCCAGGTCTGCTCGGTCACCACCAGCCGGCGGGTGGTGAGCAGCAGCAGGCAGCCGTTCGTGGGCTGTTCCGGGCGGGTGCACCGGGTCACCAGGACCGTGACGTCGCCGGCCGGTACGCAGTTGCGCAGCACCGGCAGGTGCCGACTCACCGTCGGGCTGGCCACCCCGGTCTCGGCGGCGGCCGGTAGGAACGTTCGACAGAACACATCCACGCCTCTTCCAACGAGATCCGGCCGGGGATGACGCGGCCGAGGCATGGATGAGAATGAAATTATAGAAGTTCCACGATGGTTGCGTTGGCCATCCCGCCGCCCTCGCACATCGTCTGGAGGCCGTACCGGAGGCCGTGGTCGCGCATGTGGTGCAGCATCGTGGCCATGATCCGGGCACCGGAGCCGCCGAGCGGGTGACCGAGGGCGATCGCCCCGCCCCGGGGGTTGAGCCGGGCCGGGTCCGCCTCGGTCTCGGCCAGCCAGGCGAGCGGCACCGGGGCGAACGCCTCGTTGACCTCGTACACCCCGATCTCCTCGATGCCGAGCCCGGCCCGGCGCAGCGCCCTGGCGGTGGCCGGGATGGGTGCGGTGAGCATCACTACCGGGTCGTCGCCGGTGACCACGGCGGTGTGGATCCTGGCCAGCGGCCGCAGCCCGTTGCGCCGGGCCCACTCGGAGGTGGTCACCGCGAGCGCGGCGGCGCCGTCGGAGATCTGCGAGGCGGAGCCGGCGGTGACCACCCCGTCGGCCCGGAACGGGGTCTTCAGCCCGGCCAGCCGCTCCAGGCTGGTGTCCCGGCGGATCCCCTCGTCGGCCCGCACCTTGGCACCGTCCGGTACGACCACCGGGACGATCTCCGCGGCAAAGGCACCGGCGTCCTGCGCGGCGGCCGCCTTCTCGTGGCTGGCCAGCGCGTACTCGTCGAGCTGCCGCCGGGTCAGCCCCCAGCGCTGGGCGATCAGCTCCGCGCCGACGCCCTGGTTGAACGGCACCGGATCGTCGGCGGCGAAGCCGGGCGTACCCCGGTAGCGGTCCCGGACCAGGTCGCCGTAGGGCAGGCCGGTGCCGGTCGAGCCGCCGGGGGCGATGCTGCTGCCCATCGGCACCCGGGTCATCGACTCCACGCCGCCGGCGACCACCAGGTCGGCCTGGCCGGAGGCGACCGCCGCCGCCGCGAAGTGCAGCGCCTGCTGGCTCGACCCGCACTGCCGGTCGAGCGTGGTGCCGGGCACCGACTCCGGCCAGCCGGCGGCGAGTACGGCGTTGCGGCCGACGTTCCAGGCCTGCTCACCGACCTGGGAGACACATCCCCAGATCACGTCGTCCACCTGCGCCGGGTCCAGTCCGGCGCGTTCGGCGAGCGCCGTGAGCACCCGCGCCGACAGGTCGACCGGGTGTACGGCGCCGAGTGCTCCGCCGCGCCGCCCGACCGGGGTACGTACCGCACCGACGATGACCGCGTCCGCCATGTCTACTCCCCAGTAACTTGGCTGACCCCGATACTACGTCGTCGCCGGGCGGTCTTCCGAGGAGGTCCCGGCCCCGCCCCGCCGGCAGCCCGGCGACCGGGGCCCCGGACGGTCGCACCGGCAGCCGAACCGGTGGCGGTGGCATCCTGGACCCGTGCACTCCGAACCGGACACTTCCGTACGCCACTGGCGGGTCGAGACCGCGCTGCCGGTGTGCAAGCTCGGCGTCGCCGCCCTCTTCGTGGCGCTCGGCGTCCTCTTCGCCGACGGCGACCCGGTACGCCTCGGCGCCGGACTGCTGGTCGGGGCCGTCCTGCTCGGCTGGGGCGTACGGGACCTGGTGGCGCCGGTCCGGCTCGCGGTGGACCCCACCGGGATCACCGTGATCCAGGGCTTCGCCGGACGGCGGCACATCCCGTGGTCGCAGATCGACCGGATCACCGTGGACACCCGGTCCCGCCTCGGGCTGGCCACCGAGACGCTGGAGATCGACCGGGGCGCCTCGCTGCACCTGTTCAGCCGGTACGACCTCGGGGTCGCGCCGCGCGAGGTCGCCGAGGTGCTGCACGCCGTACGCCCGGGCGGCCCGGCGTACTGAGCCGCCGGGCCGAGGCGGATCAGGCGAGCAGGGCGGCGGACTGCATCAGGGTCAACCCGGCCAGCACCAGGCCGATCAGCGCGGCACCGCCGACCTGGAAGAGGGTGCGGCGGGACCGGGGTGCGTAGGCGAGCACCACGGCCATCGCCGCACCGGCGGTCAGCCCGCCCAGGTGCCCGGCGATGGAGATCCCGGGTACGGCGAAGGTGAAGACCAGGTTGATCACGAGGATCGGGATCACCGACGAGGTGTCCCGGCCCAGCCGACGCATGATCACGAAGAGCGCGGCGAAGAGCCCGAAGATCGCGGTCGACGCCCCGACCGTCCTGGCCTGCGGCACGCTGAACAGGTATGCCGCGACGTTGCCGCCGAACCCGGCGACCAGGTAGAGCGCCAGGAACCGCAGCGGCCCGAGGGTGGCCTCCAGGGAGCGGCCCAGCACCCAGAGCGCCCACATGTTCATCAACAGGTGCAGCAGCCCGTAGTGCAGGAACATCGCGGTGAAGAGCCGGTAGTATTCACCGGCCGCGATGCCCTCCTCGACACCGAACGGGCCGACCCGGTCCAGGCCGAGCACGGCACCCCAGTCGGTCAGCGGCGTCGCCCCGCCGAGCAGGCCGCCGAAGCCGGCCCCGGCCACCGCGTCGCCACCCCGGGCGGTGTAGATGGAGAGCAGGATCAACGCGACGTTGATCGCGATCAGCGCCCTGGTGACGTAGCCGCGGTGGCCGGCGGCACCGCCACCGAAGACGGTGCGCGCCGGCCGCTGGCCGCGGCGGCCCACCGCGACGCACTCCGGGCACTGGTGCCCGACCGATGCCTCCCGCATGCAGTCCGGGCAGATCGGCCGGTCGCACCGGGTGCACCGGACGTAGGTCTCCCGGGACGGGTGGCGGTAGCAGACCGGCGTGGTCGGCGGGGACTCGCTCATGCCGGCACTCCGCGCGGTCCCACGCCGGCACCGGACGCGTCGACGCGCAGCCGCCCGATCCGCTCGCTCATGCCGGATCCCCGCCGTGCCCGTTCATTCCCGACCTCCGCCCGCTACGAGTCATGCAGGCAAAGGTACCCGGGATCGACGTCAGCCGTCCTTACGCTCGATCTCGACGCGCTCGATGACCACATCCTGGAGCGGCCGGTCCTGGGCGCCGGTCGGGGTGTTGGCGATCGAGTCGACGACCTTCGCCGACTCCTCGTCCGCGACCTGCCCGAAGATGGTGTGCCGGTTGTTCAGGTGCGGGGTCGGCGCGACGGTGATGAAGAACTGCGACCCGTTGGTGCCCGGGCCGGCGTTCGCCATCGCCAGCAGGTAGGGCCGGTCGAACCGCAGGTCCGGGTGGAACTCGTCGGCGAAGTTGTAACCGGGGCCACCCCGGCCGGTGCCGGTCGGGTCACCCATCTGGACCATGAATCCGCTGATCACCCGATGCGAGATGGTGCCGTCGTAGTACGGCCCGCTGCCCGGCTGGCCGGTGCGCGGGTCGGTGTACTGCCGGGTCCCCTCGGCGAGTTCGACGAAGTTCCGCACCGTCTTCGGGGCGTGGTTGGGAAACAGCTCCAGCCGGATCGGACCGGCGTTGGTGTGCAGGGTTGCGTAGGCGGCCTCGGCCACGGGTACTCCTCGCTCGACAGGCCGCCGGCCGCGAGGTGCCGGCCGGCGGGACGGTCCGCCGGCCACGAGGCGCAGGCCGGCGCTGGTAGGTGGTTCTATGCGGATCCTCCCATGTGCCCGTTCTGGCAGTGCGGGCGCATCCGAGGGTGCAGGATGACGGGGGAACAACACCCAAGGAGGTGGGGACCGGTGTTTGGATTCGGGGGGCGCAGATCCCACAGGAAGCTCGTCAAGGCCGAACTGGGCGAGAGCTTCGATCACCTGATGCGCGCGGCCACCCACGCGGCGTCCGGGGTCGGGGCAACGGTGGGACCGCGGGCGTACGCCGCGCAGGCCTATCTCGCGCCGACGGCGACCAGGGTGCGGGCGACGGCGTCGGACGGCTGGGAGTCGGCGATGACCAGGTTCGCACCGCTGGCCACGGCCGCCACGGACGGCGCCCGCCAGGCCGGCTCGGTCGCCCGTAAGGCGAGGTCGAGGAAGATGAGAGCGATGCGGAAGAAGAACTCGATGATGCGTCGACGCTGGCCGGTCCTGACCGGGCTGTTGGTCGCGGGGGCGGTGGCCGGCGCCATGGGCGCGGTCGTGGTGCGGCGACGCGGGCAGCGCCCGTGGGACGAGTACGACCCGGCGGCCACGCTGGACGCCGTACGCGACGACGCCGCCACGATCATGGGCAGCTCGGCGGGCGACACGACCCGGGAGACCACCGGGGGCAAGTCCGTGCCGGCGGAGAAGCCGAAGGACCGTGCGGCGACGGCCGGCGAGAAGATCTCGACCGGACCGATCACCGACGGGGCCAGGAAGGCGTCGACGAAGAGCGGCGACAGGTCCGACGGGCTGCTCGGTACGGCCGCGTCCCGCAACAGCGGCAACTGAGCGACCCGGATCGCCCGGACCACCTGCGGGGAGGTGGCGTTCGGGGACCGTCACGGCGGTGTGGGGCGGAAGCGCCCCGCGCCGCCGTGACCGTCCCCGGCGGCGCGATCAGAGCCAGCGGTTGCGGCGGAACCAGCGGTAGAGGCCGAGCGAGATCGCCAGCATCAGCGCGAGTACGACCGGATAGCCGTACTTCCAGCCGGTCTCCGGCATGAAGTCGAAGTTCATCCCGTAGATGCCGGCGATGGCGGTCCAGAC
The DNA here is from genome assembly GCF_036421995.1 of Plantactinospora veratri. NCBI lineage: Bacteria > Bacillati > Actinomycetota > Actinomycetes > Micromonosporales > Micromonosporaceae > Plantactinospora > Plantactinospora veratri. Next base: position 27,706 of record NZ_JAZGQL010000031.1, read on the forward strand.
CGCGGCGATGGCGGCCCAGGCAGCGATCTTGCGCATGTCGTTGTTCTGGTCGACCGTCACCTGGGCCAGCCGGGCCTGGAGGATCGAGTTGAGCAGGTCGTCGTAGGAGTTGACCTGTTCGACCGTGCGGGTCAGGTGGTCCTGCACGTCCCGGAAGTAGCGCCGGATCTCCTTCGGGATCTCCCGGTTGACCTGGGCGGTCAGCGTCATCATCGGCCGTTGCAGCGGTACCACCGCCCGCTTGAACTCGACGAGTTCCCGCTTCATCTGGTAGATCCGCTGGATCCGGCCGTGCGCCTGCCGGGCGAAGACCTCGCCCTCCAGTACGTCCAGGTCGTCGCCGACCTGGTCGGTCACCTCCAGGTAGATGTCCACCACCCGGTCCATCACCGCGTACGCCACCGCCCACGGCCCCTGGCGGAGGATCTCCTGCCGGGCCTCCAGCTCCGAGCGGACCGGCGCCAGCCGGCAGGCGTCCCCGTGCCGGACGGTGAGCACGAAGTTCGGCCCGATGAAGAGCATCATCTGGCCGGTCTCGATCACGTCGGAGTTCTCGGTCAGCTCGCCGTGCCGGACGTACCGGACGGTACGCAGCACCAGGAAGCTGACCTCGCCGAAGCGTTCCAGCTTGGGGCGCTGCTCCGCCTTGACGGCGTCCTCGACGGCCAGCTCGTGCAGCCCGTACGCCGCCGCGATGCCGGCCATCTCCGCCTGGCTCGGCTCGTGCACGCCCAGCCACACGAAGGCGCCGGGCTGCTGCCGGGCCGCGTCCAGCGCCTCGGCGTAGCCCAGCTGTCCCGGCTGGCGTACCCCGTCGACGTAGAGCCCGCAGTCGACGATGCCCTGCCCGTCCGGCCGGGAGTCGGACGGGGTCCGCTGCCCGCCGGTCTCGGTGCTCAGCATCCGGGTCATCGCCGCCCGGACCGGCGCCGTCCAGGCCCGGGGTCTCGGTCGGCTGTTCCCACTGACCGCCACTCGGTCGGAATCGGTCTGATCCGGCATCGCCACCGCCCCCTTTCGGCCCGTTCGGGTGCGCGTTGCAGCGTACGCCGCCGATGCTCGGCACCGGACATGTCGCGGATCACCCCTGGTGGCGCCGCCGGTGGCGGTTCGGCCCCCCGATGGCGCGGTGAAAAGTGGCGCCGGGTGGACCGTCCACGTCGGGGGGTAAGGTGCGGACGGCCCACCCGGCGCCGTGGGGGCGGGGGTTCTGCTCGTGGGCGCCAGCCACGGCCGGAGAACCGCCGTCCGGTGCCGGAACGGACGGCCTCCACGCGAGTGGCGCTCGCAGCATTGTGGGCCGGCTACCGGCGCGTAGGAAGCCCCGAATTCGCCATCGGCCACTATTGTCGGATATCTGACACAAGATTCCCCAGAAGCGCCTGGTCAGCTAGGAGACGGTCACTCCCGCACCGCCCGTACCGCGTCGGCGAGCCGGCGGACCCCTTCCTCGATCTGGTCGGTGGTCACCCCGGAGTACGCCAGCCGCAGCGCGTGCTGACCCCCCTCGACCAGGAAGTCGCTGCCCTTGACCACCGTGACGCCCCGCTCGGCCGCCGCCGGCGCCAACCGGTCCACGTGCACGTTCTGCGGCAGCTCGACCCAGAGGAAGTAGCCGCCGTTCGGCTCGGTGAACCGGGCGTCCGGAACGTGCTCCCGCAGCGACGCGGCCAGCGTGGCGGCCCGCTCGCCGAGGGCGGTGCTGACGGTCCGGATGGACCGCTCCAGGTCGCCGTTGACGCAGAACTGGTACACGATCGCCTGGGCCACCAGGCCGGGCGAGATGTAGAGGTTGGTCGCCTCCTTGGCGATGTGGGCGATCAGCGGGGCCGGCCCGACCAGGTAACCGACCCGGACTCCGGGGCAGACCGTCTTGGTGAAGCTGGAGGCGTGCACCACGGTCCCCTGCCGGTCCAGCGAGAGCATCGAGGGCAGCGGCTCGCCCCGGAACCGGACGTCCGCGTACGGGTCGTCCTCGAAGACCGTGAAGTCGTACTCGGCGGCGAGGTCGAGCAGGGCCTGCCGCTTCTCCGGCGACAGGGTCACCCCGGCCGGGTTCTGGAAGTTGGGGATGATGTGCGCCAGCTTCGGGCGTACCCCGGACTCGAGCAGTTTGCCCAGCTCGTCGGTGTCGATCCCGTCCGGCTGGATGGTGACCGGGTGCAGCTCGGCGCCCTGGCGTTGCAGGTTGAGCAGGGTCCGGTCGTAGGTCGGCCGCTCCACCACCACCGCGTCGCCGGGGCGTACCAGGTGCTGGAAGAGGAACGCGTCGGCCTGGAGCGATCCGTTGGTGACGAGAACCTGGTCGACCTCGACGCCGTGCTTGTCGGCGATCCACTTCCGCAGGGGCGGGTATCCGACGGATGTCCCGTACCCGGTGATGCCGGCGGGATCGGCGTCGAAGGCGCGCCCGGCCGCGGCCTTCAGCCCCTCGATGTCGACGATGTCCAGCGACGGCGCCCCACGGGCAAAGGAGATCAGCTGCTCGGCAGTCATGACTACCCAGCGTACGGGCGCCGCCAGCGTCCCGGGCGGAGGCACGACAATGTCCGTATCTTGGACGGCCGAAACCGCCCGGCGGGCGATCCGCCCCGGTTGCTGCCGATCCGACGGCCGCCGGACAGCGGGTTGACCCCGGTCAGATCGAGGCGACCGCCGGGGCGCCGACCCAGACCCGGACGATGTCCCGGACCGAGATCATCCCGACCACCTCGTCCTCGTCCAGCACCACCAGATGCCGGAAGCCGCCCCGGGACATCGCCTCGGCCGCCTCGTGCACGGTCCAGTCCGGTCCGGCGTAGACCACCTCCGGGGTGAGGTGCGCGGCGGTCCGTTCGACGTCGACGTCGAGGCCGGCGCCGACCGCCTTCAGCACGTCGCGTTCGGTCATGATGCCGACGCCCTCGGAGTCGGGGTCGACGACGACGGCGGACCCGACCCCGCGCTGCGCCATCATCTCGGCGGCCTGCCGCAGGGTGTGCTCGGGACCGACTATCAGGACATCGCCGGACATCGCTTCACGTACCCGCATCACTCATCACATCCCTGGGACGGGGACACCGGTCAGGGACAGACTGGACGCTCGCCGGGGGAACCACAAGCGGCGGTGTGGGTGACGGGACCGGGGTGGCTAGTCTCGACCCGTGTCCACAGAGCCCCTACGCTGCGCCGGAGCCCTGATCGTCGACGACGAGGGCCGGATCTTCTTCCAGCGACGGTCCCCCAACCGGAAGCTCTTTCCCAACACCTGGGACATCGTCGGTGGTCACCTCGAACCGGGCGAGACGGTCGAGGAGGCGCTGTTCCGTGAGGTCACCGAGGAGACCGGCTGGACGGTCTCGCTCGTGCTGGGCACGGTCGGCGAATACCGCTACACCCCCGACGACGGCATCGAACGGATCGAGACCGACTACCTCGTCCGGGTCGACGGCGACCTCACCCGCCCCCGGCTGGAGGCCGGCAAGCACACCGAGTTCCGCTGGCTCACCGAGGACGAGACCGGGCTGCTCGACGAGCACCGCGACGTCAACGACGGCCTGATCCGGCGGATCGCGGAGGACGGTTTCCGCGCCCTGCACCTGATCGGCCTGTGAACGACCCGGTCCCGCTCGCTGCGCACCAGGCCGCCGCGCTGGCCTGGCCGGCAGTCGACCGGGTCTTCCGCGGCGTCATGGCGACCGCCCGGGTGCGGGGTGGCGCCGAGCTGATCCAGAGCTACGGCGGCCCGGCCGCGACCGGCTTCCTGATCGACTTCCGGACCAGGCTCGCGGCCCCCGGCGGCACCATCGACAGCGCCGGGCTGACCGCCCTGCTCCGCTACGGCGACCCGGCCGAATGCCAGCGCGTGCTGGACAAGCAGGTCGCGCACGGAATGCTGCACCGGCAGCCGGACGGCGGCATCCTGGCCACCGAGCGCGGCCGGGCCTTCCTGGCCGAGCTCGCCGAGGTGCACGCCGAGGTGACCGGGGAGCTGTGGGCGGCACACCCCGAACGGGTACGCCGGCTCGTCGGCACCCTCGGTCTGCTGCTCTCCGCCGCACTCGACGAACTGCGTCCCGCCGAGACCCCGGCACCCGGCATCGGGCAGGGGCACCTCCCACCCGGGCCGGTCGAGACCGGCCCGGTCGAGGGGCCGACCGACGGGCGGGCCTTCGAGGCGATGGCGCCGCCGTACGAGCCGGACGGCAGCCCGCCGGGCGTACTGCTGCTCAACCGGCTCGGCACGCTCCGCTACCACCGGGCGGACGCGCACGCCGCCGCCTGGCAGGCCGCCGGGCACACCGCCCGGAGCATCGCCGAACTCGCGGCCGGGCCGGAACGGCTCGCCATCGAGTTGGAGACGGATCGCCGGGCGGCCGGCCCGTACGCCGTACTGACCCCGCCGGAGCGGCTGCGTCTCCTCGCCGACCTGGCCGCACTGCCCGGCTGACCACCCCGGGTCCGGTAACCGCCCGCACGGGCGGTTTCCGTCCGGCCACCCGCCGTCGCATCGACCTGGGTTGGCCCGGCGTTCTCCGGGAATTCGTACTCCGGACACGCGGCGCTATCCTCCCTGCGTCGGACGTGTCGCGAGGAAGGACCCGGAATGATCGGTGTGGTACTGGCCGCGGGGGCGGGTCGCCGGCTGCGGCCGTACACGGACACCCTGCCCAAGGCACTCATTCCGGTCGACGGCGAGACGACGATCCTCGACATCGCGCTGCGCAACCTGGCCGAGGTCGGGCTGACCGACGTGACCGTGGTGGTCGGGTACGCGGCCGAGGCGGTCGAGGCCCGGCAGTCCGCCCTCGCCGACCGGTACGGGGTGAAGCTCACCCTGGTGCACAACGACAAGGCCGAGGAGTGGAACAACGCGTACTCGCTCTGGCTGGCCCGGGAGCACTTCGCCCAGGGCGCGCTGCTGGTCAACGGCGACACCGTGCACCCGGTCGACGTGGAGAAGACCCTGCTCGCCCGGCGCGGTCCCGGCATCCTGCTCGCGGTCGACACCGTGAAGAAGCTCGGCGAAGAGGAGATGAAGACCGTCTTCGACGACTCCGGCCAACTCGTCCGGATCACCAAGCTGATGGACCCGGCGCAGGCGTACGGGGAGTACATCGGGGCGACCGTGATCGAGTCCCGGGTCGCCGGTGAGCTGGCCGACGCGCTGGAGGCGACCTGGCGGCGCGACCCCAACCTCTACTACGAGGACGGCTACCAGGAGTTCGCCGAGCGCGGCGGCGAGGTGCGGGCGGCACCGATCGGCGACCTGTCCTGGGTCGAGGTCGACAACCACGAGGACCTGGCCCGAGCCCGGGAGATCGCATGCCACTACTAGCCCGTACCGTCAACACCCCGCTGGTGATCGACGTGCGCCGCGGCGCGGTCGCGGACCTCGGCGCGCTCCTGGCCGACCGGCGCATCTCGGCCGGCGGCGAGGTCGCGGTGGTGGTCGGCCCCGGGCAGGGCGAGCGGATCGCCGAGCTGTGCCGGCCCGGCCTCGGCAACGCCGACGTCTTCACGGTGACCGGCGGCACCCTGGACGCCGCCCAGGAACTCGGCGAGAACCTGCGCCGCCGCTCCTACGACGCGGTGGTCGGGATCGGCGGCGGCAAGACCATCGACACCGCCAAGTGGGCCGCCTCGCGCTACGGCATCCCGATGGTGAGCGTGGCGACCAGCCTGGCGCACGACGGGATCGCCTCGCCGACCGCCTCGCTCGACCACGACGGCGGCAAGGGCTCCTACGGGGTACACATCCCGATCGCCATCGTGGTCGACCTCGACTTCGTGGAGAACGGTCCGGACCGGCAGACCCAGGCCGGCATCGGGGACGCGCTGAGCAACCTCAGCGCGATCGCCGACTGGGAGCTGGCACACCGGGTACGCGCCGAGCCGATCGACGGGCTCGCCGTCACGCTGGCCCGCTCCGGCGCCGAGGCGCTGATCAACCATCCCGGAAAGATCACCGACGACGCCTTCCTCACCACCCTGGCCGAGGCGTTGATCCTCGGCGGGATCGCCTCCTCGATCTGCGGCTCGAGCCGGCCGGCCAGCGGCGGCTGCCACGAGATCTCGCACGCGCTGGACCGGCTCAACCCGGGTACGGGGTCGCACGGCGAGCAGGTCGGGCTCGGTGCCCTCTTCTGCACCTTCCTCCGGGGCGACCTGGAACGGTTCGGCCAGTTCGCCTCCTGCCTGCACCGGCACGGCCTGCCCACCACCCCGGCCGAGCTGGGGCTCGCCGACGAGGAGTTCGTGGCCGCCGTCCACTATGCCCCGCGTACCCGGCCGGACCGGTACACGATCCTGGAACACCTCGACCTGCCTCCTGCCGCGATCGGTGAACGGCTGGCAAACTACCTCGATGCAATCCGTGAACATCTCGGCTGACCTGGTGTCCCCACCCACCGCCGCCGACTTCTACCGGGTCAACCGGGGTGGTGGGCTGTTCAGCGAGGCGATCAGCCAGCGGATCGGTGCCGCCCTGGCCCTGGCCGCGCACCGGGCCGGCCTGCCACCCACCGCGCTGACCATGGCCAACCTGGTACTCGGGCTGGCGGTCTCGGTGACCGTGGTGACCCTGGCCGGGCCCGTCGCCGCCGGGGAGGTGCCGGCCTGGGCGGTCGGGCTCGCCGCGCTGCTCGGCTGGCAGTTGGCGTACGCCCTCGACTGCGCGGACGGGCAGCTCGCCCGGGTCACCGGCCAGGGCAGCCCGGCCGGCGCCCGGGTGGACGTGCTCTGTGACGTGGCCGCGCAGATCGCGCTGGTCACCGCGCTGTCGGCGATGGCGGTGGCGCAGCGGCCCTCGGCACCGATCTGGCTGGTCGCGGCGTTCGCCGGCACCTGGATGGTCAACCTGGTGACCTCGGTGATGGCGGCCGGCCCGAACGCGGCCAGCATGGTCACCTCGACCTCGCTGCCGGTCCGGCTGGTGAAGCTGGTCCGGGACTACGGTGCGGTGATCTTCCTGGCCGGGCTGGTGCTGACCGTCGTACCGGAGTGGACGACCTGGCTGGTCGCCGCGTTCACCATCGTCAACGGCGGCTTCCTGCTGGCCAGCATCGCCTTCTCCGCCCGCGCCTCACTCCGCTGAGGTGTAAGGAAGGGCCCCCTCTTATCGTTTTCTGTTGTAGAGGGGGCCCTTCCTTACACACCCTCACAGCTGGGCGTAGACGTCCAGGAGTTGCTTGGTGACCACGTCGGGGTGGAAGGTGCGCTCGTAGCGGGAGCGGGCCAGCGGGGCGACGGCGGCGGCGGCTTCCCGGGCGGCGGGCAGCGCCCCGGCCAGCGCGGCCGGGTCGGCCGGTACCAGCCAGCCGGCCGCACCGGCCGGGTCGTCCGCGCCGACCAGGTACGGAATGCCGCCGAGCGCGGTACCCAGCACCGGGCGGCCGGCGGCCAGCGCCTCGATCACCACCGTGGGCAGTACGTCGTGCCAGGTCGGTACGGCCAGCACCACGGCGGTGGCCCGGAGCGCGGCGGTCACCCCGGCCCGGTCCAGCGGGCCGAGGAACTCGACGTCGGCGCGTTCGGCGGCGGCCGCCTCGGCCAGCGGCCGCAGTTCGCCGTCCCCGGCGATGCGCAGCGGCCCGAGCGCGCCGTCCGGGTGCCGGCGCCAGGCGTCGAGCAGCAGTCCGACGCCCTTCTCCGGGGAGAGCCGGCCGAAGAAGAGGAAGCCCTCGCCGAGCGGGGCCGGCATGCCGGGGTCCGGGATGCCGTTCGGCTTGACCACGATCCGCTCGGCCGGGATGCCGTAGTCGCGCAGGTGCGCGGCGATCCCCGAGGTGAGCGCGATGTAGCGGTCCACCGAGCGCCAGGTCGGCCGGTGTACGGCCAGGGTGGTCGCCATCAGCGCGCTCTGTGCCCGGGAGCCCCGGTAGCAGCGGTGCACGATCGCCGGCACGCCGAGCGCCCGGCCCCGGCAGTCCTGGCAGATCTTGCCGTCCCGGAAGTAGAGCCCGGAGGAGCAGACCTGCCGGTAGTTGTGCACCGTCTGCACCACCGGCACCCCGTGTTTGTGGGCGGTCCGGACCACCCAGGGCGAGAGCAGCGGGTACGGGTTGTGCAGGTGCAGTACGTCCGGCCGGTGTTCCGTGATCAGCCGGCTCAGCTCCTGCTGCGCCTTCGGCGCGTAGATCGGCGAGATCGGCAGCAGCGCCTTGGCGGCCGGGGAGAACTCCGCGATCTCGTCGGAACTGCGCAGGAAGGGCTGGACGGTCACCCCGGCGGCCCGGAGCTGGGTGATCTCCTGGTCGACGATGGTGTTCTCGCCGGACGGCTGCGCCTCGCGGTAGCGGTTGTGCGCCACGATCACCTGCACGCCGGTCGCTCCTCCTCCATGATCACGTCCTCCCCCGTTCCGCGCGTTCCGCGCGGGGCCGGGATTGAACGCTACCGTTTATGTCGTGCCTGAGTTACCTGAGGTGGAGGCGCTCGCCGGCTACCTGCGCGAGCGGGCGGTCGGCCGGCGGGTCGACCGGATCGAGGTCGCGGCGATCAGCGCCCTGAAGACGTACGACCCGGCGCCGACTGCGGCCGCCGGGCGCCGGGTCGTGGACGCGGGCCGGCACGGCAAGTTCCTCGACGTGACGCTGGCCGGTGACGGTGGGCCGGAGCTGCACCTGGTGACCCACCTGGCCCGGGCCGGCTGGCTGCACTACCGGGAGTCGTTCAACTCGGCGGTGCCGCTCAAGCCCGGCAAGGGCCCGATCGCGCTGCGGGTACGCCTCGACGACGGGTCCGGTTTCGACCTGACCGAGGCCGGTACCCAGAAGAAGCTCGCCGTGTACCTGGTGACCGATCCGGCGCAGGTGCCCGGGGTGTCCCGGCTCGGGCCGGATGCGCTCGCCGCCGACCTGCCCACCTTCGCCGAGCGGCTGCGCGGCCGGAAGGGCCAGGTCAAGGGCGTGCTCACCGACCAGGAGGTGCTGGCCGGGGTCGGCAACGCGTACTCGGACGAGATCCTGCACGCGGCGAAGCTGTCGCCGTTCGCGCTGACCAACCGGCTCACCGACGAGCAGCTGGCGGCGCTGCACGAGGCGACCCGGCAGGTGCTCGGCGACGCCGCCCGGCGATCACTGGGGCAGCGGGCGGCGGAGCTGAAGGGGGAGAAGCGGGCCGGGTTGCGGGTGCACGCCCGGACCGGGCTGCCCTGTCCGGTCTGCGGCGACACGATCCGTGAGGTGTCCTTCGCCGACTCCAGCCTCCAGTACTGCCCGACGTGCCAGACCGGCGGCAAGCCGCTCGCGGACCGCCGCCTCTCCAGGCTGGTCCGCTGACCGGCGGTACGCGTTGAGTGATCGGGTTCGCCCGTTGCGTGGTGCTGCTTGTAGGTTGAGCGATCCTGCTTGTACGTTGAGTGATCCCGGTCCGTACACCGGGTCAAAAACGCCCACTGGGCAAGAAACCGGCAACGGCCGGGCTCTACCGCCACGGTTGTCCGTCGGTATAGTGACCCCGGTCTGCGACTCCGCGGCGCTCCGGACCGAATGAGGATCGGGGCCTGCATGGGAGAGACTGAGACGGTGGGCGACCCGAGCCCTTACGGCAAATGGGCGGCACGTGTCACGCGGGAGGACGTGGGTGAGGTGACGACAAGCCTCCAGCGCCCGGTAGGCAGCGGCCGACCGAGTACTCTGCGTCACGTCGACAGCTTCGAGATCCAGCCACCGACCACTCCGCAGACGAACGGGGTACCCCGTTCGGCGTGGGCGCGGGCGCGGCGGCGGGTCTCCCGCTGGCACCGGCCCTACATCGCGATCCTGCTGCTGCTCGACTTCGGCGCGGCGGTGCTGGCGAGCTGGACGGCGATCCAGTGGTTCGACCAGGCGGCGGCCGGTTTCACCGACGCGGACAAGGACCCCACCTGGTTCCACACCGTCTCCTATCTGTTGCTGCCGCTCGGCTGGCTGATCGTGCTCTGGGCCAACGGCGCCTACGACCGGCGCTACCTGGGGCTCGGCACCGACGAGTTCAAGCGGGTCACCCGGGCCGGGGTGGCGGTCGCGGCCAGCGTGTCGTTCCTGGCCTTCGCCACCAAGACCGACCTGTCCCGGTGGACCGTCGGCACCGCGCTGCTCGGCACCCTGCTGCTGGTGCTTTTCGCCCGTTCCGCCGCCCGCCTGCTCCTGCACACCGTGCGGCGCCGCGCCGGCCAGGCCGCGCAGCGGATCGTGCTGGTCGGCACCCTGCCGGAGGCGCTGGAGGTCTACACGGCGATCAACCGGGTGCCGGCGGCCGGGCTGATCCCGGTGGCGATCCACCTCACCGACGGTTACGCCGCGGCCCGGGGCCTCGAGACGCCGATCCCGGTCTACGCCGGCCGGGACATCCTCTCGCTGGTCCGCGAGGTCGGCGGCGACACCATCGCGGTCTGCGGCTCGGCCAGCACCGAGCCCGGCGAGCTGCGTCGGCTGGCCTGGCAACTGGAGGGCTCCGGCGTCGACCTGATCGTGGCGCCGCAGCTCACCGACATCGCCGGCCCCCGGGTGCACATCCGCCCCATCGAGGGCCTGCCGCTGCTGCACGTCGAGGAGCCGACCCTCTCCGGCCCGGCGCTGCTGGCCAAGAACCTGCTCGACCGGTTCGCCGCCGGGCTGGGGCTGCTGCTGCTGATCCCGCTCTTCGTCGCGATCGCGATCGCGATCAGGATCTCCGACCCCGGGCCGGTCTTCTTCCGGCAGCCCCGGGTCGGGCACGAGGGCCGGACGTTCCGGGTCTGGAAGTTCCGGACGATGTACGTCGACGCCGAGCAGCGGCTCGCCAGCCTGGTCGACCAGAACGAGACCGACGGCATGCTGTTCAAGATCAAGCAGGATCCCCGGGTCTTCCCGGCCGGGCGGTTCCTCCGGGCCAGCTCCCTCGACGAGCTACCCCAGTTGATCAACGTGCTCTGGGGCGAGATGTCCCTGGTCGGTCCCCGCCCGCTCCCCGCCGACGACGGCGACTTCCTCGGCGACGTACGGCGCCGGCTGCTGGTCCGGCCCGGCATCACCGGGCTGTGGCAGGTCTCCGGCCGCTCCGACCTCTCCTGGGACGAGGCGGTCCGGCTGGACCTCTACTACGTCGACAACTGGTCCCTGGCGTACGACCTGAGCATCCTGTGGCGGACCGTCGGGGTCGTACTGGCCCGCAAGGGCGCGTACTAGGCACCACCCCGGGCCGGCCGGCGGCGGATCCGGCCGGATCGGTGGCTTGGCGAACCGGCCGACCAACCGTCAGGATCTCTGGGTGGGGTGGCCCAACCTGTCCACGGCGGTCGCCGTGGTGGCGATGATCAGTGCGTTGGCGGCTGCCCTCTTCGCGGTCGTCCGGCTGCGCGCCCGGCAGGGCATCGCCACCGCCACCCAGCGGGCCACCTACGACGTACTGCACACCGCCGGGCTGGCCGCCGAACCGCTGCGCGCCGGCCTCACCCCGGCCGGCGCGGCCAAGGCGGTACGCCACCTGCGTACCCTGGTCGGCTCCGCCGGACTCGCGCTGGCCGACCGGGACCGGCTGCTCGCCCTCGACGGGCGCGGCGGCCACCACGGCGAGCAGCTCCTCGCCGCCGCCGCCAACACCATCCGGACCCGGCGGTCGACCGTGCTCGGCGAGTCGGAGCTGCGCTGCGACCGGGTCGACTGCCCGGTCCGGGGCGCGGTGATCGCACCGTTGACCGGGCCCGACGGCCGGGCCGGGGCGGCGCTGGTGGCGATCGCGGACGACCAGCCGGCCCCCGGCCTGGTGCAGGCCGCCCTGGAGACCGCGCACTGGGCCGGCGCCCAACTCGCGCTCGCCGAACTCGACTCGTCCCGGGAGCGGCTGGCCCGGGCCGAGGTACGCGCGCTGCGGGCCCAGATCAGCCCGCACTTCATCTACAACGCGCTGACCGCGATCGGCTCGTTCGTCCGGACCGACCCGGAGCGGGCCCGGGAACTGATCCTGGAGTTCGCCGAGTTCACCCGCTACTCGTTCCGGGCGCACGGCGAGTTCACCACGCTCGCCGAGGAGCTGCGTTCGATCGACCGCTACCTGACCATCGAGCGGGCCCGGTTCGGCGACCGGCTCCAGGTGAAGTTGCAGATCGCCCCGGAGGTGCTGCCGGTCAGCCTGCCGTTCCTCTGCCTGCAACCGCTGGTCGAGAACGCTGTCCGGCACGGGCTGTCCCGCAAGCCCGGGGTGGGGATGGTCAGCATCGAGGCCCGGGACGCCGGGGCGGAATGCCACATAACGGTCGAGGACGACGGGGTCGGGATGGACCCGGCCGTGCTGGCCGCCGGCATCGCCGACGCCGCCGACCCGGCCGACGACTCCGGCCAGCACGTCGGTCTCTCCAACGTGGACGAGCGGCTCCGGTCGGTCTTCGGGGATCAGTTCGGCCTGGTCGTCGAGACCGACCTCGGATCGGGTACGAAGGTGAGCATGCGGATACCGAAGTTCCACCGCCACGTCCGGGCGAGCGCGTGACCGGCTGCCCGCACCCGCGCCCGGACCGGCGAGCGACCCGGAGGGCTGCCCCGTGACCGGTTTCCTGCGCGTCCTGGCCGTCGACGACGAGCCACCCGCGCTCGACGAGCTGGCGTACCACCTGCGGGCCGATCCACGGGTCTCCCGGCTGCACACCGCCGGGGACGCCACCGAGGCGCTGCGGGTGCTCCGGGACGCCGACGTCGACGTGGTCTTCCTGGACATCCGGATGCCCGGGCTCGACGGCATGGAGCTGGCCCGGGTACTCCGCCGGTTCGCCCGGCCACCGGCGATCGTCTTCGTCACCGCGTACGACGACGGGGCGGTCGACGCCTTCGACCTCGGCGCGACCGACTACGTACGCAAGCCGGTCCGGGCCGAACGGCTCGCCGAGTCGCTGCGCCGGGTGGTCGGCTCCCGGGTCGTCTCCACCCATCCGGCGGCACTGGCCCGGGCCGAACCCGACCCGACGATCCCGGTCGAGCTGGCCGGCACCACCCGGATGCTGCCCCGCTCGGCCGTACGCTGGGTCGAGGCGCAGGGCGACTACGCCCGGCTGCACACCGCCGACGGCTCGCACCTGGTCCGGGTGCCGCTGGCCACCCTCGCCGAGCGGTGGGCCGACGCCGGCTTCGTCCGGATCCACCGCTCCTACCTGGTGCAGCTCCGGCTGATCGCCGAACTCCGGCTCGCCAACTCCGGGTACGTCGTGGTGGTCGACGAGACCGAGCTGCCGGTGAGCCGCCGGCACACCCGGGAACTGAAGGACAAGCTGGTCCGGGCCGCCAAGCAGGACTGGAACCGCTGACGCGCCGCCGCAGTACTGCTGCTGGTGCCGCTCGCGGCCTGCGTACCCGGTCAGGGGTGTTGTCCGGCGGCCAGCTCGGCGGCCCGGCCGGCGAGATAGCGGCGCTCGGGCAGGCTCGCCGTCCGCCGGGCGGACTCCCGGTAGTCGGCCGCCGCCCCGGCCGGGTCACCGGAGAGTTCCCGCAACCGGGCCCGGGTGGCGAGCAGCCGGTGGTGGGTCGCCATCCGCCGGTCGGCGGCGAGGGTCTCCAGCAGGGCCAGCCCGGCGGCCGGCCCCGCCACCATGGCGAGGGCGACGGCCCGGTTCAACGTCACCATCGGGTTCGGTGCGAGCTGTTCCAGCAGGTCGTAGAGGGCGAGGATCTGCGGCCAGTCCGTCTTGTCGACGTGTTCGGCCTCGTCGTGCAGCGCCGCGATCGCCGCCTGCACCTGGTACGGCCCGACCGGTCCCCGGGGCAGCACCTCGGTGATCAACGCGATCCCCTCGGTGATCCGCTCCCGGTCCCAGCTGTCCCGGTCCTGCTCGGCCAGCGGCACCAGCGCGCCGTCCGGACGGGTCCGCGCCGGCCGGCGGGCGTCGGTGAGCAGCATCAGGGCGAGCAGCCCGGCGACCTCGGCGTCGTCGGGCAGCAACCGGCGCAACCAGCGAGTGAGCCGCAGCGCCTCGTCGGAGAGGCCCGGCGCGGTCAGCTCCGGCCCGGTCGACGCGGTGTAGCCCTCGTTGAAGACCAGGTAGAGCACGTGCAGCACCGCCCGCAGCCGCTCGCCCCGGTCCCGCCCGTCCGGCATCGCGAACGGCAGCCCACTGCTCCTGATGGACTGCTTGGCCCGGCTGATCCGCTGCGCCATCGTCGCCTCCGGCACCAGGAACGCGGCGGCGATCTGCCCGGTGGTCAGGCCGCCGACCGCGCGCAGCGTCAACGCGATCTGGCTGGCCTCCGAGAGCGCCGGATGGCAGCAGAGGAAGAGCAGGGTCAGCGAGTCGTCCCGGTCCGTGGCCGGGTCGGCGTCCGCCGGCCGGCCCAGCAGCTCGGCCTGCGGCGTCGCCGCGACCACCGCGTCCTCCCGGCGCCGCCGCGACGCCTCGCTGCGCAACTCGTCCAGCAACCGGTGTACGGCTACCGTCACCAGCCAGCCCCGGGGATTGTCCGGAATCCCCTCGGCCGGCCAGCGCAGGGCGGCCCGGAGCAGCGCCTCCTGGGTGGCGTCCTCGGCCGCGTCGAACCGGCCGTAGCGGCGGACCAGCGTGCCGAGAACCTGCGGCGCCAGCTCGCGCAGCAGTTCCTCGACACTCCGGTCCACGCTCACCCTTCCTCGCCGCCCCGGTCCCCGGTCACCCCTCCTCGCCGCCCGGCCTGCTGTCAGGCCAGGTCGGCGGCGGACTCGTGCAGGATCGGCCAGACCTCGACCGGTTCCTGGTCGGCCCAGGGCATGTCGGCGGCGATCTCGTACGCCCGCGCCTCGCTTTCGCAGTCCAGCAGGTAGAAGCTGGCGATGTACTCCTTCGTCTCCAGGTACGGTCCGTCGGTGACGGCCGGGGCGCCGCCCTCGCGGCGTACCAGCCGGGCAGCGGCGGCGTCGGCCAGGCCATACCCGCCGATCAGTTCACCGGTCTCGTGGTACCGCCGGTTGAACTCGTCCTGCTTGGCGATCTCCGCCGGCCACGACTCGGCCGGCATCGAGTCCCACTTCTCCTGGTTGCCGTAGATCAGCAGCAGGTACTTCACCCCGGGTCCTCCGCTTTCGTCTCCGCGTACCCCGTCGGCACGTCGTCACCCTACGGACGGTGCCGCCGGGGCGTCCTCTACATCGCCTGGCGGGTGAGATCCACATCACCTCGCGGGGTGGCGACCCTGGCCTGTTGCGGGCTGCGCAGGGTACGGACCCGGCGGCCGAGCATCGGCAGGGCGGAGACGACCAGCCCGAACGTGCCGACCGCGACCCCGGTGCGGGCACCGGCCGCCTGTCCCAGCACCCCGCCCAGGGCGCTGC
The DNA here is from genome assembly GCF_036421995.1 of Plantactinospora veratri. NCBI lineage: Bacteria > Bacillati > Actinomycetota > Actinomycetes > Micromonosporales > Micromonosporaceae > Plantactinospora > Plantactinospora veratri. Next base: position 42,934 of record NZ_JAZGQL010000031.1, read on the forward strand.
CCACCGGCAGTACGCCGTAGATCAGCAGCCGGTAGCCGCCGTTGGTACGGGCCAGCGAACCGCGTGGCGCCACCACCTGGCGCAGCGTCACGGAGAGGACGTTGGCGCAGCCGAGCCCGACCCCGCTGACGACCTGCACCACGGCGAGCGAGGCCGCCAGCGCAGCGCCCCGGCCGGGCAGTACGGCGATCAGCAGCGGGGCGCCGGTGGAGAGGGCCAGCGAGGCGGCGAAGGCCCGGCCGTAGCCGAGCCGGTCGGCGAGGCGGAGCGCGACCACGGTGCCGGCGAAGGCGCCCACCCCGGCCGCGCTGAGCGCGACGCCGAATAGTCCGGCTCCCAGGCCACGGTCGGTGACGGCATAGACGACCAGGTTCACGGTGACGACCTGGGACGCCCCGTTGTAGATGGTCGCGTGCGCGGTGAGCGCCCGCAGGAACGGACTGGCCGCCACGGTACGCAGCCCGGCCAGGATGCCGGTCGGCACCTCCTCCGGAGGCGGTGCCGGTTCGGGCCGGCGGGCTCCGGCCACCCCGAGCGCGCTGCCGAGATAGCTGAGCGCGTCGACCAGTACGGCGAGCGCCGGCCCGACGAGCTGGGCCAACCCGCCGGCGAGCCCGGGTCCGGCCACCTGGGCGGCGGTGGTCGAGCCCTGGGTGGCCCGGTTGGCGGCGGCGAGATCGGCGTCGTCGACCAGGGTCGGTACGTACGCGAAGCCGCCGATCTCGAAGACGACGCTCGCCGAGCCGACGGCGAACGCGACGGCCACCAGCAGCGGCACCGAGAGGACGTCGGCGAGGTACGCCGCCGGCACCGTCAGCAGCACGGCGGCGCGGACCAGATCGGCCAGCACCATCACCCGACGCCGACGACGCCGCTCCAACCAGTGCCCGACCAGGAGCGGCAGCACCAGGTTGGGCAGGTACGACGCGGTGGCGATCGCGGCCACCGCGCCCGCGCCGGCATCCAGGGTCAGGGTGGCCAGCAGCGGCAGCGCGACGGCGGTGACGTGGGTGCCGGCCACCGAGATGGTGTGGCCGAGCCAGAACCGGCGGAAGTCCTGGTTCCGGCGCAACAGTCCGGGCCTCGTTACCGTCACAGTCCCTCCTTCCGGTAACGGTTACTGGATGATGCTGCCACAGCGGTAACGTGTTGTCATGCGGCAGCCCGGTGACCGCGCTCCCGCCCCGGAGGCGCTGGCCCTCGTCCAGGACCTGGCGAACACCATCGACATCGAGATGGATCGGGACGGTCTGCGTACCGTCGAGGACCTGGCGGCGTTCTGCGCCGCGCACGGACTCGACGGCCTGACCCTCGACGAGGCCGACGTCGCGGGCGCCCGGCGGCTGCGCGAGGCGTTACGGGACGTCTGCCAGGCGCACGCCGGCATCGACGTGCCGCCGGCCACCCTCGGGGTACTCGACGAACTCTTCGGCCGGGCCCCGCTGCGGCTGGTGGTGGACGCCACCGGGCAGGCCGGCGCGCTGCCCGGGCATGGACTCGACGGGCTCTCCGCGCTCACCGCGCAGCTGGCCCGCGGAGTGCTGGTCGCGGTGGCCGACGGCACCTGGGCACGGCTGAAGGCCTGCACCGCGCACGGCTGCCGCTGGGTCTACTACGACCGCAGCCCGGCCGGCCGGAGCCGATGGTGCACCATGAGCATCTGCGGCAGCCGGGCCAAGATGCGCGCCTACCGGCAACGGGCCCGCTGACGGCCGCACCGCACGCGGGCGGTCCGCCGCCCGGGCAACTCAGCAACGGGGGAAAGAAGAATGGCACGATCGCGTCCGACCGTCACCCGCCGAGCCCTGCTCGGCGCCGTCGCGCTAGCGCCGCTGGCCGGCTGCGCGAAGGGCACGACCACGCAACCGCCGCAGGATTCGACGTCACCGTCCGCCACGGCTCCGGCCACCACAGCTCCGGCTACCGCCGCGCCGTCACGCCGTCACGACCAACTGCTCCGGTTGGAGCGCGAGTTCGACGCGCGCCTCGGGGTGTACGCCCTCGCCACCGGCACCGGCACCGTCGTCGCGCACCGGGCGGACGAGCGGTTCGCGTTCTGCTCGACGTTCAAGGGGCTCGCCGCGGCGGCGGTGCTGGCCCGCAACCCGCTGACCCACCTGGACACCGTCGTCCGGTACGGCAGGCGTGACCTGACGGCGAACGCCGTCATCACCAGGCGACACGTCGACAGGGGGAGGATGACGATCCGGCAACTCTGCGACGCCGCGGTCCGGCACAGCGACGGTACCGCCGGCAACCTGCTGGTCCGGGACCTCGGCGGCCCGGCCCAGTTGACGGCGTACGCGCGCAGCCTCGGCGACACGGTCACCCGGATGGACCGGATCGAACCGGCGATCACCCAGGCGACCCCGGGAGATCCGCGCGACACCACCTCCCCACGGGCGATCGGCACCGACTACCAGAAAATCCTGCTGGGCGACGCGCTCGTACCCGAGAAGCGGGCCTTCCTCCGCGACCTGCTGGAGCGCAACGCCACCAGCGTCGGCCCCCGACGCATCCGGGCCGGCGTGCCGAAGGGTTGGACGGTGGCGGACAAGACCGGTACCGGCGGCTACGGCACGGTCAACGACATCGGTGTCGTCTGGCCACCGAACTCCTCGCCGCTCGTCATCGCGATCATGGCCAGCAAGGCCACCCGGGACGCCGACCACGACCAGGCGATCATCGCGAAGGCCACCGAGTACGCCGTGGCGACCCTCAGCCAGGGCTGAGCCGACCGACCGCCGACAACCGCCGGCGCCGGCACCAACCGCGCGACAGCCACCCGCCGGCCGGGCCCGGTCGAGTCGGCCCGCCGAGCGTCCCGCCGGCCCCTTGTCCACTCGCCGGCCTCCTTCGGCAGTTGCGGTGCGGTGCGACAATGCACTACTTCGACCGCGCGAGATGCGCTGCCCCGGACCTGCCGGCGCGCACCCGGCGCGGCGAAACGACATCAGCGTGCCGACCGCACCGTGCGGCGGCCGGCACGCCACACGGGGGAGATTTCACCGATGCTCGACTCCGCGACGACCCAGGTCCTCGAACCTGTGCCGCCACCACCGCCGAAGCGGCGCCGCACCCGCAGCCACTGGCTACTGATCAGCGGGCTGCTGATCGTGCTCCTGGCCGGCGGCACGCTCTTCGCGATCACGCCGCTGCGCGACCCCCTGCCGGCGGCGACCGTCACCCGCACCCTGCCCGAGTCGACCACCATCCCCGGCAGGGCGCCGGTGGTGCCGTGGCCGAGGACCGGGCAGGCGGCGCTCTCGGTCGATCCGGTCGGCTCGCTCGGCACCTCGGGCGGCAGCGAACCGGTGCCGATCGCCAGCGTGACCAAGGTGATGACCGCGTACGTCATCCTCAAGGAGCACCCACTCGACCGGGGCGAACACGGGCCGAAACTCACCGTCAGCGCCGCGCAGGCCGCCGCGTACCCGGCGGAGCTGGCCCGGGGCGAATCCCTGGTCCCGGTCGTCGCGGGCGCGGTCTTCACCGAACGCCAGGCACTCCAGGCGGTACTGCTGCCGTCGGCGAACAACATGGCCCGGATCCTCGCCGCCTGGGACTCCGGCAGCGTCGCGGCCTTCGTCGAGAAGATGAACGCCACCGCCGACGCGCTCGGGATGAAGGACACCCACTACACCGACCCGTCCGGACTCGACCCCGGCACCGTGAGCACCGCCGTCGACCAGGTGATCCTGGCCCGCGCGGCGATGGAACTGCCGGCGTTCGCGGAGATCGTGGCGCAGAAGAAGGCGACCCTGCCGGTCGCCGGCACGGTGAAGAACTACAACTCGCTGGTCGGCCGGGACGGCGTGGTCGGGATCAAGACCGGCTCCACCGACGAGGCCGGTGGCTGTCTCGTCTTCGCCGCCGTCGTCAAGGTCGGCGGCCGGAAGATCACCATCGTGGGCGCCGTCCTCGGGCAACCCGGCGCGAACACCCCCGTGCAGCTCGACCGGGTGTTCAAGGCGACCCGCCCGCTGGTGCGCACCGCCACCGCCGCGCTCGGCGTACATCCGGTCGTCCGGACCGGCGACCAGGTCGCCACCGTGCAGGGGCCGCTCGGCACCGGCACCACGATCCACGCCGGCCAGGACCTGGCCGTGGTCGGCTGGCCCGGCATGCGGGTACGTCTGGACGTCGACCTCCCGGCCGTACCGGACCGGCTGCCGGCGCAGACCGAGCACGGCCAGCTGACCGCGGTCGCCGGCGACGGCGCTCCGGTCACCGGCGCGCTGCACAGCGGGGCGCGGTTGGAGCCGCCGAGCAACTGGGAACGGATCCGCCGGCACCGCTGACCGGACCCGTGCCGCCCGCTTCGTTACGAGCTGACAATCGGATGTGTCAGATCGAAGGCCCCGGTCGGGACTCGCGTCCCGGCCGGGGCCTGCCGTGGATGGATGACGGGATCACTATTTCGGCTGCGTGAAGCGGATGCTGTTGCCGAAGGGGTCGCGCAGGCCGCAGTCGATGCCGTACGGGCGCTCGGTCGGCTCCTCGGTGAACTCGACGCCGCGGGCCAACAGCGTCTCGTACGTCTTGCGGCAGTCGTCGACACTGAAGATGAGCCAGCCGCCCGTGGCCCCCTTGGTGAGCAGCTCGCGGACCTGCTGCGCCGTCTCCTCGCTCAGCACCGGCGGGCCCGGCGTCGTCAGCAGGATCTGCCGCTCCGGCTCGCCCGGGACGTTGACGGTGAGCCAGCGCATGATTCCGAGGTCGGTGTCGGTGTTGACCTCCAGGCCGAGCTTGCCGACGTAGAAGTCAAGGGCCTCGTCCTGGTCGAGGACGTAGATCTGCGAGTGCGTGATGCTGTTGAACATGTCCCTCACGCTACGGCGGGGGAGGGCCGAAAACTTATCCAAAACTGATCAGTGTGCGGGGCTGTACCGGCAGGTCAGCCGGTCAGGCACTCGGCCGCATCCAGGCCATCGTGAAGCATGTCGGGACGTTCGCCGGCACCGCCTCCTTGCGGTACTCCCGGGGCGATCGCCCGACGATGTCCCGGAAAGTACGGCTGAAGGTGCCGAGGCTGCCGAAGCCGACGTCGAAGCAGATGTCGGTCACACTGCGATCGGTCTCCCGGAGCAGGAACATCGCCCGCTCCACCCGACGCCGCTGGAGGTAGCGGTGCGGCGTCTCGCCGAACGTCGCCCGGAAGGTACGGGCGAAGTGCGCCTCCGAGACATGTGCGATCCGGGCCAGCGCCGGTACGTCCAACGGCTGCGCGTACGCCCGGTCCATCGCGTCCCGGGCCCGGAGCATCCGGCGATTGGTGTCTTCCACGGCCCGACCCACGGTTCCATCACACCACGCCCGCCCGCGACCTCCCCACGCTGCGGGTCGCCGGCCTCTGTGAGCATGCCGAATGTGCCTCTTCGTGGTCATCTCGACGGCTCCCGGTCGGGATTTGCCGGTTGACGAATCCGGCCGCCGATCGATGAGTTTCGGGTCGTGTGGACGTCACAATTCGCAGGACCCGCAGGACTTGACGCGTTCGAACCCGGAGGAGACGCATGGCAAAGCTCATCTACTCGATGATCACCTCGCTCGACGGATACGCCGAGGCGACGGAGGGCGGCATCGGCACCGGGGCCGACGACCAGCAGGTGCACACCTTCATCAACGACCTCTTCCGCCCCGTCGGCACCTACCTCTACGGCCGACGGATGTACGAGACGATGGTCTACTGGGAGACCGCGCACACGGAGCCCGACCAGCCGCCGCACATCCTGCAGTACGCCCGCGACTGGCAGGCCGCAGAGAAGATCGTGTACTCCACGACGTTGAAGTCGGTGTCCAGCGCGAAGACCAGGATCGAGCGGACCTTCGACCCGGACGCGGTACGCGAACTCAAGGCCGAGGCTGATCACGATCTCACCGTCGACGGCCCGAACCTCGCCGCCCAGGCCATCGCCGCCGGCCTGGTGGACGAGTACCACCTGTTCATCACCACGAGCGTTGTCGGCGGCGGCAAGCGGTTCTTCCCCGACGGCGTGCGCCTCGATCTCGAACTGGTCGAGGAACGCGCCTTCGACAGCGGACTGATCTACGCGCGCTACCAGACCCGCTGAGCCGCGGTCGTCGCCGCGATGAAGGGCGAGCGGAAGAAGGCGGAAAGGCGGTGGCGACACGACGGCGAGCGGCCGCAACGGACGCTGAGGCTCGCGGGCCTATCGCAGGGCAGCCCGCTCGTCGACGCGGTAGTCCGGTTCGCCAAGGAAGGCGTCTCGTGTCATGGGGCCGAAGCCGATGCTGACGGTACGCAGAACGTAATGCCAGTCGGCCATCCCGGTCATCGAGGAGAAGCGGTTGTTCGTCTGCCACCGCACCCACTCGCCGTGCTGGAGCATCACCACAGGACGATGATTTCGGACCGGTGCCCCGAAGCTTGCGGGAAGCTGCACCCTGAGCACGTCCCGCATCAGGCGAAGGTTCAGCTCGTGTCGTGGCGGCAGGTCGTGAACGCTCCTGACCTCGGGCACGAAGTCGTTCTCTTCCCGCATGACGACCTCGTGGAGCAAGGGGAGAGGGCCGTCCGGTAGATCCGGTAGTGGGAACGCGGTCGGGGCGGAGTTGCGGAGCGCTGCCTGTGGGAAACCCCGGGATCGCTTGCTCCAGGTCGTGCGGATCCGCTGCACGGTCACGTCCATGCCGGTCATGATCCTGTCTGCCATCAACGAGCGGCAACCAACTTCGGCAGGACAAGCCACCGGCGGCACCGGGAACGGATGCGCGTTGACCCCGATCCGGCAGGACCACAACGGAGGTAGGAGGGGCAGGCAGATAGCACGACACCCAGACTGGGGATCAGATACGACGAAGGCCCAGCGTCAGGAAATGTCCTCTGACCTGGGCCTTCGTTGTTGGAGCGGGTGACGGGAATCGAACCCGCACTGTCAGCTTGGGAAGCTGATGTTCTGCCATTGAACTACACCCGCGAGCGGACCCCACTGTACCCGGTCGAGTCCGATCATGCACTCACCCTCCCCCGGGTACGGCTCCGAGCGCTCCGTCGCCCCATCAGATCCCGCGCGAACCACGCCGGGTCGCCTCGTTTGCAACCCTGGCCACGGATAGTAACGTCCGCCTCACCTGCAACTATGGCTCTGTGTCACCGCAGAGCCACTCTCCGAAAGCAAAGGGTCTGGCAATGGCGTTTCGTGGACTGTGTTCGTCGTCGCGTTCCGGCGCGACCGGCATGGCGAGCATGTTTCTCGTCCTGCTGCTCGGAACCGGCCCGGTGGTGGCGGCACCTCCGGGTTCGGCCGGACGATCCGGCGAACCGGATTGCGCCGAGACGACCAGCGGCCACCCGAACCCCGTGGCACCGCACGCCGGGGCAGCGAACGCCAAGGCCAAGCCCGGGGCGGCGCACTCCGCCGAGCCCAACGAGCTGACCCCGGCCGAGGCCGCCGAACTGGACCGAGCGGTCGACTCGGCGTACGCGCAACGGATCGGGATCGCGCCGCTCGGCGTACCGGGCAAGCTCAGGATCATTGTCGACGTGGTGTTCCATGTTGTCAGCGAGAAGCGGACCCGGGCGGACGGGGACATTCCGCTGTCCCTGATCCACGCCCAACTGAAGGTGTTGAACGACGCCTTCGGCGGGCGTACCGGTGGGGCCTGGACGCCTTTCCACTTCAGGTTGAAAAAGGTGAACCGGGTGGTCAACCCGGCCTGGTACCCGATCGTGGCGGAGAGCCCGGCGGAGGCGCAGATGAAGCGTGCGCTGCGGGTCGGCGGCAAGCACACCCTGAACATCTACACGGGACTGCTCGACGACGAGTTGCTCGGCTGGGCCACCTTCCCGCAACGTGACCTCGACCCGTACGACGGGGTGGTGGTGCTCGCCGAGTCGCTGCCGGGCGGCACGGCGGCACCGTACAACGCGGGTGACACGGCGACTCACGAGGTCGGGCACTGGCTGAACCTCTACCACACCTTCCAACAGGGCTGCGCGGGTCAGGGCGACCACGTCTACGACACGCCCGCCGAGGCGGAGCCCGCCTTCGGCTGCCCGGAGCGACGGGACACCTGCACGACGAAGCCGGGTCTCGACCCGATCCACAACTTCATGGACTACTCGGTCGACGCCTGCATGTACGAGTTCACGTACGGTCAGACGTTCCGGATGCTCAAGGCGTGGAAGGCCTTCCGGGAACCGTAGGTCAGGATGTCGGTACCGGCTCCGCCTCGACGGCCCGGCGCCGGCCGCGCCGCTTCGGCCCGGTGGCGGCGCCTGCTCCCGCGGCGCCCTCGGCTGTGGGGACGGCGCCGGCCGGGTCGAGCCAGACCTGCACGGCAGGGCGCTCGGACCGATCTCCGGCGGCGAGCGGGGTGGCGCCGTTGCTGCCGTGCCGGGCCACCATCGCCACGTCGACGGTGAACTCGAAGAGCCGCCAGTCGACCTGCGGCGCGGCCCGCAGGTTGCCGGCGAGCTGGTCCACCCGCGCCTGGTCGGTCACCGGGCGGGCCCGACCGGCGACGTAGGCCTCGTCGTCGCTGTCCTCGGGCGGGAAGGAGTGCAGCGCGTAGCGCCCGTCCCGTTCGAGGTCGCGCCGCTTCGGAGAGTCGACGACGAAACAGAAGAGTCCCTCGTCGGTGATGACCGGGGACACCGGGTGCACCCGCGGCCCACCGTCGGCGCGCACGGTCGCCAGGTAGCCGAGACCCGGACCGTACTGCTGGATGAGAACGCGGATCGCGTCGGCGAGTCGGGGCTCGTCGGAGGCGAATTCGGACCAGGATGCCATGAGCACATTCTATCGAACACCTGTTCGATCACCTACCCCGAACCCACCCTCATCCCACCCATCGGCGAGGTCGTGGCCGGCCGGCTCCGCCCGACCGCTAAGGTGGTCCGGTGCTGCTCTCCGACCACGACCTAGTGATCGAGATCAAGGCGGGCACGCTCGCGCTGGAGCCGTTCGAGCCCGCGCTGGTGCAGCCGTCGAGCATCGACGTACGCCTGGACCGGCTCTTCCGGGTCTTCAACAACCATCTCTACACGCACATCGACCCGGCGGTGCAGCAGGACGAGCTGACCTCGCTGGTCGACGTGCCGGACGGCGAGCCGTTCGTGCTGCACCCGGGTGAGTTCGTGCTCGCCTCCACCCTGGAGGTGATCTCGCTGGGCGACCAGCTCGCGGGCCGGCTCGAAGGAAAATCCAGCCTCGGCCGGCTCGGCCTGCTCACCCACTCGACCGCCGGCTTCATCGACCCCGGCTTCTCCGGGCACGTCACGCTGGAGCTGTCGAACGTGGCCAACCTGCCGATCCGGCTCTGGCCCGGGATGAAGATCGGCCAGCTCTGTATCTTCCGGCTCTCGTCGCCGTCCGCCCACCCGTACGGGTCGGCCGTCTACGGCTCGCGCTACCAGGGGCAGCGCGGCCCGACCCCGAGCCGCTCCTGGCAGAACTGGCGCACCTGGCCCACCCGCTGAGGCCGCGTCCGGGCGTCGACACGGACCGAAGGAGGAACCCCCGCCGCAGTTGCGCGACGGGGGTTCCTCCGTTGACACGGTCGGTCGGCGAGACGTCAGCCAGGTCTGCCGAAGCTGTGGATCTCGCCGTCGTCCATCCGCTTCATCTTCACCGGCTCGCCGGCCCGGGAGGCGTGCACGATCCATCCGCCGCCGACGTACATGCCGACGTGGCTGAGGTCGGCGTAGTAGAAGACGAGGTCACCGGGGCGTAGCTGGGAGCGGCTGACCGACTTCACCTGCCCGCGCTGCGCCCGGGCGTTGTGCGGCAGCCCGACGCCGCCCTTCGCCCAGGCGGCCAGGGTCAGGCCGGAGCAGTCGTACGAGCTGGGGCCTTCCGCACCCCACTTGTACGGCTTGCCGATCTGGGCACAGGCGAACTTGACCGCCTGGCCGGCCGGGCCACCGGGGTAGGTCGCCGGGCAGGGCGCGGGCCGCAGCGGGCCGGCGGAGCCGTTCCCGTACGCCTGGATCCGCAGCTTCTGCAACCGCTCGACCTCGGCGTCGATCTCCTTCTTCTTCGCCGCCAGTTCCGCCTCGGTCTTGGTCAACTGGGTGACCAGCCGGTCCAGCGGGGCCTTCTGGGAGGCGTACTTGTTCTTGAGGTCGACGACCGCCTGCACCTCGCGCTGCTGCTGCCGGGCGAACTGGTCGAGCACCGAGAGCTGGCCGACGAGCGCGGTCGGCGACTTCGTGGTGAGCAGGGCGTTGACCGCGGATGCCTTGTCGCCCTTGTACGCCTGCACGGCGAAGTCGCTCACCCGGTTCATCGCGGCGTCGATCTGCGACTGGAGCGGGGCGATCTTCTTCTGCAGGGCGGCGGCCTGCTTCTTCTTCGCGGTCAGGTCCTGCCGGGTGGCGTTGTGCTTCTCGACGACCGGCTCCAGTTTGCGCCAGGCGGTGTCGATCTGCTGCTCGATCTCGGCCACCGACGGTTCGGCGAGCGCCGGCGTCGTGCCGGTGAACAGCACGGCGGCGCTGGCCAGTGCCGTGAGCGCAATGGCGAGAATGGACCTTCGAGGGCGCGGCTTCGCGTTCCCGGCGTCGGCGGAGGCCGATCGGAGGGATGGCGACCGCGGCGGGGCAGGGGGAGCCACCGGGGTCCGTACTCCTTCTTCCGTAGCCCGCCTACCGGGTTAGCTGACGGGTTCGGGCGGGAAGATTGTCGCCCTACCGCGTGAGACGCGGATTCACCCCATGAACCTCGGGTCCCCGGTTCGCTCAGTGTGACGATTCGGCGGTGTCGAGACGTCGCCGCCCGGCTAGGCGGCCTGCCGTCGGCTCGACGGTCCCCAACACTAGAGAAGGGTGTTATCCAAACGCAACCCCGTGATCTGAGTCGATTCGTTATGTATCGGATCGGTCGCTGACGGTGGGAGCGTTCGCACCCACCGAACCGGAAGCCCGAACCCGCCGATCACGCTCGGTATACGTGAAGGATTCCTACATAGTGACGACCTTGGTCGGCAGGTATTGACCAGCACCGGTCCCGGGTGGAGGGTGATCGGCAGGCCCACCCCCGGCTCATGGAGGTTCGATGCTTCCCACGAAACAGCCGCTGAGCAGGAGAATCGCGATCGGCGCCGCGGTCGTCGGCGCCGCCGCGCTGCTGCCGGCCAGCCCCGCGCCAGCCACCGCCGCGCCCGCCGACACCCGGCAACAGGAGTACGCCGCCGCGGCGGCCGAGTTCGGCGTACCCGAGAGCGTGCTGCTCGGAGTCTCCTATCTGGAATCCCGCTGGGACACGAACGCCGGCACCCCGAGCACCAGCGGCGGGTACGGCCCGATGCACCTCACCGACGTCGCCGGGCTGGCCGCCGAGCCAACGGGGCACCCCGAGCACGGCGAGGACCGACGCGGCGACCCGGCCCGACCCGCCCGACCGGTGCCCGGACCCGCCGGCCCGCACCTCGACCGGAGCGCCGACGCACCGCCCGGCGGGCAGACCCTGGACGCCGCCGTCGCACTCACCGGAGTCGACGAGCACCTGCTCCGCGCCGAACCGGCGGCGAACATCCGCGGCGGGGCGGCGCTGCTGGCGTCGTACCAGAAGGCGCTGGCCGCGCCGACGGGCCGGGCCAGCGACCCGGCGGCCTGGTACGGCGCGGTGGCCCGGTACGCCGGCAGCGACCGCGCGGACGCCGCGGCGGCCTTCGCCGACGAGGTGTACCGGACCATCGCCGAGGGCGCCAGCCGGACCACCGACGACGGCCACCGGATCACCCTGCCCGGCCGGCCGGGGATCGCCCCGCAGCGCTCCTGGCTGGACCGGCTCGGCCTGCCCGGCGCGCCCCGCCCGGACGGGCTGGAGTGCCCGCGCGACATCTCCTGCGAATGGATCCCCGCCCCCTACCAGGCGTTCGGGGACGGCGACTACGGCAACCACGACCTCTCCGACCGGCCCGCCCGGCAGAAGATCGAATACATCGTCATCCACGACACCGAGGGCAGCTACGACACCACCCTGCGGCTGGTGCAGGACCCGACCTACGTGAGCTGGCAGTACACGCTCCGCTCGGCGGACGGGCACATCGCGCAGCACGTGAAGGGCAAGGACGTCGCCTGGCACGCCGGCAACTGGTACGTCAACGCCAAGGCGATCGGCCTCGAACACGAGGGCTTCGCCGCCCAGGGCACCTGGTACACCGAGGCGATGTACCGGACCTCGGCCAAACTCGTCCGCTACCTCGCCGACCGGTACGACATCCCGCTGGACCGCGACCACGTCATCGGGCACGACAACGTACCCGGCATCCTGCCGGCGAACGTGCGCGGCATGCACTGGGACCCCGGCCCGTACTGGGACTGGTCGCACTACTTCGACCTGCTCAAGGCCCCGTTCCGGGGCATCGGCATCCCGGCCGCCGGCCTGGTCACCATCGACCCGGACTTCGCCACCAACCGGCCGGCCTTCACCGGCTGCGACACCGCCGGGGTACCCTGCCCGTCACGCGGCTCCTCCTCGGTGATCCTGCGCAGCGCGCCGGCCGCCGACGCGCCGCTGGTCAACGACATCGCGCTGCGCCCGGACGGCACCCCGAACACCATGCACATCTCCGACCACGGTGCGCGGGCCTCCGCCGGGCAGACCTACGCGCTCGCCGGCCGACAGGGCGACTGGACCGCGATCTGGTATCTCGGGCAGAAGGGCTGGTTCCACAACCCGAGGAGCAACCCCACGGCGAAGTGGACGGTCGGGCTGGTCGCGACGCCGAAGCCGGGCCGGGCCACGATCCCGGTGTACGGCCGGGCGTACCCGGAGGCCGACGCCTACCCGGCCGGCGTGCCGGTGCAGGCGGTCACGCCGTTGCAGTACACCCTCGCCGCCGGGCAGCGCTACGCCGTCGGCAACGTACTGCCCAGCGAGTACTACCGGGCCACCACCTTCGACGGCTCCTCACCCGGTGACTGGACGGTGATCCGGGGCGACCTGCGGTACGTCCAGATCCAGTTCGGCCACCGGATCATGTTCGTGAACGCCGACGACGTACACCTGCTGCCGTCGCCGGTCGGCGCCCCGGGCTAGACCTGGCCGGCGGCCGGCGCGGGCTGCTGTGCGGTGCCGGTGGGGTCGGTGGCCGCCCCGACGACGGCGGTGAGCACGTCGTCCAGGGTGACCACCCCCATCGGCACCCGCCCGTCGCTGACCAGCACCATGTGCCGGCGCTCCCGGCGCATCGACAGCAGCAGGTCGGCGAGGCTGCGCTCCGGCGGCACCACGGCCAGCGGCCGGAGCAGCTCCGTCGGCACCGGCGCCCGGCGGGCCGCACCGGAGTACCCGAGGACGTCCTTGACGTGCACGAAGCCCAGCACCCGGCGGGTGGCCCGCTGCACCACCGGGAACCGGGACCGGCCGGTACGCGTCGCCAGCACCTCCAGGGAGGCCGGGGAGACGTCCTCGGCCACCGTGGTGACCGTGGCCCAGGGCCGCAGCGCGTCGGCGGCGGTACGCCGGTTCAGCGCCAGCGCGCCGGTGATCCGGGCGTGCTCCTCGGAGCCGAGCAACCCCTCGGTCCGCGCCTGCGAGACCAGCCCGGCCAGCTCCTCGGCCGTGAAGACCGTCTTGACCGCGTCGGCGGCCTCGATCCGCCACAGCCGCAGGATCCGGGCCGACGCCCACTTCATCGCCAGCAGCAGCGGCTTGGTCGCCACGCAGAACGCCAGCATCGCCGGCCCGAGCCAGAGCGCGGACGGCTCCGGCCCGGCCAGGGTGATGTTCTTCGGCACCATCTCGCCGATCACGGTGTGCAGGAAGACCACCACGCCGAGCGCGATCACGAAGGCGACCGGATGCACCGCGCCGTCCGGCAGCCCGACGGCGTGGATCGGCTCCTCCAGCAGGTGCGCCAGGGCCGGCTCGGCTATGGCGCCGAGGCCGAGGGAGCAGATGGTGATGCCGAGCTGGGCACCCGCGATCATCAGCGGGATCTGGTTCATCGCCGACAGCGCCCACCGGGCCCGCTTCGACCCCGCCGCCAGCGGTTCGAGCACGGTACGCCGGGACGCGATCAGCGCGAACTCGCTGCCCACGAAGAAGGCGTTGCCGAGCAGCAGCCCCAGGGTGATCAGCAGGTTCATTCGGCGGCCTCCTCGGGCCGGACCACCCGGACCTGCTCGATCCGGTGCCGGACCACCTCGACCACGGTGAACTCGAAGCCCTGCTCCTGCACGGTCTCGCCGGCCACCGGGATGTGGCCGAGCCGGGCCAGCAGGAACCCGGCCAGCGTCTCGTACGGACCCTCGGGCAGCCGGAAGCCGACCTGCTCGACCAGCTCGTCCTCGCGCAGCACCCCGTCGACCAGCACGGTGCGTTCGCCGCCAGGCACCGTCAACTCGACCGCGCTCTCCTCGGCGGCCTCCTCGACCGGCCCCGCCGCGTACCGGGTGGAGCCGTCGGCGACCGGGTCGAACTCGTCGGCGATCTCCCCGACCAGCTCCTCGACCAGGTCCTCCACCGTGACCACGCCGTCGGTGCCGCCGTACTCGTCGACCACGATCGCCAGGTCCGCACCGGCGCCGCGCAGCGCCGCGAGCACCCCGTCCAGGTCCAGGCTCTCCGGCACGTACACCGGCTCCCGGGCCACCGCGGCCACCGTGGTGAAGGCCCGCCGGTTCAGCGGTACGCCGAGCGCGTCGACGACCCCGGCCACCCCGGTGACCAGGTCGACGGTCTCCTCGTAGACCGGGAACCGGGTCCGGCCGGTCTGCTGGGCCAGCGCCAGCAACTCGGCGACCGAGGCGGTGGCCCGCAGCGCGACCACGTCGACCCGGGGCGTCATCGCCTCGGCGGCCCGCTTGTCACCGAACCGGATCGTCCGTTGCAGCAGCATCGCGGTCTCCCGGGGCAGCGCCCCGGCCTGTGCGGAGATCGCCGCCAGCAGACCGAGTTCCTCCGGCGACCGGGCACTGGCCAGCTCCTCCTGCGGTTCGACGCCGAGCCGGCGGACCAGCCAGTTGGCCGAATTGTTCAGGGCCCGGATCAGCCAGCCGAAGATCCGGGAGAAGCCCCGCATCGGCCCGGCGGTGGCCAGCGCGGCCGGCATCGGCCGGGCCAGCGCGGCGTTCTTCGGCACCAGCTCGCCGAAGAGCATCGAGAGGAGCGTAGCCAGGGCCAGCGCGAGCAGCGGGGTCACCCGCCCGGTGGCCTCTCCGGCGAGTGGCCGGAGCAGCGGGCTGAAGAGCTTCGCCAGCGCCGGCTCGGCCAGATAGCCGGTGAGCAGGGCGGTGATGGTGATCCCGAGCTGCGCGCCGGAAAGCTGGAAGGAGAGTTCCCGCAACGCCTTGCGGACCGTACCGGCCCGCCGGTCGCCGCCGGCCACCCGCCGGTCGAGTTCCGCCCGGTCGACGGTGACCAGCGCGAACTCGGCCGCGACGAAGAACGCGTTCCCGCCGGTCAACAGGACGAAGCCGACCAACGGCAACAGGGTGCTGAGGAGTAGGGCGTCGATGATGCGTTCACCTCGACCGTGGTTGCGTCCCGCCCGCGAATATCGAGCACAGTACCGGCCCGACCAGGCGCCGGCTGCCCGGTGCGCGGGGCGGTCCGGCCACCGGGATCGCCGCCGTCACGGCTCCCCGGACCCGCCTCCCGGACGATCCGGTCCAGGCCAGGAACGCGATGTTCAGCGCCGGAAGCAGCGCCAACCGAACGGATCCCGGCCCTCCCGGTTCTCCGCGAACGCGCCGTCGCCGTAGGTGTCCCGACAGGCCCGGTCGATGTCGATCGTCCGGGACGACAGCAGCAGCCGCTCGCACTCCCAACCGCCGTCGCCACGGGTGTCCGCCCAGCTCGCCCCGCCCACGTGCTCGTCGCAGTAGCGGTCCATCATCCGGGCCAGCCCGTCCCGGTCGTCCGGACCGAGCAGTACGGGCTGCGCGGGCGGTGGGGGCGGCGGCGGAGCGGCCGGCGAGGAGGGTGGGGCGGTGGTCGCGGGCGGCGTCGGTACCGCCGCACCCGCTCCGTGCAGCGGTGGCCGCGACGGCGTCGTCGGGGGCGACGCCGGAGCATCGCTGGCCCGGGGGGTCGGGCTCGGAGTCGCCGTCGGGGTCGCGTCGGGCGTACCGGTCGGCAGCGCGGCGTCCGGAGTCGGCCCGGCCACCGGCGACTCCGATGCCGGCGGGTCGGCCACCGCCACCGGTACCCCGACCTCCGGCTCGGTCCCGCCACCCCACAGCGTCGTCCGGAGCGTCTCCGCCCCGAACGGGATGGCGAGGAGCAGCAGCCCAACTCCGAGGCCGACGGTGGAGATCAGCCGGAGCCGGCGTCCCGACCGGTCCCGCCGGTCGACCGGTCGGGCCTTCCGGTGCCGTCCGCTCGACTCCACCGCCATCCGGTCTGGTGCGCTTTCCGCCACGCGGCGCCCGCCTCCTCGCGGTCTGAGGGGCCGTCGCCGGCCACCATCGCCTGGTTGGAGACCGCCACGGCGGTCCAACATCGACAGGTACGAACGAACGCCGTATGTGGTTCACCGCAGTCCGTGACTGTGGCCGCCCGTGGCTGATCGGGCGCCGCTCCACAGGGTTTGGACAGGTGGCACCGGCTAGCGTCGGATTCATGATCGATGATACGGCTCCGACGGCCGCCGAGCCCACCCCGCTGAGCGGGATCGCCGAGTGGGCGACCGACCTGATGGACACGCTCGGCGCCCCCGGAGCGGGCCTGGCGGTGGCGCTGGAGAACCTCTTCCCGCCGCTACCCAGCGAGATCATCCTGCCGCTCGCCGGCTTCGCCGCCAGCCGGGGCGAGATGAGCCTCTGGTCGGCGATCTTCTGGACCACCCTCGGCTCGGTGGTCGGCGCGCTCGCGCTCTACTACGTCGGCGCGCTGCTCGGCCGGGAACGTACCCGGGCCATCGCCGCCCGGCTGCCGCTGGTCAAGCTCGCCGACGTGGACCGTACCGAGGCGTGGTTCGTCCGGCACGGCGTCAAGACGGTCCTCCTCGGCCGGATGATCCCGATCTTCCGCAGCCTGATCTCCATCCCGGCCGGCATCGAACGGATGCGACTGGGCACCTTCCTGCTCTGCACCGCCCTCGGCAGCCTGATCTGGAACACCGTCTTCGTGCTGGCCGGCTATCTGCTCGGCGAGAACTGGCACCTGGTCGAGGAGTACGCCAGCCTCTTCCAGAAGGTGGTGATCGTGGCCGTGGCGCTCGCGGTCGGCTGGTTCGTACTCTCCCGGCTCTCCCGGCGCGACCGGCCGCGCAGCCGCCACCGGATGTGACGAGGTGTAAGGAAGGGCCCCTTCTTATCGTTTTCTGTTGTAGAAGGGGCCCTTCCTTACACCTCAGCCGCCCAGGTAGCGGAGTACCGCGAGCACCCGCCGGCTGTACCCGGTGACGTGCGCCAGGTCGAGTTTGTCGAAGATGGCGTTCACGTGCTTCTCGACGGCGCTCTGCGAGACGTGCAACTGCCCGGCGATGGCGGCGTTGGTGTGCCCCTGCGCCATCAGGTCCAGCACCGCCCGCTCCCGTACGGTCAACCGGCTCAGCGGGTCGGTGTGGCTGGTCCGGGCGAGCAGTTGGCGTACCACCTCCGGATCGAAGGCGGCACCGCCGTCGCCCACCCGGGTCAGCGCGTCGAGGAACTCGCCGACCTGGGCCACCCGGTCCTTGAGCAGGTAGCCGACCCCGCCGCTCTGGCTGGTCAGCAGCTCCACGGCGTAACGCTTCTCGACGTACTGGGAGAGCACCAGGACCCCGACGGCGGGCCAGCGGCGGCGGATCTCCAGTGCGGCGCGCAGCCCCTCGTCGGTGTGGGTCGGCGGCATCCGTACGTCGACCACCACCGCCTCCGGCGGATCGGCCCCGACGGCCGCGACCAGGGCGGTCGCGTCCCCGACGGCGGCCGCGACCTGGTGCCCCTCCTCGGCCAGCAGCCGAACCAGCCCCTCCCGGAGCAGGATCGAGTCCTCGGCCAACATCACCCGCATGGAAGCTCCGCGACGACGGTGGTGGGGCCGCCGACCGGGCTCGCCACCCGGAGTCGGCCGTCCAGGGCGGCGACCCGGCGGGCCAGCCCGGAAAGACCGCCCCCGGTCGGGTCGGCCCCGCCGACGCCGTCGTCGACGACCGTCACGACCAGCCGGCCGTCCCGGACCGCGACCTCGACGTCGACCCGGCTGGCCCGGGCGTGCTTGGCGGCATTCGTGACCGCCTCCGAGACCACGAAGTACGCGGCCGTCTCGACCGCCCGCGCCGGCCGCGCGGTCAGCCGGTGGTCGATCCGGACCGGCAGCCCGGCGTGCTCGGCGACCCGGGCCAGCGCGTCGGCCAGCCCCAGGTTGTCCAGCGCGGTCGGATAGACCCGCCAGGCCACCTCGCGGAGGTCTTCGAGGACCCGGCCGGACTCCTCGTGCGCCTGCCGCAGCAGCTCCGCCGCCCTGGCGGGGTCGGTGGCCCGGCGCGCCCGGCCGACCAGCATGCCGAGCGCGACCAGCCGCTGCTGGACGCCGTCGTGCAGGTCCCGCTCGATCCGACGCCGCTCCGCGTCGACCGCCGCCACCACCCCGGCCCGGCTGGTGGACAGCTCGGTGATCCGGCGTTCGAGCGCCTCCCGGCCGTTCGGCCCGAGGAACCGCCGGGCCAGCCGGCGGTCCAGCGCCGCGACGCCGAGCACCCCCTGCACGGCGAGGAAGAGCAGTACCAGGGCGAACACGGCGAAGTACGCCACGATCAGCGGCGTGGCCTCGATCTCGTCGACCGGGCGTCCGATCACCCAGCCGACCACCACGGCGCAGACCACGACCGCGCCGTACAGCATCATCCCCAGCACGATCCCGCCGAGTACCCCGACCGGCAGCCGGGCGGCCAGGTAGCTCATCGCGCGGGCGTCGGTGACCACGCCTGCCGGGCTGTCGCCGAGGAACCGCTCGACCCGTCGCCGGTCGTACTCGGCGAGCCGGCGGGCCAGCCCACCCAGCCACCGCCGAGCCTGCGGGAAGCGGGCCAGTACGGCGTAGCCGAGCAGCGCGCCGACCAGGTAGCCCAGGCCGGCCGTCGCGGTGGCGGCGCCGAGCAGCACCCCGGTGGCAAGCCGCAGACCGGTACGGAACGACCACCAGGGTGGGCGGCTCTCCGGACGGTCCCATGGCGGCACCCGGCCGGCGGTCTCGTCCGGCCCGCCCGGCACCGCGTCGGTCGTCCCGATCCCCTGCTGTGGCACGTGTCGAAGGCTACCGTTGTGGTTTTCCACAGCCTGCCGGCGACGGAACTCCGCACCGCCCGCCCGACCCCGGGGATGGTCGGGCCGGCGGTCGTCCGGTCGGGCCGGCAGTCGTCCGGTCGGGCGGGTGGTCAGGCGCCCGGCTTGACCGAGCGGAGCAGCACGGTGGCGACGTCGACCACCTCGACCTGGTCCCCGGCCTCCTTGCCGTTGACGCCGTCGCTCAGCATCGTCGAGCAGAACGGGCAGCCGACCGCGATCGTCTTCGCGCCGGTCGACATCGCCTCCTCGACCCGGTCGACGTTGATCCGCTTGCCGATCCGCTCCTCCATCCACATCCGGGCACCGCCGGCGCCACAGCAGAAGGAGCGCTCCTGGTTGCGGGGCATCTCGGTGATCCCGTCGGCCGCCGCCGCGCCGAGCACCTCACGGGGCGGGGTGAAGACCCGGTTGTGCCGGCCCAGGTAGCACGGGTCGTGGTAGGTCAGCCCGCCGTCGACCGGCTGTACCGGGGTGAGTCGTCCCTCGGCGACCAGGTGGGCCAGCAACTGGGTGTGGTGCACGACCTCGAACTGGCCGCCGAGTTCGCCGTACTCGTTGCCGAGGGTGTTGAAGCAGTGCGGACAGGTGGCGACGATCTTGCGCTTCGCCGGCTCGCGGTCGCCGAAGGCCTCGTTGAGGGTCTCGACGTTCTGCTGCGCGAGCATCTGGAAGACGAACTCGTTGCCGATCCGCCTGGCCGGGTCACCGCTACAGGTCTCGCCCTCGCCGAGGATGGCGAAGTTCACCCCGGCCTGGTTCAGCAGGGTGGCCACCGCCCGGGTGGTCTTCTTGGCCCGGTCCTCGAACGCACCGGCACAGCCGACCCAGAAGAGGTACTCGAAGTCGTCGACCTCGCCGACCCGGGGTACCTCGAAGTCGAGGCCCTTGGTCCAGTCCTCCCGGGTGTTCGGCGGGGCGCCCCACGGGTTGCCCTTGTTCTCCAGGTTGCGCAGCATCACGCCGGCCTCGGAGGGGAAGCTCGACTCGATCAGCACCTGGTAGCGACGCATGTCCACGATGTGGTCGACGTGCTCGATGTCGACCGGGCACTGCTCGACGCAGGCGCCGCAGGTGGTACAGGACCAGAGCACGTCCGGGTCGATCACGCCGAGTTCCTCGGCGCCGCCGATCAGCGGCCGGTTCGCCTCGGCCAGCGCCAGCACGTCCAGGTGCGCCAACTGGGCCTCGGTCGCCTTCTCCTCGCCGGTCAGGTCCTTGCCGCCACCGGCGAGCAGGTACGGCGCCTTGGCGTACGCGTGGTCGCGCAGCGACAGCACCAGCAGCTTCGGTGAGAGCGGCTTGCCGGTGTTCCAGGCCGGGCACTGCGACTGGCACCGCCCGCACTCGGTGCAGGTGGTGAAGTCCAGCAGCCCCTTCCAGCTGAACTGCTCGACCTGGGCCACCCCGAACTGGTCTTTCTCGGGGTCGGCCTCCTCGAAGTCGAGCGGCTTGCCGTTGCTGGTCATCGGGCGCAGCGCGCCGAGTCCGGAGCCGGTCCGGCCGGGGTCGCGCTTGAAGAAGATGTTGGGGAAGGCGGCGAACCGGTGCCAGGCAACCCCCATGGTGACGTTCAGCGAGATGACGATGACCCAGGTCATCGAGATCGCGATCTTCACCAGTGCGGTGACGCTGGTGCCCGCGTCCCAGGCCGGCAGCACCGCGCCGACGGCGTGGCTGACCGGGGTGGCCCAGGCCGGGAACTCGAAGTGGTCGGTGGCGACCTTGAAGCCGCGGATCAGGAAGCCGCAGACCAGTACGGCCAGCACCACGGCCTCGACGAAGTAGCCCTGCCACATGGTCGAGCCGGTGAACCGGGAGCGGCGGGCCGGGTTGCTCGGCCGGTTGGCCAGCCGGATGCCGATCAGCACCAGGATCCCGACCACCCCGAGGATCCCGATCAGCTCGGTGACCAGTCCGTAGCCGACCCAGTGCCCGATCAGCGGCAGTCCCCCGGTCGGGGTGACCACCTCGAAGTACGCCTCCAGCACCAGCAGCGAGAGGACGAGGAAGGCGACCATCACGAACCAGTGCGCGGCGCCCACCACGCTCCAGCGCAGCATCCGGGTGTGGCCGAGCGTCTCGACCAGCATGTTCCGGGCCCGGAGACCCCGGTCGCTGAAGCGCGTCGGGTCGGGCTGGCCGAGCCGGATCACCGCGGTCATCCGCAGCACCGCGCGCGTCGCCAGCCACACCGCGACCGCGGTGATGCCGGCGGCGAGGATCGTGGTGACGATCTGGATGCTGCCCATGCCTGTTGGCCCTCCCCGTCCTGCTGTCTGACCTCGTCCGCCGCCGGCCGACCGGCGGCGCCGACGTACGAAGCCTACGCGGAGAGGTTACTCGTTGGTAACGTGACTATCCTCGCAGCGACGGTCAACAGGGCCGAGATGGGCAGCGAGGCGTTCGGCACCGGCAGCCCCGGACGGGACCGCCGGGGCGGGATGTCGGACCGGAGTCAGCGCCAGCGGGAGAGCAGGCCCAGCGAACCGACCATCGCGCCGAAGCCGATGGCGAGGTTCCAGTACCGCCAGGTGGCGACGGGGTACTCCATGTCGGACAGGTAGAAGACCACCAGCCAGCCGATGCCGAAGACGATCAACCCGACCGCCGTGGCCGGCAGCCACACCGGGCTAGGCTTACGGGTCGCCGCGGTGGACGTGGGACGAACGTCCGTCGGCGGGGTGTACACCTTCTTCTTACGTACCTGTGACTTGGGCACGGCGCTCTCCTGAGGGGGTGGTGATCCTCGTCCGGCCTGACAACCGGACGCAAGGGCGACGGTCCATGGCCAATAATGTTCGACAGCTAGCGTAGTCGCGAGAACCCGTTCAGGCCACGGACCCGGGCATCTGGGTACGGACGGTTGAACGCCCGGATCGCCTCGGTAATTCCCGCGATTAGGACATAATTAGCAGATCGGCATGATCGTGAGGGAGAAGGCTCGATGGAGTACACCTCCGGCGTCGCCTCCTGGCGGAAGGTGCTCCGCCGCGCCGCCGTGGGGCTGCTGCCCCGGCGGTCGGCCGAGCGCCGCCCCGGATGGTCGGTGGGCGTACCCCTGATCGCGCTCGCCGCCGGGCTGCTCTTCACCACCACGGCCACCACCGCCGGCGGCACCTCGCTGCGCGAGGACCGCCGTCCGGAACTCGCCCAACTCATCGAGGACCGCCGCGACCAGGTCGCCTCCGGGCAGGAGCGGGCCGCCGCGCTCCGCGACGAGGTGGAGAGCCAGGCCGAGGCGCTCGGCGGCTCCGACGGCCGGGTGGCGGCCCAGCGGGACCGGGCCACCGGCAGCCGGGAGGCGGCCGGGTTCACCGGGCTGACCGGTCCCGGCCTCACGGTCGAACTCGACGACGCGCCACAGCAGGGCGACGGCAAGCTGCCGGCCGACGTCAGCAACGACGATCTCGTGGTGCACCAGGGCGACGTACAGGCCGTGGTCAACGCGCTCTGGGCCGGCGGTGCCGAGGCCATGACAATCATGGGTGTCCGGGTCCTCTCCACCAGCGCGGTACGCTGCGTGGGGAACACCCTGCTCCTGCACGGCCGGGTGTACTCACCACCATTCGAGATCACCGCCATCGGCAATCCCGCCGCACTACAGCGAGCGCTCGCCGCGTCCGAGGGGGTCCGGTTGTTCAGGGACGCGGTCACCCACTACCACCTCGGATACCGCGAAACAGTGGAGCCCAGCGTGACGGTTCCCGCGTACGACGGTCCCGGCGGACTCCGGTCGGCCAAGGTTCCGGGGTGACTCCGGTGGCCGGCGACCCGAACTCCGCCCGCAACGGTCGGCACCGCGCCCCGGACGGCGACGACCCGACCATGTTCATCCCCCGACTGCCCGAGGCCGGCGAGCCACCGGCGGCGGACCGGGCACCCCGTCCGTCCCGCCCCGAGCCGGCGGAGCCAGTCGGCCGACGCCCCCGGATCACGGTCGACCACGTCGTACCGGCGCCGCCGGGCCGGAGACCACGCACGCCCGAGCCGCCCCCGCCGGCCGCCCACGACACCGTCGACCTGCCCGCACCGGAGAGCGTCGTTCCGCCGCCCGCCGCAGGCTCCGGCCGCCATCCGGCCGCCGGCCCGGTCGGGCACGGCCCGGACCTTGGAGCGCCGGAACCCCGCCCGGGGTTCGGACCGCCGGAACCGCGTCCGGGAGAGCACGGCCGGTCCGGTGACCGCCGCGGCCCGGCCGACGGCTACCGCCCGCAGCCGTACTCGCCGGCCGAGCCGGAGTTCCGGCAGCCGTACCCACCGGTCGAGCCCGAGTTCCGGGTCGCCCGTCCGCCGTCGGAGCGCCGGGAACCGGCGCCGGCCCTCCGACCGGGCGCCTGGGAGCCCTCCCGGGCCACCGCCGAGTCCGAAGGCTGGGAACCCGCTGAGCCCGGCCTCCGGCAGCCGTCTCCGGGCGACCTCGGCCGACGGGCCAACGGGGCGGGTCAGGTCGACAGCCCGACCGCGCTCATCCCGACCGTCCCCCCGGCGGACCCCGAGGCAACCGCGCCGATCCCGCCGATGTCGCAGCGGGCCGCCGACGCCGGCACGTCCGCGCCACCGCACCGCGCTGTCGCCGCCGACGCCACCACCGCACTGCCACAGGTCCGGCCCGCGGCAGTAGCCCGGCGGGAGGACATCGACTCGACCGCGCTGATCGGCGCGATCCCGCCCCACCCGGCCACCGACGACGCGGGCGGCTCAGCCGACCCGGACGGCGCAGCGGACGCCGAACAGCGCCCTCGGCGCGGTGAGCGGGTCGTCCAACTCCGTCCCGAGCAGACCGACGAGGGCTACAAGAGCGTCTACTCCGAGCTGACCCGGCCGTCGCTCGGCTCCCGGATCCGGACCGGCATCCGGGCCACCGGCGAGATACTGATCACCTTCGGCCTGGTCGTCCTGCTCTTCGCGGCGTACGAGGTCTGGGGCAAGTCGACCATCGTCAACGCACACCAGGACGACCTCGGCCAGCAGCTGGCACAGCAGTGGGACGAGCCCGACCCGACGGTCGGCCCGACCCCCACCGCCACTCCGAAGCCGACCAAGCCGGTGCAGGGCAAGCCGATCGCCGGGCTCTACATCCCGAAGCTGGACAAGCACTGGGTCGTGGTCGAGGGCGTCACCCAGAAGGACATCCGGTACGCCCCCGGCCACTACCCGACCAGCGCCCTGCCCGGACAGGTCGGCAACTTCTCGGTCGCCGGCCACCGGAACCGGGCCACCTTCTGGCGGCTCGACGAACTCGACGACGGCGACTCGATCGTCGTGGAGTCCAAGGAAGCCTGGTTCGTCTACCACGTGTCGCAGACCCGGATCGTCCGGCCGTCCCAGGTCGAGGTGGTCGCCCCGGTCCCGGGCAAGCCCGGTGCGAAGCCGAAGAAGGCGATGCTGACCCTGACCACCTGCAACCCGAAGTTCGACAACTACCAGCGGTTGATCGTGCACGCCGAGCTGATCCGTACCGAGCCGAAGACGGCGGGCTCGCCCCGCCCACCCGAGTTGGACGGCTGACCCCGCCATGTACGCGTGGATCTGGCGCAAGCTGCCGTTCGGGGTACCGGGCAAACTGATCGGCTCGCTGCTGATCGTGGCGAGCCTGCTCGCCCTGCTCTGGTACGTCGTCTTCCCGTGGGCCGAGCCGCTGCTGCCGTTCGACGACGTCCAGGTGACCCAGGACAACGGAGTTCCCGGCGGGCCGGCCGGTGAGCCCGGGGTCGAGGGCGAGGATCCGGGCGTCGGCGGCGAACCCTCCGGCGACGAGCACGAGTTGCCGTACGACACCACCCGGAACAACACTCCGCCCCCGAGCCCGACCAGGTAGGCCCGATGCGCGTCCTCGTGATCGACAACTACGACTCGTTCGTCTTCAACCTCGTGCAGTACCTCGGCCAGCTCGGTGCCGACTGCGAGGTACGCCGCAACGACGAGATCGACCTCGCCGAGGTTGGCCGGCTGGACGTGGCCGGGGTGTTGCTCTCGCCCGGCCCAGGCACTCCGGACCGGGCCGGCGTCTGCCTCGACGTGATCCGCGAGTACGCCGGCCGGCTGCCGATCCTCGGCGTCTGCCTCGGTCACCAGGCCATCGGCGCCGCCTTCGGCGGGACCGTCGAACGGGCGCCCGAACTGCTGCACGGCAAGACGTCCGAGGTCCGGCACCGGGGCGTGGGCGTACTGGCCGGGCTGCCGGACCCGTTCACCGCGACCCGCTACCACTCGCTCGCCGTACTCCCGGAGACCCTGCCGGCGGAGATCGAGGTCACCGGCTGGACCGAGTCGGGCGTGGTGATGGCGATGCGGCACCGCGAGCTGCCGGTCGAGGGGGTGCAGTTCCACCCCGAGTCGGTGTTGACCGAGGGTGGCCACCTGATGCTCGCCAACTGGCTCGCCGGCTGCGGCCTGCCGGCGGCACTGGACGAGGCTCCCGCGCTGGCCGCCGAGGTCGACGCCCGGCGCCGGGCCGCCTTCGTCACGTCCTGAGCCGGCGTGACGCCCTGAGATCGGCGTCACGGTCTCTCAGGTTGGCCGAGCCCGGCACGTGGTCGCCGACCACCCCGGGGCGACTCCGCCGGGATGGTCGAGCGCGTCGAGGTCAGCCTCGCCGCACCGCCGCGATCACCGTGATTCGGGCCGGGTGACCGGCGGGTTCACCGGTGGGAACAGTCCGCCGCCGCCACCGCCGTCGCCCGGCCCGGTGGGCGTGGGAGTAGTGGGGGTGGGGGGAACCGGTTCGTCCTCCTCCGCCACGCTGACAGTGATCGTCACGGTCGTGCCGGTCGGCTTCTTCTCCCCGGCGGACGGGTTCTGCTTGGTCACCTCGCCGGCCTCGGCCGGCGGCACCGGCTCACCGTCGACGACCCGCACGTTGAAGCCGGCCTTGTCCAGCTGCTCCCGTGCCTCGTCCTCCTGGAGCCCGAGGACCCTCGGCACCTCGACGACGTTGCCCCGGGAGACCGAGACGGTCACCGTGCTGCCCTTGGCGACCTTCCTCCCCTCGGCCGGGTCGACGTCGGTGACGGTGCCTCTGTTCTTGTCGCTGCTCACGTCCGTGCGCTTGACCACCAGGCCCTGCTCCTTGAGCCGGATCTCGGCGGACTCGAAGGTACCGCCGATCAGACCGGCCGGGACGGTCACGCTGCCGGGACCGGTGCAGACCCGGATCTCGACCTCGGTCCCCGCGTCGACCTTGGTGGTCGGTGCCTGACTCTGCGAGGTGACCTGCCCCACCTTGCAGTCGTCGCTGGTGTCCGGATCGCCGACCTTGGCGGTCAACTCCGCCTGCTCGAGGGCGTTCCGGGCCGCCGCCTCGGTGCTGCCGACCACGTTCGGCACCTCGACGCTGGCCGTGGTGCCGGGATCGTTGTTGTCGTTGTTGATCATCAGCGCGGCGACCAGGGCGATCACCGCCAGCACCCCGAGGCCGCTGAGCGTGGCGATCACCCAGGCGGACGCCTTGCGGCGCCGCGCGTCACCGACCCGGGCCGGCGGCATCGGCCGGCCTCCACCGGCCTGGATCTGCCGGGTGGTGGCGGTGTGTGACATCGCCATCGTCTCGTCCTCGCGCAGCACCGGGGTGGCCATCACCGGCCGGCCGGCCGCCGCACGGAGCAGGTCGGCACGCATCTCGGCCGCGCTCTGGTAGCGGTTGAGCGGGTTCTTCGACAGCGCCTTGAGCACGATCGCGTCGATCGGCGGGGTGACGTCCGGGTTGAGGTCGCTCGGCGACGGCGGATCTTCCCGTACGTGCTGGTAGGCGACGCTGACCGGGCTGTCGCCGACGAACGGGGGGTGGCCACAGAGCAGCTCGAAGAGGACGCAACCGGCGGCGTACACGTCCGACCGGGCGTCCACCGCCTCGCCCCGAGCCTGCTCCGGGGAGAGGTACTGTGCCGTACCGATCACCGCGCTGGTCTGCGTCATCGTGGTGGCACCGCTGGCCAGCGCCCGGGCGATGCCGAAGTCCATCACCTTGACCTGGCCGGTCTGGGTCATCATCACGTTGCCGGGCTTGATGTCCCGGTGGATGATGCCGTGCCGGTGGCTGAACTCCAGCGCGGCGCAGACGTCGGCGGTGATCTCCAGGGCCCGCCGGGGCATCAGCCGCCCCTCGGCGGCGAGCACCTCCTTGAGCGTCCGGCCGTTCACGAACTCCATCACGATGAACGGCAGGGTCTCGCCGGTGGGCGCGATCTCCTCGCCGGTGTCGTAGACGGCGACGATCGCGGGGTGGTTCAGCGAGGCGGCGTTCTGCGCCTCACGCCGGAAACGCATCTGGAAGGTGTCGTCACGGGCCAGATCGGTACGGAGCATCTTGATCGCGACATCGCGGCCGAGCCGGAGGTCGCGCCCGCGGTGCACCTCGGCCATGCCGCCGTAACCGAGCAGCTCGCCGACCTGGTACCTGCCACCCAGCAGGCGGGCCTGCGCCGTCATCTCGTCTGTCGTCCTTCGCTCATCTGGTCACCCCGCCGGGGTATCCGGTCCGTTCCACCTGACGGTACGGCGCACCGGGCGGTGCGTCGCGTCCGGCTTCCGGCCGGAATTCCGATATCGCCGTCTGGGGCGCTGACATGCCGCTGTTGTTGTTCTGGTTCTCTTTCCAGTTGAAGGCAACCACGCCCGAGCAGATCAGTACCAACAGGCCCAGTACGACGAAGAGCGCGATCAGCAAGGAGCGGTTCCCGGGCGACGGCGGTGGTACGGCCGGACGCCCCGGATACGAGTATGCGGCCTCCGGGCGAGGCCGGACCGGCTGCGGCACCGGGGCCGCGCCCCGGTTGTAGCCGGCGGGCCCGACCGGCGCCGTACCGGCCGGCGGGCGGGCCACCGGCGCGACGGCCGGCGAGTGCGGCGCGACGGGTGCCACCCGCGCGGCGCCGGGCGGCACCCGGGGCGCGGGTGGGACCGAGGTCGGCCGGGGCGGCATCACCGGCGCGGGTGCCGGCGGCGCGGGACGCTGCGGCGGCACCGGCAGCGACGCGACCGTTCGGCCGGGCTGGTTGGCCATCCCGATCGTGGCGGCGGCCTGCCGGGACACCGCGGCCAGCTCGGCGGCGCTCTGCCAGCGGGCCTTCGGGTCCTTCGCCATCGACCGCTCGACGATCGCCCGGATCGCCGGCGGGATGTCGCCGGGAAGCTGCCGGGGAGTCTCCCGGACGTGCTTCATGGCGATCTCGATCGCGCTGTTGCCCTCGAACGGCCGCCGGCCGGCGAGGCACTGGTACGCGACCACGCCGAGCGCGTACACGTCGGAACAGGCGGTGGCGACCTCGCCGGCCGCCTGCTCCGGCGAGATGTACGACGCGGTGCCGAGTACCGAACCGGCGGCGGTGAGCTGGCCGACCAGGGCCGAGCGGGCGATGCCGAAGTCGGTCAGCACCAGCGTGCCGTTCGGCCTGACCAGCAGGTTGCCCGGCTTCACGTCCCGGTGCACGATGCCCTTGTCATGCGCGGCCTGCAACGCGTCGGCTGCCTGCGCGACCAGTGCCATGGTGCGGGCCGGGGTGAGCCGGCCGACCCGGCTCAGCGTCCGGGAGAGCGCGTCGCCCTCGACGTACTCCATGACCAGGAAGGCGATCTGCTGGTCGCTGCCGTAGTCGTAGACGTCCACCACGCCGGGGTGGTTGATGGTGGCCATCGTCCGGGCCTCGCCCCGGAACCGCTCGGCGAAGCCCGGCTCGTCCAGCAGCGCCGGCAGCAGGATCTTGACCGCCACCGTACGGCCGAGCACCTCGTCGGTGCCCCGCCACACGTCGCCCATGCCGCCGCCGGCGATCCGCTCGTCGAGGCGGTACCGGTTACCGAGCAGCACTCCGGGCTTCAGCATGTCAGCGGCCTCCCCGGTCGGTGATGACCGCCCGCATGATCTGCTGGCTGATCCGCGCCGCCTCGGCGCTGCCGCCCGAGCCGGCGTTCTCCAGGAAGACGCAGACGGCCGAGATCGGCTTACCGGCGCTGTTGATCGCGAACCCGACGAACCAGCCGTGGTCCGCGTTGTTTCCGCCGTTCTCGGCGGTTCCGGTCTTGCCGCCGACCCGGTAGCCGTTGATCCGCGCGTTGGTGCCGGTGCCGTTCTGCACCACGCTGACCATCATCTCTTCGAGCTGGCTGGCCACCTCCGCGCTGACCGGCTGGCGCAGCTCCTTCGGGACCGCGGTGTAGTAGTCGGTGGTGCGGTCCGGGCCGAGCTGCTGCTGCACGAGGTAGGGCCGCATCTGCCGCCCGTCGTTGGCGACGGTGGCCGCGATCAGCGCGCCCTGCAACGGGGTCATCCGGACGTTGTTCTGCCCGATCGACGACTGCGCCACCTGCGGCGGGTCGTCGTTGCCGTCCGGGGTGGCCATATCGCCGGTACGGCTGGCCGCCGCCTTCTGGCCCGAACCGTTGAGCCGGCCGACGGTCAGCTCGTCGTCCTCGAAGCCGAACTGCCGGGCCTCGTCCTTGAGCTTGGCGGCGCCGAGCTTGACCCCGAGCTGGGCGAAGCCGGTGTTGCAGGACTCGGTCAACGCCTGGGTCAGCGTGACCTGGGCCTCCGGGCAGATGCCCGACGACGCGTTGCGGATCGGCTGGCCGGCCGTCGGCGCCAGGTAGCTGGGACCGGCCAGGATCCGGGTGCCGGGGTCGTACCCGTTCTCCAGCGCGGCGGCCGCGGTGATGACCTTGAAGGTGGAGCCCGGCGGGAAGGTCTCGGAGAGCGCCCGGTTCTTCAGCGGCCCGTCCTTGGCGGCGTCGAGCTGGTTGTACGCGGCCTCGGCCTTCTTGGTGTCGTGGTCGACCAGCGGGTTCGGGTCGAAGCTCGGCATCGAGACGAGCGCCTGGATCGCCCCGGTGGTCGGGTCGAGCGCCACCGCCGCGCCCTTGGTCACGTCACTGCGGTTGTTGACCAGCTCGCGGTAGGCGGTCTCCTGCGCCCGGGGCGAGAGGGTGAGCAGGATGTTCCCGCCCGCGGTCTGGTTGCCGGTGAAGAGGTCCCGCACCCGGTCCCCGAAGAGCTGGTCGCTGGTGCCGGCGAGGAACTCGTTCTCGCTCTTCTCGATGCCGGTGTCGGCCAGGTTGACCGGCTTGTAGCCGAGTGCGTGCGCGTACACCTCGCCCTTGGGGTAGGTGCGGAGGAAGTTCAGCTTGCCGCCGGTCTCCTTGCTGGTCGCCAGGGGCGTACCGCCGGCCTCGATGATCCCGCGCTTGCGCTCGTACTCGGCGACCTGGACCCGACCGTTGTAGTCGCTGTTGCGATATTCGTCGGCCTTGTACGCCTGTACGTAGTTGAGGTTGACGAAGAGCAGGCCGAACAGGGCCATCACGACGACGCCCACCCGGCGCAACGGTGCGTTCACGGCCTGATCACCTCCGTTGTGGCGCCGTGCAACTGTGCCGGCGGTCCGGCGGGTGCCCCGCTCGGCCGAGCCGGTGAAGCGGAGTCGACCGGCCGGCGCGCGGCGTCGGAGATCCGGAGCAGAGCCGCGACCAGCAGCCAGTTCGCCATCAGCGACGAGCCACCGGCGGAGAGGAACGGCGTGGTCTGGCCGGTGAGCGGGATCAGGCCGCTGACGCCACCGATGATCACGAAGAGCTGGAGGCAGACCGTGAAGGAGAGACCACCGGCGAGCAGCTTGCCGAACGAGTCACGGACGGCCAGCGCGGCCCGCAGCCCCCGCTCGATGATCAGCAGATAGACCACCAGCAGGGCGGAGAGCCCGAACAGGCCGATCTCCTCACCCAGGCCGGCGAAGACGAAGTCCGTGTGCACCTCGGGAATCTCCGTCGGCTGCCCGGCGCCGGGGCCGGTGCCGAAGAGCCCACCGGTACCGAGTCCGAGCAGTCCCTGGAGGGTCTGCCAACCGCTGCCGTACGGGTCGCCGTACGGGTCGAGCCAGATGTCCACCCGGGTGTAGAAGCTGGCGAACGGCCCCCCGACGGTGCTGCCGAGATACCAGGCGAGCACGGCACCGCCGAAGAAGAGCAGCAGACCGATGATCAGCCAGCTGACCCGTTCGGTGGCGATGTAGAGGGTGACCACGAACATGCCGAAGTAGAGCAGCGAGGTCCCGAGGTCCTTCTGGAAGACCAGCACCGCGAGGCTGATCAGCCAGACCACGATGACCGGACCGAGGTCCCGGCCGCGCGGGAAGTCGACGCCGAGGAAGCGCCGGCTGGCCAACGAGAGCACCTCGCGCTTGCGGACCAGGTAGTAGGCGAAGAAGACCAGCAGGGCCAGCTTGGCGAATTCGCCGGGCTGGATCGTGAACCCGCCGAAACTGATCCAGAGCTTGGCGTCCGACTGGGGGTTGACCTGCGAGTACTTCGCGGGCAACAGGGCAGGGGTGATCACCAGTACGATGCCGGCCAGCACCAGGGTGTAGGCGTACCGGCTGATCGCCCGGTGGTCCCGGATCAACACCAGCAGCCCGGCGGCGAGCGCCACCGAGAGCAGCGTCCAGGCGAGCTGCCGCCCGCCGGTGCCGGAGAACATGGTGAGGTCGGCCCGCTCGTCCGGGGTGGCCTTGCCCAGGTCCAGCCGGCGCAGGAAGGCGACGCCGAGACCGTTGACCAGGGCGACCGCCGGCACCAGCACCGGATCGGCGTACGGCGCCAGGAACCGGACCACCACGTGGATCGCCAGGAAGACGGCGGTGATCGACGCGATCGGTACCCAGAAGTCGAAGGTCACCGTGTCGAGCAGGTTCGCCTCGGCCGTCGCCGCGTACGCCGCCACGACGACCATGGCGAGCAGCAGCAGCGCCAACTCGGCGTTCCGCCTGGACCTGGCGGCGACTCGGACACGTGGCAACTCGCCCGTGGGTGCGGGCGTCGATGCCGATCCAGGCGGGGCGGTCACGTGATTTCCCTCGGATCGTCGGAGCTGACGCTCACTCGATCGACCGGCATCCCGCAGGGTCGGTGACCGGCGGGATCGGGTCGGACGGTGGCGCGTCGGGCGTGTCCGCCGGAGTGGCGGTCGCCCGCACGGTCTGGCCGGGGGTAGGAGTGGGTGTGGTCGGGGGCGCCGGAGTGGCGCTCAGCCTGGGGGTGGGGCCTGGCGTGGCGCTCGGCTGGCAGAGCGGCTTCAGGTTGGGATTGCCCGGGTCCTCGTTCGTCAGCTCCGCGAGCCGGCGTTCCGCGTCCGGCTCGTCGTCGGCCTGGATGCCCTGCTTCACCTGCTCCTGGGCGGCGTCCGTCAGGTCGTCCAGCTTCGTCGGGCTGGTCGCGTGCACGTTCGACAGTTCGAGCCCGGCGATCCGGCCCGGAATGCCCTGGAAGACCGCGAGCTGACCGTCGTCGGTGGCGCCGACATAATACTGCCGCTGGGTGTAGTCCCAGCCGAACCAGAGTCCCGCGCCGACCACCCCGAGCAGCGCCACCACGAGTACGGCGGTGCGCAGCGGGTGCCGGCGGGGCCGCTCGGACTCGTCGTCGGCGGACGGTTCGGGCTCGGGCGGCTCCGGACTGGCCGGACGCGGCGGGGAGAGCGCCGAGGCCCGGGCGGCCGGCGTCGAGTCGTCGGCCGAGGTCGCCATGCCCCGGTCCCGGGAGGCCGCGCCGCCGACGATCGGGGCCGCCTCCAGGATGTCCTGGTCGCTGGCGTCCGCGATGATCACGGTGATGTTGTCCGGGCCGCCGCCCCGGAGGGCGAGCTGCACCAGCCGCTCGACGCACGCCTGGGGATCCTTGACGTTGCGCAGCGTCTCCCCGATGGTCTCCGCGCTCACCACGCCGGAGAGCCCGTCGCTACAGATCAGATAGCGGTCACCGGTGCGCACCTGGCGTACGGAGTATTCGGGGTCGATGTCGCGACCGTCCAGCGCCCGGGTGAGCAGTGACCGCTGCGGGTGGCTGCTCGCCTCCTCCAGGCTGATCCGGCCCTCGTCGACCAGCATCTGGACGTACGTGTCGTCCTTGGTGATCTGGGCGAACTCGCCTTCGCGGAGCAGGTAGGCGCGGGAGTCACCGATGTGCACCATGCCGATCTTGCTGCCCGAGAAGAGCAGAGCGGTGAGCGTGGTGCCCATCCCCTCGAGATGCGGATTGGCGTCCACCGTGTCGCGCAACTGTTGGTTGGCGGTGTCCACGGCCGATCGCAGCGCGTCGACGAGGGCGTCACCCGGGACGTCCTCGTCGAGCGGGGCCATGGCACCGATGACGATGTTGCTGGCGACATCACCGGCGGCCATCCCGCCCATGCCGTCGGCCACGGCGAGAAGCCGCGGCCCGGCATAGACGGAATCCTGGTTGCCGTCTCGGATCAGCCCGCGGTCGCTGTGCGCCGCGTAACGCAGGGTCAGAGTCATGGCCGTAATTCGAGAGAAGTGCGGCCGATCCGGATCGGCACGCCGAGGGGGACGGGGGTAGGTCCGGTGACCTTAGCGCGATCGAGGTAGGTCCCGTTAGTCGAGCCGAGATCTTCGACGAACCACTGCCCGTTGCGCGGCACGAGCCGGGCGTGCCGGGCCGAGGCGTAGTCGTCGGTGATCACCAGCGTCGAGTCCTCCGCCCGGCCGATGGTGATCTGTGCTTCGCCGAGCGTGATCCGCGTACCGGCGAGTTGGCCCCCGGTGACGACCAACTGGTGCGCCGCCCGGCCCCGTTTGACCTTCGCCGGTTTGTTCTGTCCCAGCGCGGCCCCCACCCCGCGCGGCGCGGCGACGAGGCGACTGGACCTCGCGCCCGCGAAGAGATCCCGACGGATCACCCCGACCACCGTGAAGACGAAGATCCACAGCAGGACGATGAAGCCGATCCGGGCAACGGTGATGACGAATGGGGGCAAGGTGATTAGCCGTCCACGCGGAAGGTCAGGGTGGTGGTGCCGAGCTGGATCATGTCGCCCGGGTTGAGCGCCACGGCGGAGACCCGCTGCCCGTTGACCATGGTGCCGTTGGTCGACCCGAGGTCGGTCAGCACCACCTGGGCGCCGTCGAAGTCGAGCCGGGCGTGCCGGCGGGAGATGCCGACGTCCGGCAGCCGCAGGTTCGCCTGGTCGCCCCGGCCGATCACGGTCGAGCCCATCTGCAACGGGTAGGTGCGGCCGTCGCCGGAGACCAGCCGGATGTTGCGACCGCCGGCACCGTGCCCCGGCGGCGGGCCGTAGCCGCCGCCCTGGTCGTACGGCGGGTAGCCGCCGGGCTGCTGGTCGTATGGCGAGGAGTGCACCGGCGCCACGTCGCCGCCGGTGTAGACCTCGGCGGTGACCCGGAACATCCCCGTGTCGAGGCCGTCCCCGCGCTCGATCTCGACGATGACGTCGCCGTAGACCGTCCACGCCTGCTCGCCGATGAACTCCGCCTGCGACTGGGCCAGCTCCTGGGCCAGCGCGGCGGCGTACGGCGCCAGCCGACTGTGGTCGTACGGTGAGAGATCGATCACGTAGCGGTTGGGTACCAGAGTGCGCCCACCGGCGAGGATCGCCTTGTGCGCCTCTGCCTCCCGCTGCATCGCGTTGAGGATCTCGACGGGGTGCACGACCCCTTTGAACACCTTTGCGAAGGCCCCCTCGACCAGGCCCTCCAGACGCTTCTCAAAGCGTTGCAGCACGCTCACCGGCTCCTCCTCGGGTTCCGAGGACATGATGGTATCCGGCCGCCGCACGTGCGGCTCGCACGCCGCTCGGCCGCCTGCACCCGGCCTCTCCTCAGCGGCCGGGGATAGTCGTGCTACTCTTCCATCCGCTGCGAGCGGTAAGGCCCGCAGCGGCAGTAGGGACAGCGTAGTATGTCCCGGCACATGCCGAAGAGTGGGCTCCGGACACGATTGTTATTGTCCTGTGGCGCGCTCGGGGGATGAGCCGGGTTGTCCCGGGCCTCTCGTCGAGAGGACACGGGGCGACGCGGGTCACGCCTCGCAAGGGGAAGTGGCGGAATGGCAGACGCGCACGGTTCAGGTCCGTGTGCCCGAAAGGGCGTGGGGGTTCAACTCCCCCCTTCCCCACCGCTTCGAGGGGCTCCGTGGTGACACGGGGCCCCTCGTTCATATCGGGGCACAGTCGCCATCGCGCTATGCTCCGGTGGTTTTCCGACCCGAGGGCAACCAGGAGTGCGAGTGACAGTCGCGTTGGTGACCGGATCCGGCGGCCTGATCGGCTCCGAGGCGGTCCGGCACTTCGCCGGACTCGGCCTGGACGTGGTCGGAATCGACAACGACATGCGGCGGCGCTTCTTCGGCGCCGAGGCCAGCACCGCCTGGAACGTGCTGCGGCTCACCAGTGACCTCGGTGACGCGTACACGCACCACGACGTCGACATCCGCGACCGGGACGCGCTGGCGGGGATCTTCCGGCGGTACGGCCGCGACATCGGCGTGGTGATCCACACCGCCGCGCAGCCCTCGCACGACTGGGCCCTGCGCGACCCGTTCACCGACTTCGACGTCAACGCGGGCGGCACGCTCAACGTCCTACAGAACGTCCGCGAGCACTGCATCGACGCGCCGGTCATCCACTGCTCCACCAACAAGGTCTACGGCGACCGGCCGAACAGCCTCCCGCTGATCGAGCAGGAGACCCGCTGGGAGCTCGCGGCCGACCACCCGTACTTCGACGGCATCAAGGAGGACATGTCGATCGACGGCTCGCTGCACTCGGTCTTCGGTGCCTCCAAGGTCGCCGCCGACGTGATGGTGCAGGAGTACGGCCGCTACTTCGGCATGAAGACCGCCTGCTTCCGGGGCGGCACGCTGACCGGCCCGGCGCACTCCGCCACCGAGCTGCACGGTTACCTGGGCTATGTGATGCGCTGCAACATGGAGCGCCGGACATACAAGATCTTCGGGTACAAGGGCAAGATGGTCCGGGACGCGATCCACAGCCACGACGTGGTCGCGGCCTTCGAGGCGTTCTTCCGGGAGCCCCGCTCGGCGGCGGTCTACAACCTCGGCGGCGGGCGGCACTCGAACTGCTCGCACCTGGAGGCGTTCGCGCTGGCCGAGCAGATCACCGGGCAGGAGATGGTCACCGAATACCACGAGGCGAACCGGGTCGGCGACCACCAGTGGTGGATCGGCTCGAACGCCGCCTTCCAGCGCGACTATCCGCACTGGAAGCAGATCTACGACGTGCCGATGATCCTCCAGGAGATCTACGCCGCCAACGTCGACAAGTGGGTGCCGCAGCCGTGAGGGCGGCGACCAGCGGGGCAGGGGGAGGACTGTGATCTCGCGGGGTAAGCGGAACGTGCTCGGCGTACTGGTCGACGCGGTCGACTACGAGGCCGCGACCGAGCAGGTGGTGGCCGCCGGGCGGGAACGCCGGCCGATGGCGCTGACCGCGCTGGCCGTACACGGGGTGATGACCGGGGTGCTCGACCCGGCGCACAACGCCCGGCTCAACGCCTTCGACGTGGTCACCCCGGACGGGCAGCCCGTGCGGTGGGCGCTCAACCTGCTGCACCGCGCCGCCCTGGCCGAACGGGTCTACGGCCCCGATCTGACGCTGAGCGTGCTGGCCCGGTTCGCCGACGAGGGGATGCCGGTCTATCTCTACGGTTCCACCGACGACACCCTCGCCCGGCTGATCCCCGAGCTGGAGCGGATGTTCCCGGCCCTGAAGATCGCCGGGGTGGAGTCGTCGAAGTTCCGGCCGGCCCGACCGGGCGAGGACGCCGAGATCGCCGACCGGATCCGTGCCTCCGGGGCCCGGCTCGTGCTGGTCGGGCTCGGCTGTCCCCGGCAGGAGGTCTTCGCGTACGCGATGCGGCCGCTGCTCGACATGCCGCTGATGGCGGTCGGCGCGGCCTTCGACTACCACGCCGGCCTGCTCCGCAAGCCTCCACCGTGGATGCAGCGGGTGGGTCTGGAGTGGCTGTGGCGGTTCGGGCTGGAACCGAAGCGCCTCTTCCACCGCTACATGGTGCTCAACCCGGCGTACGTGGCCCGGCTGACCGCGCAGCGGCTCGGCATCTGGAAGGCCACCCCGCCGGCTCCGGCGAACGACCGCCCCGCCACCTTCGCGGTCTGACCGGCCCGTACGCGGCGGGGTAGGGCTGCCCCTACCCGGGAAAGGCCGGTCGCCGGGAGTGTTTCGGGGCGCACGGTCCGATTGACTCGCTGCCATGGACGCGGTGCGGCTGGCGGAGGTCAGCAGACGGTACGGCTCGGGCGACGGCGCGGTGACCGCGCTGGACCGGGTTACCCTCGGGTTCGCCAGCGGCACCTTCACGGCGGTGATGGGTCCGTCGGGTTCCGGCAAGAGCACGCTGTTGCAGTGCGCGGCCGGGCTGGACCGGCCGACCGCCGGCAGCGTCACGGTCGGCGACGTCGACCTCGGCGGGCTCTCCGAGACCCGACTGACCCTGTTGCGCCGGGACACCATCGGCTTCGTCTTCCAGTCCTTCAACCTGCTGCCCGCACTCACCGCCGAGCAGAACGTCGCACTGCCGCTGCGGCTGGCCGGGCGCCGGCCGCATCGGGGCGACGTCCGGGCCGCACTCGCCGCGGTGGGTCTGGCCGGGCGCTCCGGGCACCGGCCGGCACAGCTCTCGGGTGGGCAGCAGCAGCGGGTGGCGATCGCCCGCGCGCTGATCACCCGTCCCCGGGTGCTCTTCGCCGACGAGCCGACCGGCGCGCTGGACTCGACGGCCGGGCGCGAGGTGCTGCGGCTGCTGCGCGGGCAGGTGGACCGGGCCGGGCAGACGATCGTGATGGTCACCCACGATCCGGTGGCCGCCGGCTACGCCGACCGGGTGGTCTTCCTCGCCGACGGCCGGGTGGTCGACGAGCTGCGGCAACCGACCGCACCGGCGGTGGCCGCGCGGATGACCGCCCTGGAACCGGCCGCGCCGCCGCCCACCGACCCGGAGCCGGCCCACCCCGGAGCGGTCGGGGCGGGGCGGGTCGCGCCGTGCTGACGCTTGCCGGCCAGACGTTCCGGAGCCGCTGGACCGCGTTCGTGGGTACCTTCGTCGCGCTCTGCCTCGGCGTCTGCCTGCTCGCCACCACCGGGCTCGCCCTGGCGTCCAGCGTCGGCGGGACGGACGGGGCCACCCGGTGGTACCGGAACGCCGACGTGGTGGTGGCCGGGCCGAAGTCGGTCAGCGTCAGCACGGGTACCGGCGACGAGCGGTACACCTCGACCACGGGTACCCCGTACTCGCGGCCGGTGCCGGCCGAGTTGGCGGCCCGGCTGGGTACGGTGCCGGGGGTCACCGCGGCGGTACCCGACCGTCAGGTTCCGGTCGACCTGGCCGGTACGGCGGGGATCGTCCGCCCCTGGTCGGCCTCGGCACTGGGCGGGTACGGCCCGCTGGTGGGCGCGCCACCCACTGTGGATGGTGAGGTGGTCTCCACCTCGCCGGGCGGGCACCGGCCGGGTGACCGGATCCCGGTGCAGACGCCGGACGGGCCACGGACGTTCACCGTCAGCGGGGTGCTGACCCCGGCCGCCGGCACAGCGGACGGGCCGGGGAACGAGGAACGGTCGGGCGACGACGAGCGGACGGGAGACGACGAGCGGACGGGAGACGGGGACGCGCCGGTCGTCGTCTTCGCCACCGACCGGGCCGCCGCCGCGCTGGCCGGCGACCGGATCACCGCCGTGGCGCTCCGGGCCGGCGACGGGGTCTCCGCCGGCACGCTCGCCGGGCGGGTCCGGGCCGCCGCGCCCGGGTTCCGGGTCCTCACCGGTGACGACCGGCGGGCCGCCGAGCCGGATCCGGACGACGACGAGCTTGCCATCGCGGCGTCGTTGCTGGGTACCACCGCCGGGGTGGCCACCTTCGTGTCGGTCTTCGTGGTCGCCGGCACCTTCTCGTTCGCGGTCGCGCAGCGGCGGCGCGAGTTCGCTCTGCTCCGTACCACCGGTGCCACGCCCCGGCAGATCCGCCGGCTGGTGCTCGGCGAGGCGGTGTTCGTCGGGGTGCTGGCCGGGCTCGCCGGCAGCCTGCTCAGCCTGGTCACCGCGCCGCCGTACGCGCACTGGCTGGCCCGGTCCGGGTTCGCGCCGGAGGACTTCACCGCAGGGTTCGTCCTCTGGCCGCTGCTCGCGGCCTCCGGGGCCGGTCTGCTGGTCGCCCTGCTCGGCGCCGGGGTCGCGGCCCGCCGGGCGGCCCGGGTACGTCCGGTCGAGGCGCTGCGCGAGGCGTCGGTCGACACCCGGGTGATGGGCTGGGGACGGTGGCTGTTCGGGCTGCTCTTCCTCGGCGGCGCGGTGCTGCTGCTCACCGTGCTGCCGGAGATCGGGGTCTCGGACGGCCTGGCGATGGTGATGCTGGTCGCCCAGCTGGCGCTGGCCGCCGCCGGGCTGCTCGCGCCGGTGCTGATCCGGGTACTGGTGCCGGTGCTCGGCGCTCCGCTGCGCGGGCAGACCGGTGCGATCGCCCGGTCGAGCGCGTTGAGCGCGCTGCGCCGCACCTCCGCCACCGCCGCACCGATCCTGGTCACCGTCGGCATCGCGGCCACCACGCTGCCGCTGACCGCGACGCTCTGGCAGGCTGAGCAGAGTTCCGCGCGGGAGCGGGTCACCGCCGGTGCGGTGGCGACCGCGAGCGGTCCGGTGGGGTTGGCCGAGCCGACGGTCGCGGCGCTCGGCCGGGTCGCCGGGGTACGCGCCGCCGTGCCGAGCCGGCAGACCGAGGTGTACGTGCGCAGCGACGACTATCCCGAGGAGTACTCCGCCCGGTACGTCGGTGCGGGGCTGGACCGGGTGCTGCGGCTGCCGGTGGTGGCGGGTTCGGTCGACGGGTTGGCCGGTACCGACACGGTGGCGGTGAGCCGCTCGATGGGCTGGCGGGTCGGTGAGCGGGTCCAGGTGTGGCTCGCCGACACGACCGAGGTACGGCTGCGGGTGGTGGCCGTACTCGCCGACTCGCTCGACCTGGATCGGACCCTGCTGCTGCCCTGGGAGCTGGGCCGGGCGCACCAGCCCGGCGGCGCCGACGTCGTCTACCTGGACGGCGGTGATCCGGCGGCGCTCGACGCGGTGGCCGTTGCCGGCGGTGGCCGGGTGCTGCCGACCGCCGAGCACCTGGTGGTGGGGGATGCCGCGCAGTACGAGCAGAACCGGGTGGCGCTGCTGGCGGTGCTCGGGATGGCGCTGCTCTACACCGGTATCGCGATCGCGAACACGCTGGTGATGGCTACCAACGACCGGCGACGGGAGCTGGCGGTGCTGCGGTTGACCGGGGCGACTCCCGGGCAGGTGCTGCGGATGGTCGGGCTGGAGGCGGTGCTGGTCGGGTTGGCCGGCACGGCGC
The DNA here is from genome assembly GCF_036421995.1 of Plantactinospora veratri. Lineage (NCBI taxonomy): Bacteria > Bacillati > Actinomycetota > Actinomycetes > Micromonosporales > Micromonosporaceae > Plantactinospora > Plantactinospora veratri. The sequence continues at coordinate 83,293 of NZ_JAZGQL010000031.1, forward strand.
TGGCCGGGCTGGTGGGCGCCGCGATGTTGGCGGGGCTGCGGGCCCGGTTGGCCGAGTTGGTGGCGCAGCCGCAGATCAGCGTGCCGTGGGCGCCGATCACGCTGATCGCGGCGGGGTGCCTGCTCGCCGCCGTCCTGGCCAGCCTGGTGCCGACGATGCTGGCGCTGCGTACCCCGGCCGCCCAGCTCGCGGGTGTGCGGGAGTAGGTGTGGTGCCCCCTGTTGCTTGGGATAGCGCTTTCCTATGCTGAGCCGATGATGAGGATCGACCAGAGCCTTACCCCGTCCGCGCTGCTACCCAGGATCGAACGACTCTGGGAGGCCTCCGCCCAGAAAATCGACTCGATCGAGAAGACCTGCCCGCCCGGCGCCGCCTCGCCGGTCTTCACCGTCGACGGGCAGTACACCGCGCGGGGCTGGACCGAGTGGACCCAGGGCTTCCAGTACGGCTCCGCGCTGCTCCAGTTCGACGCCACCGGCGAGCGGCGGTTCCTCGACTCCGGGCGGGAGCAGACCGTGGCGGTGATGGCCAGCCACGTCAGCCACATCGGCGTACACGACCACGGGTTCAACAACGTCAGCACGTACGGGAACCTGTGGCGGCTGATGAACGAGGGGCGGATCCCGGCCGACCGCGCCGAGCGGGACTTCTACGAGCTGGCACTCAAGCTGACCGGCGCGGTGCAGGCCGCCCGCTGGCGTACCACGGCGGACGGCACCGGCTACGTCTACTCGTTCAACGGGCCGCAGTCGCTCTTCGTCGACACCATCCGGTCCTGCCGGGCGCTCGCCGTGTCACACCTGCTCGGGCACGTGCTGATGGGCGAGCGGGACGAGCGGATCTCGCTGCTGCGCCGGCTGGTCGAGCACGCCGGGAACACCGCCCGGTGGAACGTCTACTACGGCGAGGGCCGGGACAGCTACGACATCCTCGGCCGGACCGCACACGAGTCGATCTTCAACGTGAACGACGGCAGCTACCGCTGCCCCAGCACCCAGCAGGGGTACTCCCCGTTCAGCACCTGGACCCGAGGGCTGGCCTGGGCGATGCTCGGCTTCCCGGAGCAGCTCGAATTCCTCGCGATCGTGCCGGACGACGAGCTGGCCCCGTACGGCGGCCGGGCCGAGATCGAGGCGACGATGCTGCGGGCCGCCACCGCCACCTGCGACTTCTACCTGGCACACACCCCCACCGACGGCGTGCCGTACTGGGACACCGGCGCGCCCGGCCTGGTCCACCTCGGCGACTACCTGGACCGGCCGGCCGACCCGTACAACGCGCACGAGCCGGTGGACTCCTCGGCGGCGGCGATCGGGGCGCAGGGGCTGCTCCGGCTCGGCCGTCACCTCGACCAGGCGGGCCGGACCGAGGAGGGCCGGAAGTACTGGCAGGCCGGGCTGACCGTCGCCGACACGCTCTTCGGCGAGCCGTACCTGAGCACCGACGCCCGGCACCAGGGCCTGCTGCTGCACTCGGTCTACCACCGCCCGAACGGCTGGGACCACGTACCGGCCGGGCAGCGGGTGCCGAACGGCGAGTCGAGCATGTGGGGCGACTACCACGCCCGGGAGCTGGCCCTCTATCTCCAGCGGGTCGCCCGGGACGAGCCGTACTACACCTTCTTCGGCCCGGTACGCGGCGAGGTGGCGGCATGAGCGAGCGGAGCGAGCGAATCAGGCAGCTCCGTGCGAGCGAGCCTCACGACACCCCGGAGCGCGGCGGAGGGGTGTCATGAGCGAACGTCCGGTGGCGGTGGTGACCGGCGGGTCGCGTGGCATCGGCCGCGGCGTGGTGCTGGCGCTGGCCGGCGCCGGCCACGACGTGGTGGTCAACTACGCCAGCAACGCCGACGCGGCGGCGGAGGTCGGCAAGGAGGTCGAGGCCCGGGGCGGCCGGGCCCACCTGGTCCGGGCCGACGTCTCCCGGGCCGAGGACCGGCGGCACCTCGTCGACGAGGCGACGGCGGCGTTCGGCCGAATCGACCTGCTGGTCAGCAACGCCGGAGTGGCACCGAGCGTCCGGGCGGACCTGCTGGAGGCCGGGGAGGAGTCCTTCGACCGGCTGGTCGACATCAACCTCAAGGGGCCGTACTTCCTGATCCAGCTCGTCGCCAACACGATGATCGCGCAGCAGGCCGCCGGCCGGGTGGAACGGCCGAAGATCGTGGTGATCTCGTCGATCAGCGCGTACACGGCCAGCGTCAACCGGGGCGACTACTGCGTCACCAAGGCCGGCCTGGCGATGACCGCCCAGCTCTACGCCGCCCGGCTGGCCGAGCACGGGATCAACGTCTACGAGATCCGGCCCGGTGTGATCGAGACCGACATGACCGGCCCCGTCAAGGCCCGGTACGACGATCTGATCTTCAACCAGGGCCTGACCCCGATCCGCCGCTGGGGCCAGCCCGACGACGTCGGCCGGGCCGTGGTGGCGGTCGCCACCGACCTGCTGCCGTTCAGCACCGGCCAGGTGATCGACGTCGACGGAGGCTTCCACCTGCGCACCCTCTGAGGGTGCAAGGAAGGGCCCCTTCTTATACAAAAAGCGATAAGAAGGGGCCCTTCCTTGCACGAGAGCCTAGAGGGTCAGGGTCCAGGCGTTGATGTAGCCGGTGTCCCCGGAGTAGACGTCCCGCACCTGCAACCGCCAGAGCCCGTTGGCGGACTCGGAGGAGAGGTTGACGGTGTACGTCGCGTTCACGTTGTCGGCACCGTCGACGATGCTGCTGTTCTTCAGCCGGTAGCCGCTGCCGTCCGGAGCGATCAGGTCGACGACCAGGTCACCCCGGTAGGTGTGCACGATCTCCACGGCCACCGTGGAGGTGTTGGAGGCGCTCCGGTTGCAGCCGGAGATGGTGATCCCGCTCGTCACGTTGACGTTGGTGTCCGGGATGGCCACGTCGGCCGCGTTGCTGGCCGTGCAGCCGGTGCTGCTACCGGTCACCGTCAGCGTGAACGGGGTGCTCCGGGTGGCCGACGGTCCGCTGCCGGTGATGGTCAGCGGGTACGTCCCCGGCGGGGTGGCGGCGGAGGTGGCGATGGTCAGCGTGGCCGAGCCGCCCGAGGTGACCGAGGCCGGGCTGAACGTGGCGGTGGCGCCGCTCGGCAGGCCGCTCGCCGAGAAGGTCACCGACTGCGCCGAGCCGGCCGTGGTGGCGGTGGCGACGGTGGCCGACACCGAACCGCCCGGCGTCGTCGACCCGGTGCCCGGCGAGACCGAGACCGAGAAGTCGTTGGCCGGCGCCTCGTTGACCAGGTAGAGCAGCCGGTTCGGGGTGCCGGTGCCCGGGTTGGTCACCACGTTCGGGGTGGAGTTGTTCACCAGGTAGTCGCGGACCTGCTGCGGCGACCAGGTCGGGTTGGCGGAGAGCACTATCGCGGCCGCGCCGGCCACGTGCGGCGACGCCATCGAGGTACCGCTGATGGTGTTGGTCGCGGTGTTGCTGTTGTACCAGGCGGAGGTGATGCCGACGCCCGGCGCCAGGATGTCGACGCAGGTGCCGTAGTTGGAGAAGCTCGCCGCCGCGTCGTTGTTCTGGGTGGCGCCGACCGTGATGGCGTTCGGCACCCGGGCCGGGGAGTAGTTGCAGGCATCCTGCCGTACGCCGAGGGTGTTGCCGTTGCCGGCCGCGACCACGTAGGTGATGCCGGCGTTGATGGAGTTGTTGACCGCGGTGTCGATCGCGCTGTCCGCCGAGCCGCCGAGGCTCATGTTGGCCACCGCCGGGCGTACCGCGTTCGCGGTGACCCAGTCCATCCCGGCGACCACCTGGGCGGTGGTGCCCTGACCCGAGCAGTTCAGCACGCGTACGCCGTAGATCCGGGCCGCCTTGGCCACCCCGTACGCGGTGCCGCCGACCGTACCGGCGACGTGCGTGCCGTGCCCGTGGCAGTCGTCCGCGGCGCCACCGTCGATCGCGTCGAACCCACTCACCGCCCGGCCGCCGAACTCGTTGTGGCTGAACCGGATGCCGGTGTCGATGACGTACGCGTTCACGTTCGACGCCGTGTTCGGGTACGTGTACGAGCTGTTCAGTGGCAGGTTCCGCTGGTCGATCCGGTCGAGGCCCCAGGACGGGGGGTTCGGCTGGGTACCGCTGACCTGGAACGTCTTGTTCTGCTCGACGTATGCCACGCTCGGGTCGGCAGCGATCCGCCGCGCGGCCTGCGCGGAGGTGCTGATCTCGAAGCCCCGCAGCGCGGCGCTGTAGGTGCGGCCCACCTTGCCGCCGTGCTTGCCGATCAGGCTCCGGGCCGACGTCGACACGTTGGCCCGGGCGACGGCGGTGTCCTTGAACACCACGATGTAGCTGTCGGCGACGGCGTTCGCGCTGCCGACACCCCGGACCGGTGCTTCCGGTGGAGCCGCGGCGGCCGGCACGGCGGCAGCGGCGATCATGGCCAGAGTGGACACTCCGACGACTACGGACCTACGAGGGAGACTCATCTCCCCTCCTCCCCTCCGATCGGTGCACGACCGCCCGCCCCCGTTGAGTGGCGGGTCAGCACGACCGATCGAGCTGACACTAGTCAGAAGCCTTGCGGAACAGTAGATCCCGAACGTTCTATCTCAACGGAAAGATGGCCGTCGTTGCCTCGACCGCCTGCACCGCGCCCCCTACGGGTGACTTCTCCGGGAATCGGTGGGGGCGGGCCCGGATTCGCCGGAACGGAAACCGGGCAAGGCTGTTTGGCATGGACACCGACCTCGCCATCCTGCTCGCGATCGCCGCCGTCTGGCTCGCGGCCGGTCTCGTCGTCGAGGGGCTGCCGCAGCTACGGGCCGCGCGACCGCTGCGCCGGCGTACCGGGCTGCTTCTCGGGCTGGTCGGGTCCGGCCTGGCCGGGCTGGCCTGGGTACTGCTGGCCGGGCTGGTCGAGGCGGAGCCGACGCTCGCCGACCGTACCGCGGCCGGCATCGCGCTGCCGGCGGTGCCCGCGGTGGTGGTGGCGGCGGTGACCGTACGCCGGCTGCGGCAGCTCTGGGGCGGCGCGGGTGCGTTCGCCTCGGCGCCGGAGATCCCGGCCCCGCCCGCGCTGCGCGCCGCCGCCGCGCACCCGATGGTCGCCCTGCCGGTGCAGGTGACCGGTCTGGTCATGCTGCCGGCGCTGGTCACCGCCACCGGTCTGGTGCCGCTGACCAGCCCGGGGATGATCGGCGTGGTGCTCACCGCGGCGGTGCTCGCGGTCGGCACGATCGGGGTACGGCACGCGCTGCGGCACAGCCGCCTGCTGGAGCGGGCGGTCACCGTACGGTCGCGCTCATCGCGTGCGGCTGGCGTCCTGCACGTATAGCAGTTCGAGGATCGCCCGGGCCGCCTCGAACCAGCGGTCGAGCCAGAGCGAGTTGGGGATGCTGCCCTTGGGCGGCAGTTCCAGCAGCAGTCCGCGCAGCAGCGGGTGGTCGACGAGCGGCTCGGTCGGCGGCACGTCCGGCCAGCCGGCCGGTGGAAAGACCGGCTCGGTCAGGCCGCCCATGTCCAGCGACGGGAGCGTCGGCGCACGCTCCGGCGGGCTCACCGACGTCAGGCCGGCGCCCAGGTCGGTGACCCGCTCCGCCGGGGCACCCTCGGCCGGTCCGAGGTCGGTGTCGATCGGCGTCTCCTCCACCGTGGCGCCGCTGTCCCGGCGGGCACCCCGGTACTTGCCGCCGAACCGTTCCGGCTTGGCGGAACCGTTGCCCAGATTCTCCGAACCGATCGTCATCCGTCTCGCCTGCCTCGCTCGGTTTGCGAATCCCCTGCGGCGGTCGGTCATGCCGACTCCCGCCGTCTGGTACAACGACCCGGCCGGTCACCGGCGACGGCCGGCCGGACCCGCCGACCCGGCCAGGGCTCCGGCCGACTCGGCCAGCAGCTCCACCGACGCGGCCAGCGCGGCCATCCGGGCAGCTTCGCGGGCTGGCCGGGTGACCGCGCTGGGTTGTTCGGGACCGTCAGGTCAGGTCGAATTCGCCGTCCTTGGCACCGCCGACGAACGCGTCCCACTCGTCGGGCGTGAAGATCAGGGCGGGCCCGCTCGGGTTCTTCGAGTCGCGTACCGCGATCGCGCCGCCCGCGAAGGCCACCTCGACGCAGTTGTCACAATTGGGTCCGCTACGCGAACTCTTGTGCCAGGCTGCCCCGCTCAGGTCGACGCGGTACCCCTTTGTCTCCACTTCCACAATGGCTCCTCTGCCAACTTCGAAATCAGCGCGACGGACTCCTCCGGGCGTAGGGCTGCCGCTCGGATATGATCGAAGATGAATATGTATTTCTGCAGCTCATCCCGCTTCTCCAGAAAAAGCCCGCCCGTGGCATTTTCGGCGTACACCACATCCGGATCGCCCGGTTCCGGGAAGCCGAGGATGGTGAAAGTGCCGTCCATGCCGGCGTGCGCACCGGCGTCGAACGGCAGGACCTGGAGCGTGACGTTCGGTAGGTCAGCGGCCTCTACCAGCCGCTCCAACTGGGCCCGCATGACCGCGTCGCCGCCCACCGGCCGGCTGATCACCGCCTCATCGAGCACCACCCACAGATCGATCGGATCGTCTGGGTCAAGTAACGACTGACGACCCAACCGGACACGGACCCGCTGGTCGACTTCCTCGGCGACCCAGTCCGGCCGGGCGGACCGGATCATCGCCTGGGCGTACTCCTCGGTCTGCAACAGCCCCGGCACGGTCTGCTGCTCGTACGCCCGGATCGAGGCCGCTGCCGCCTCCAGCCCGACGTACGCCCCGGCGAGCACCGGGCTGTACGGATGCCACCAGCCCTTCTGCCGGGCCTCCCGGGCGATCTGGATCAGCTCGTCGCACTCGGCGCCCGTCACGCCGTAGATGCCGAGCATGTCCCGCACGTCCCGGACGGTGGCCGTGGTGTGGCCGGTTTCGATCCGGGACACCTTGGACGCGGAGCATTCCAGCAACTCGGCGACGGCCTCGATCGTGACTCCGGCCTTCTCCCGGCGCTGGCGCAGCTCGGCGCCGAGCCGTCGGCGGCGGATGGTCGGGCTCCGGCGCTCGGTCACCGGGTCACCTCCGGGCGATCAATTAGAGAGTCGGGTTGCCGCCGCACCTTCGAGACCGCCGAACGGCGGGGGATCATTCGCGGCGGATGGAGCGATGACCCTGTCGGCCACAGGGGGCCGAAACCGGGTCCAGTCTGCCGCTTCCACGCGCGGCGCATCAAGCGCCGTCCGACCCACTATCGGCATGCCGGAGCAAAGGGCAAACTGCAACTTGCATTGATCATGTTCTTGATGCACCCTGTCCGTATGGCTCGGGCTACGCAGCGTTCCCCTCTGGTCAGGCGACGCAATGCTCCCCCATTCTCGCCTGACCGTGGAGACGGCCGTGCCGGCGGTACGGCGAGAAGCCCCGCTCCGGGGTAAGAGCCCCCGCCGCTGTATGCCAGGGCCGCTACGGCGGCTGGCGCGTCCCGGAGTCGACAGGTGTCGGCCGGGGCGATGTGATGGCAACGACACATCGTCCCGGCCGACGCTCCACTCCGACCGCCCCCTTGGTGTGCCCGCCGAGCAACCCCGTCCGGACCACCACCAGACCCCCGCCCGCCACTCCCGCCGGCCCCCGGCGCCAGTCGGACAGGAGCTGATGTGCCCCTTCCCCGCTCCGGTGATGTGCTCCACGTGACCCGCGCGGCGAGCGTCCAGTTCGCCGAGCCGATCTACTTCCGGGTGATCCGGGTGCACGACTGGCCGACCTACCACGGCTGGGTCTGGCTCGACGGCTACGAACTCAACCCGAGCGGCGACGCGGTCGAGCGACGGTCGATATTCGTGCAGATCAACGGGTTGCGCCACCTCCAGACCAACGCCGGGCGGCACAACTACCCGCAGGCCCGCAGGCCCGCGCTGACCAACTCCAACACGCTGGCCGCGCGGGTCCGGGTCGGCTGAGGCTCATCTGCGGCAAAGGCCGGGCGACAGCCCCGGACACCGCCCTAGACTGGGCGTGTCCACCCCAGGATTGACCAACCCGCACGTCGTCGAGGGCCCCGAACCTGGGAGCCGCCGATGGCAGTTGAGACCTCCGACCGACACCGGACGACGTGTCGGAGCATGCGGGCCAGCGTGCTGCTGATCCTGATCACCGTCGGCCTGCCCGGCTGCGCGAGCGGTACCGGCAGCGGCCGCCCGCCATCCGTACGACACCCGGTCGCCAACCCGACATCGCCGGCCGAGTCGGGTCGTGGCGAGCCCGACCCGGGGCGTACCGAACCCGAACCGGGGCTCACCGACCCCTCCGGGCACGGCGGGGCGGCCGTACCCGCGTCCCCCACCGACACCGAGCGGGGGTGGCCCGGCGCGCGCGTCCGGCCCTGGCACCGGCTGCCGGCTCAGGGCGACCGGGAAGAACCGGACGGCGTCACCATTCCCGACCCGGCCGGCGACCCGGCCGGCGGACCGGATCACGACCACGAGGGTCACCCGGCGCCGACCGGTCCGGACCGAGCGGCCGGCACCGAGGAACATCGGGCCGGCCCAGCGCCGCGCACCGGTGGACCACCGCCGGGCTATCAGCGCTCGCTGGCGTACTCCGGTCTGTTCGGCCTGGTCATCTCCGCCGTCGGGCTGGTCATGGTGGGCACCAGACGCCGCTACTGGTGACCGGCCCCGGCTCGGATTCCGGCATTCCGCCGTCCCGCACTCTCCCGCCACCGATCCGGCCCGGCCGTTCCCGCCTCCTGCCGACCCCGGTTCCGAGCCGGCCCGGTGCCGGACGGAGGATCAGCCGTCCGGGGTGGGCTGCGGCGGGTCGGTCGGGCCGGGCTCGGTGCTCGGCGGCGGGGTCGGCGGCTCGGCGACCACCAGTACGACCTCGCTGCCCGGCTCCACCTCCGTACCGGTCGACGGTTCGGTGTCCAGCACGGTCCCCGGCGGCCGGCGGGAGGTTCGCGGCTCGATCCGGGGCACCAGTCCCAGCCGTTCCAGTTCCGCCACCGCCTCCTGCTGGGACAGTCCGACGAGCGGGGGCAGCGTCACCGGCGCTGCGGTGGTGGCCGCCGGGGTGGGGCTCGGGGTGCTCGCGGGGGTGGTCGGCGGGGGCGTGGTCGGCGCCGCCGGGGTGGTCGCCACCGGCGACGGCGAGGTGGGGGTGTCGCGTCGGCTTGAGTCGACGATCGCCCAGCCGGCGACGACCAGCGCGCCGAGCAGGACCAGCGCCAGGGTCCCGATCAGGATCGGCATCCACCATCGCCGCTCGTCCGGCTCACCGCCGTAGCCCCAGTCGGACTGCGGCTGCCGGGGCGGGGTCGAGCCCGGGGGCGGCACTCCGGCCCGGCCGGACCAGGCCGGCTCGCGGGGCGGCATCGGCCGGGTGGCGTCCGGTTCGCCTGGTTGCCGGTGACTCCCGCCGACCCGGGTCGCATCGTCCCGGCCCGCACCGGCGGCCGTGGGCGGACCGGCGGCCGTGGGCGGACCGCTCGGGTCGTCGGCCCGCGTTCCGCCATCGGGTACGCCACGGTCTCCGTCCAGACCCCGGTCCTCCGGAGGCTGCCGCGGATCGTCGGCCATGCCACGTCCTCTCGCCATCGGATGGGACCGGGCGAACCGCCTCAAACTTATCCGGCGGGACGTGCCGCGGCCATCGTCGCGAGTCCGGGCGTGTCTGCCCGTTCGGCGCCGCGCCGCCGGGCTAGGGCGTCGGCGTCCCGCCGGGTGCGGGACCGTCGGAACAGTAGAGCCGGACCCGCTCGTTCCAGCGCAGCACGGTCCCGCCGGTCGGCTCCTGGTTGCGCACCTCGCCCCGCTCGCCGGTCGGATAGTTCGGATAGAGGCCGTCGTCGACCAGCCGCCGTGCCGCCTGCTTGCAGGACTCACCGACGAGCGCGGGCACCACCACCTCCGGTGCCGCACCGACGACGGTGACCCGTACGGTGATGCCCCGCTTCACCGCCGTACCAGCCCTCGGGTTGGTACTGGCGACCGTGGGGTCGTCGCCGGCCCGGCCGAAGACGAACTGCACTCCGAGGCCGAGCCCGCGCAACTCTTCCCGGGCCTTCTGGAAGTCCTCGCCGACCACGTCCGGCAGGATCATCTGGCCGATCGGCGGCGGGGTGCTGCTCGGTCGGCGGCTCGGGGTCCGGCTCGGCGTACTCCGTGGTGGCTTGCTCGTGACCTGCGCCGTCGGGGTGGTGGTGGCCCCGGCGTCGTACGGCCCCGCCCGCTCCCCGCCGTCGCCGGCCAGCAGGTAGCCGCCGAGGGCACCGACGACGGCACAGACGACCAACCCGACCGCCGCGCCCGCGAACAGGCCCGTCCGGTTCGAGGGACCGCCGCCCAGGTCCGGGTGTCCCGCCACAGCCTCATCCGTCATGCCGACCCTGCCTCACCATCCGGCGTACGAAAGCCACGCCGTTGTTCCGTCCGCCCGGTGCAAGTGTGTGCCCGACAGCATCGGTGGCCCGGCCCTCGGAGCGCAACCGGCCACGGTTCGTGTCGGGACGGCTCCCCTCGGTTGACGGCTCGCCCCCGGCGTCGGATGGACGCTACGCTGCCCCGCATGGCCGCACGAGGCTGGGGAGGATCCGTCGCGACGGCGGTCGGCGTGGCCGCCGGCGCCGGCGCCGCTCAACTGGGCTTCGGCTACGGGCTCGGCATCATCGCCTGGGTCCCGGCGGCCGGCGGCAGCGGGGAGGCGGCCTGGGTGGCCAGCCTCACCTGGGCCGCCTGGATAGCCGCGACCTCGACCGTGGCCGGCGCGGTCTGCGCGCACCGGCTGGGCGCGGGCGGCCGGCGCTCCGCCGGGCGTGCCGCCGATCCGCCGCCGACCCTGGCCACCCTGCTGTGGCGGGCCGCGCTCGCCGTCTCCAGCGCGATCGGCGCACTGGTGACCGTGGTGCTGGTCGCCGTGCCCGCCCGGGCGGCGGTACGGGTCGACACCTCCGCCCCGCAGACCGTCGCGGCCGGCTACGCCATCCTCGGCGTACTGCTCGGGCTGGTGGCGGCGATCTGGGCGATCTCGTCACCGGCCGTCGCCAGCAACGTGCTCGGTACGGTCTGCTGGCTCTGGGCGCTCGCGGTGATCTCGGTCGTCGACGGCGTACTCTCCGGGCGCGGGCTCTCCGCCGCGCAGCTCGGGGTCTGGCAGTTGACCTCCGACGGCGAGCGCTTCTGGTTCCGCGAGTACTTCTACTGGCCCGGTGCGGCGCTGTCGCTCGGCTCGGCACTGCTGATTGGCGCGCTCGCCGCCCGCTCGGCGGCCCGCCGCCCGGCAACCCGGGTCGGTGCCGCCGTCTCGGGGATCAGTGGGCCGTTGCTGGTGGCGGTCGCCTACTTCCTCGCCGCGCCCCGGCTGGTGGGCATCCGTCCCGAGCAGGTCTCGGCGCACCTGATGGCGCCGTACGCGGTGGTCGCCGGTCTCGCCGGCTCGGCGCTGGTGGCGGCGCTGGCACAGCGCGCGGAGACGATGGCCCGGCAGGGGGATTCCGTCGACTCCCGCTCCGAGCCGCTTCCGCCCGGAGCCGGGCCGGAGACACCACCGGCCGACGGCAGCGGCCCGACGTCACCGCCGTCCGGCCCGGACCCGCGCCCGGCGGAGGCCGGCCGGAAGGCCACCTCGACCGATTCCACCGACCCGACCGACCCCACCGACCCGGACCGGCAGACCGAGCGCACCGGCGGTCCCGGAACCGGTTCACCGGGCGGTGGCGGTCGATCGGCACGACTGCCCGGTCAGCCCGGTCGCCGGGCGCGACGTGACGCCGACGAGGCCGGCGCTCCGGGGGTACCCGCGACCGCTGCCGCCCCGCTCCGGGCCGGCACGGAGAGCGGAGCCGCCGCGCCCGCCGACCGGCCGGCCGAGGTCACCGACGGGGCGGCCGGTGATGCCGACGGGGCGGCCGGTTCGGAGGATTCCGCCGGGCCGGTCACCGAGGGCGGTGCCAAGGGCGGCCGGCTGGGCAGGTTCGGTCGACGCTCCCGCTGACCCGGATCAGTCGACCGGCCAGGTGTGCACGGGTTGGTCGGTCCGCTGGAGTTCGCCGTACCGGTGCAGCATGTGGTGCAGCGCCTCGGAGCGGTTCATCCCCCGGCCGCGTTCGGCGGCCTGCACCGTCTCGACCTGCCACACCGCGCCGTTGCGGCGGGTACGGCAGCGCTGCTCGATGATGCCGAGCAGCCGGTCCCGGTGGTCGGCACCGACCCCGAACCGGTCCAGCCCGGCGGCCGCCCTCGGCAGCAGTACGTCGAGTACCAGCTCGGTCACCTTCACCTCGCCGAGCCGGGGCCAGGTGACGGCGGCGTCGATGCCCCGCCGGGCGGCCGCGTGGAAGTTCTCCTCGGCGGCGCTGAAGGTGAGCTGGCTCCAGAGGGGCCGCTCGCCCTCCGCCAGGTCGCGGGCGAGCCCGAAGTAGAAGGCGGCGTTGGCCAGCATGTCGACCACGGTCGGTCCGGCCGGGAGCACGCGGTTCTCCACCCGCAGGTGCGGGCGGCCGTTCATGATGTCGTAGACCGGCCGGTTCCACCGGTAGACGGTGCCGTTGTGCAGCCGCAGCTCGGAGAGGCGGGGAATGCCGCCGTTGTGCAGTACCTCGACCGGGTCCTCGTCGTCACAGATCGGCAGCAGCGGCGGGAAGTACCGGACGTTCTCCTCGAAGAGGTCGAAGATCGAGGTGATCCACCGCTCGCCGAACCAGACCCGTGGGCGTACCCCCTGGGCTTTCAGCTCGTCGGGGCGGGTGTCGGTGGCCTGTTCGAAGAGGGCGACCCGGGTTTCGGCCCAGAGCTGCCGGCCGTGCAGGAACGGTGAGTTGGCGCCGAGCGCTACCTGCACCCCGGCGATGGCCTGGGAGGCGTTCCAGTAGTCGGCAAAGCTGTCCGGTGCGACCTGGAGATGGAACTGGAGGCTGGTGCAGGCGGCCTCGGAGACGATCGAGTCGGTGTGGGTCTGCAACCGTTCGACGCCCCGGATGTCCAGCTCGATGTCCTCGCCCCGGGCGGCGACGATCTGGTCGTTGAGCACCTGGTAGCGCTCGTTGCTGGAGAGGTTGTCGCGGACCAGGTGCCGGGGGGTGAGCGTGGGGAGGATGCCGATCAGGATGATGTTGGCGTCGGACTTGACCGCCAGCTCCTCCGCCCGGCCCAGGCTGGCCCGCAGGTCCTGCTGGTAGTCGGCGAAGCCGGCCCCCTCGATCAGCCGGGGTCGGGCGTTGAGTTCCAGGTTGAACTGGCCCAGCTCGGTCTGGAAGCTGGGGTCGGCGAGGTTGTCCAGCACCTCCGCGTTGCGCATCGCCGGCTCGGCGTCGGCGTCCACCAGGTTCAGTTCGATCTCCAGCCCGGTGGTCGGCCGGTCGGCGTCGAAGCCGAAGTCGTCCAGCATGAGCGCGAAGACGTCCAGGCAGCGGCGTACCTTCTGCCGGTATCGGATCCGGTCCTCCCGGGTGAAGGGGACCTCCGACACGTCCTCGCCCATCGACCCCTCCCGCCGTGCGGCGCTGTCCGCGCAATCCGGAGGGGCTTGCCCAGCGGAAGCGTGTTCCAATCATTACCGTGGGAGCGCCTCGGGCAGGCGACCACGGCACGGCGCCCGCCCACCCGGTGAGCGGGCAGCGGCGCCGCGTCCACGATCGCACACGATCGAGCTGCTCTTTCCACCGGGAGCATTACCCAGCGAGGCGCCCCGGTCACCATGTGATCGATGACCGGGGCGTCCTGGTGCCGACCCGGCGGGTGGCCGGGCGACGGAAGTCAGGCCTGACGGATGGCCTCGCCCTCGATCTCAATCTTGATCTTCTTGCTGACCAGTACGCCGCCGGTCTCCAGGGCGACGTTCCAGGTCAGCCCGAAGTCCTCGCGGTCGATCTCGGTGGTCGCGGTGAAGCCGAAGATGTCCTGGCCGAACGGGCTACGGCCAGCGCCCTCGAACTCGACCTCCAGGTCGACCTGCTTGGTGACGTCCTTGATCGTGAGGTCACCGGCGAGCACGAACCCGTTGCCGCTGTGCGACTTCACCCCGGTGCTGCGGAACTCCAGGGTCGGGTACTTCTCCGACTCCAGGAAGTCGCCGCTGCGCAGGTGGTTGTCGCGGTCGTCCGCGCCGGTGTCGATGCTGGCGGCCTGGATGGTCGCGGTCACCGCGGACTCCAGCGGGTTCTCCGCGACGGTGATCGTCGCCTCCGCCTCGCGGAACTGACCACGGACCTTGCTCACCATCATGTGCCGGGCCACGAACCCGACGCGCTTGTGCGCCTGGTCGAGCAGGTAGGTGCCGGCGGTGGGGATCGTCAGCCCTTCCCACGTACGGGTGGTGGCGGACTCGGCGCTGCTGGTCATGGTGATGCCTTCCCAGGAGATAGGTTGTCTGACCGATGACTGACACAGCAACTATAGACACAGCAATATTCCCCGTGTCAATGACTGCTACGATGGCAGCGTGACCAAGAACCTGTACGACGACGCCCGGATCACCGCCGTGGGCCTCGTCATGGAGGTGTACGCGGGGCTCGCCGCGAGATTTGCCGCCCAGTTCGAGGAGCACGGGCTGTCGACGGTCGAGTTCGAGGTCCTGATGCGGCTGGCCCGCTCACCCGAGCACCAACTCCGGATGACCGACCTCGCCGCGCAGACCTCGCTCTCCACCAGCGGCGTGACCCGGGTCGTCGACCGGATGGAGCGGGACGGCCTGCTCTGCCGCCGCGCCTGCCCCTCCGACCGACGCAGCGCGTACGCGGTGGTGACGGAGTCCGGCATGGCACGGCTCGAGGAGACACTGCCCGGCCACATCCAACTGATCCAGGACTGGTTCGTCGGACAACTCGAACCGGCCCGGCTGGAGAGTCTGCTCGACTCGCTGCGGATCGTCCGGGACGCGGTGCATCCCGGTGCCACCGCCGGCAGTCTCGGCACGCCCGCCGGGGCGACCACCAGCTGTTGATCTCCGGACACGGAGTGCCAACAATCGCCACGGATCCTGATTATCACCTCAGGAGGGGATGAGCCGCACGTCCGGGGAGCACCGGCAGAAAGACCGGCAGAAGTCAGCCGCATATCGCCGCTTCATGCATTAATCAGAAAAAACGGGCGCCGAAGGCTGGTTAATCTTCAGGCAGCCGGGGGGCTCTGGGGACGTGGGGGGGGCGGGGGGGCGGGGGGGGGGGGTGGGGGGGGGGGGGCCCGCCCGCCCCCCCCCCCCCGGGGCGGCCCCCCCCCCCCCCCCCCCCCCCCCCCAC
>NZ_JAZGQL010000032.1:0-109791 GCF_036421995.1 Plantactinospora veratri
AACGGCGGGCGGGGGGGGGGGGGCGGGGGGGCGGGGGGGGGGGGGGGGGGTCTGGGGGGGGGGGGGGGGGGGGCGCCCCCCCGCCCCCCACGGCCCCAAGGTGACGGACAACCCGAAGCCACCCGTCAGCTCTCAGCCTGGTCGACGCCCGTCTCCGTCCGGTCCGTGACCGCCGCGTCGACCAGCGCCCGCTCCCGGGGCAGCAGCACGATGGCGCCCTCCCGGCAGACCTGGTCGAGACGCCGCACCGCCGCCGCCCGGGCCGCCGGCTCGTCGGTGCTCGCCACCAGCCCGACCAGCGCCTCGGCCACGTCCCGCAGATCACGCGAGCCCTCGCAGGCCCGTACGGCCGCCGCGTACCACTCGGCCGCCCACTCCCGGTCGCCCCGGCACATCGCCAGGCTGGCCTCGATCAGCGCGCAGATCCCGTCGTCCCGGGGAGCGATCTCGTCCGTCCGGGAACGTCCGGGCTCCAGCTCGGCCGGACCGGCACCGTCGACCGACTTCCGGGCCCGCAACTCGGCGAGTACCGCCGTCGCCTCGTCGATCCGCCCGTCCTGGGCGAGCGCGAGGCCGACCGTGCCGAGCGCCCGCCGACGGTGTCCGGGGTCGCCGAGGTCGGCCAGCGCGGCCACCACCTGCCGGCCGTGCCGGACCGCGTCCGCGTACCGGCCCTCCAGTCGGGCCGCCTCGGCCAGGTTGGCCCGGGCGAGCACCCGGAGCCGCTCCTCGCCGCACTCCCCGGCGAGCCGGTCCACCGCCGCCAGCCGGCGTCGGGCGGCGGCGAGATCGCCGACCCGGATCTCGTGCCAGGTCAGGTTGTTCTGCGCCACCGCCATGTCCCGGATCCGTCCGGCACGGGTGGCCAGTTCCAGAGCCGCCTCGCCGTGCCGGCGCGCCTCGTCGTGGCCGCCGATCGCGGTCCAGAGTCCACAGAGCACGTTCCGGGCCGCCAGTTCACCGGATACGTCGGACAACCGCTGGAACGCCGCCACCGCCGACTCGGCGGCCGGCAGCTCCTGCGGCCCGGCGCCGTGCTCCTGGGCGAGTTGCGCCACACCGACCTCCGCCCACGCCCGGTCCGCCGGATCGGCGTCACCGGTGCGCGGATCGTCCAGCAGCCGGCGCAGCCACTGCCGGCCGGCAACGTCCCGTCCCCGGTAACGCCACCAGCGGGCGAGGTTCCCGGCCAGCCGCAGCGCGGTGTGCGGGTCGTCGTTCGCCGAGTACGCCAGTGCGGTCCAGAGGTCACCGGCAACCTCGTCGAGCCGGCCGACCGCCTCGACGAGCTGGGCACCGGCCAGGTCCGGCGCGACCCGGGCGGCCAACGCGGCGAAGACCGACGCGTGCCGTCGACGGATCGCGGCGAGTTCACCGTTGGCGGTGGCCCGTTCGGCGGCGAAGTCCCGCACCACGTCCAGTACCCGGAACCGCAGCGGTCCGGTACCCCGCGAGTTGATCAGTCCGTGCGCCAGCAGCCGGTCCAACAGTCGTACCGGGTCGACCGGGCCGCTCCGCTCGCCGCCGGTACCCCCGGACGGACCGTCGCCCTCGGCGAACCCCGGGCCACCGGCCGGGGTCGCACCGTCGGCGGGTACCGGGTCGGGGGCGAGCATCGCCTCGGCCAGCTCCACGGACCAGCGGTTGCGCAGCACCGAGAGCCGGCGCAGCGCGGCACGCTCGTCGGCGTCGAGCAGCCGGTAGCTCGCGGCCACCGTGTCCCGCAGGGTCACCACCGCCTCCCGACCCACCGGCGGCCTGCCGAGGTCGAGCAGGCGGTTGCCGTACCGGTCGAGCAGCTCGTTCAGGTTGAGCACCCGGCCGTGCGCCGCGGCGAGTTCGATGGCGAGGGGCAGCCCGCCCAACCGGCGTACCAGCTCGACCAGCGCGACGACCTCGTCGGGTTGCGGCGGCTCGCGGCCGATCTGGCGCAGCCGGGCGAGCAGCAGCGCGACGGCCGGATAGTCGGCCGCCACCGCGAGGTCGGCCGGGACGTCGGCGGGCGGCACCTCCAGCGGGGTGACCGGCCGGACCCGCTCGCCGGAGAGCCCCACCGGGTGCCGTCCGGTGGTCAGTACCCGCAGCGTCGGCGCGATCTCGGCGAGCCGGTTGAGCGCCTCGGCGGCCGCACCGGGAGCCCGCTCGACGGCGTCCACCAGCAGCAGCGACGGCGCGTCCGAGAACCGGCCGGCGAGGTCGCTGGCCCGGCCGACGCCGAAGACGGTGGCGACGACCGAAAGGACGTCGCCCTCGGTGGAGCCCTCGATCATCACGATCCCGCTGGTGCCGCCGGGAAAGTCGTCGGCCACCTCCCGGGCCACCTTGAGGGCCAGCCCGGTCTTGCCGACCCCGGCGAGACCGACCAGGCTGACCACTCCGCGCGCCCCCGGCGGCTGCTCGGTCAGCATCGCGGCCAGGTCGGCGACGTCCCGGTCCCGTCCGATCAGCTCACCCGGCTCGGGCAGCCCGAAGCCGCGCGGTGGCCGGCGCCGGGACGGCGGGACCGGTACGTCGCCGCCCGCCTCCACCGCCGGGCCGGCCTGGCCCCGGGACAGCGCGACGAAGTCGGCCCGGTCCTGACCGGCCAGACCGAGCGCGGCCGCGAGCAACTCGACCGTCGTCCGCTGTGGACGGGACGCCCGGCCCCGTTCGAGGTCACGGACTGTACGGATCCCGACGGCGGCCCGTTCGGCGAGTTCGGCCTGGGTCAGCCCGGCCGCCAGCCGGCGCCGACGGAGCAACTCGGCGAAGCCACCCGGAACCCGGTCAGCGCCATGATCCGGAGTCATGGGCAGGAAGACTACGCAGCCCGGTACGGCGCCGGCAGAGATACGTCGCGCTACCGACGGAAGAGGACATAGATATCCGACAGATCACTGATGCCCGATCCGGCCGGTAACCGAACCCTCACCGTTCGGCGGAAACCGGGATCGGAGCGGCCGGCGGTCCGGCGGCGGACGGTTGCGCAACGTCACCGGAGAACCGCCGGTGCAGCCGGCGCAGCGGAGCCGGCGCCCACCAGTTCCACTCGCCGAGCAGGCTCATCAGCGCCGGCATCAGCAGCCCGCGTACGACCGTGACGTCGAGCAGTACCGCCACCGCCATGCCGAAGCCGATCTCCTTGACCGCCGTCAGGTCACCGAGCAGGAAACCCAGGAAGACGATGGTGATGCAGACCGCCGCCGAGGTCACCACCGGACCGGTCCGGGTGATCCCGGCCAGTACCGCCCGCTCCCCGGCCCGGGTGCGGGCCTCCGGGGTACGCAGTCCCGACCAGCGGCGCCACTCCTCCCTGATCCGGGCCAGCAGGAACACCTCGTAGTCCATCGACAGCCCGAAGACGAAGACGAAGAGCAGTACCGGGGTGGTGAGGTCGATCGCCCCCCAGGACTCCACCCCGAGCAGGGCCGCCCCGACACCCCACTGGAAGACCACGACCAGTACCCCGAGGGTGGCGAGCAGGGTCAGTACGTTCATCACCAGCGCCTTGACCGGGATGACCAGCGAACCGGTGAGTACGAAGAGCAGGACGGTGGTGACCAGCAACAGCACGATTACCGCGTACGGCAGCCGTTGCGCGACCGACGACCGGTAGTCGACCAGCTCGGCGGCGGACCCGCCGACCAGCAGCGGCAGTGGCTGGTCGAGGGCGCGCACCGCGCGGACGAGTTCGCGGGACTCGGGGCCGCCGGTCGCGCCACGCGGGGTCAGGTCGATCACCACCGCCGGGCCCGGTACGTCGGGGCGGGGCTGCATCCGGATCACCTGGGGCAGGGTGTTGAGCTGGTTCATCAGGTCCCGCACCTCGGCGCTGGCCGGATCCGCCTCGACGACGACGGTGACCGGGGCGGCCCGGCCCGCCTCGAAGTCGCGCAGCAGCACGTCGTGCACCTGCCGCGCCTCCATCGACCGGGGCAGCGCCCGGGCGTCGGAGTTGGCCAGGTTGGCGCCGGCCAGGAAGGGCAGGGCCAGCAGCAGCAGGCCGGCGGAGACACCGAACGCCACCGGTCCGGGCCTGCGCTGTGCGTACCCGGCGAGCCGGCCGAGCAGGCCGGGGTGGGCGGCGGGCGTACCCGACCGGGGGAGGGCCGGGAGGATGCGGCGGGCCGGGCGGGCGGCGGCGGCCAGGGCCCGGCGTACCCAGGTCCGGGCGCCGGGCGCCGGGATGTGCCGGTGGGCGACGGCGACCAGCGCCGGCAGCAGGGTCAGCCCGGCCAGCGTGGCCAGGGCCACCGCCAGCGCGCCGCCGAGCGCCATCGCGGCGAGCAGCGGCTCCGCGAAGGCGTAGAGGCCGACCATCGCGGCCGCGACCGCCAGGCCGGAGATCAGCACGGTACGGCCGGCGGTCGCCATCGTCCGGGCCAGCGCCTCGGCGGGATCGCCGCCGCCCGGCCCGTCGCCGCCACCCGGTCCGTCGCCACGCTCCTCGCGGAACCGGGCGATCAGCAGCAGCACGTAGTCCACGGTCAGGCCGATGCCGAGCAGCGTCACCACGTTGACGGTGAACTCGCCGACCCCGGTGACCGCGGTCAGGCCGTAGAGGCCGAGCAGGGTCACCGCGACCGCGGCGAGCGCGGCGAGCAGCGGCAGCACCCCGGCCAGCAGGCCGCCGAGGATCACCACCAGCGCCACCAGGAGTACGCCGAGCGCGATCGACTCCCCGACGGCCGCGTCGTCGATCGCCTGCTCGGCGAAGGCCCGCTCGGCCAGCTCCTCGCCGCCGACCAGCACCTGTGGGGCGTCGATGCCGCGCAGCAGGGCGGCCACCCGGTCCTCGGCCGCCTCCCGTTCGGCGGTGGGCAACCCGTCGGCCAGTTCGACCCGGACCAGGGTGCTGCGGTTGTCGGCGCCGATCCGGCCGCCCGCCGCGTTGTAGAGGTCCTCGACCTCCCTGACCCCCGGTACGGCCTGGATCTCGGCGCGTACCCGGTTGACGCTGGCCACCAGCGCCGGGTCGTACGGGTCCCGGTCCCGGACGATCGCCACCACGGTCGCCCCCTCCGGCAGGAGTTCGGCGATCCGGCGGTCGGCCCGTTGCGACTCGGCGTCCGGGCGGAGGTTGTCGGTGTCGACCAGCCGGTCGAAGACCTGTCCGCCGAGGGTCGCCCCGGCGAGTACGAGCCCCAGCCAGCCGACCAGTACCGCCCAGCGCCAGCGCCACAGCAAGCGTCCGAACCCAGCGAACATGCCCCGAACCTCCCCTGAGGCGACGCCCGCTCGTCGCCCTCGGCGCACATGCAAACACCCTGAGCAGTCGGCCGTCAGCCGCTATCCGGTCAGAATCGACTGTCCGGTGTGCCGGGTCGAGGCCGGGCTCGGGGCTCCGGGTCAGCCGCGTTCGGTGGCGCGGCGGGCCCGGAGGCGTTCGGCGAGTGCGCCGAGGGCCGGGGCGGCGTCGGCCAGCTCGGCCCGCTGCTCGTCGCTGATCTCCGCCATGGCGTCGGCGAAGATCCTGGCCCAGGCGTCCTCGATCCGGGCCGAGCCGTGCGCCGCGTCGACGGTGGCGTGCAGCCGTACGGCCCGCCGGTCGTTCGGGTCGGGTTCGCGGCGGAGCAGGTTGCGGGCCACCAGGGCGCGGACGGTCGCGCTGACGTTGCTGGCGTGCAGGCCGAGGTCACGGGCGAGGGTGCTCACGGAGACTCCGGGGCTGTCGGCGACGTACCGCAGCACCTCCAGCTCGGAGGGGGGCAGTTGGCCCAGCCCGGCCGCGTCGACGCCGTGCAGCCGCATCACCCGGCTCAGTTGGTACAGAACTGGTACGAGTGTCCTCGCCTGCCGGAGAACCGTCTCGTCCGCCATGGTCACTCGTTTCACTTCACGAGAATAACGCTAGACATAGTTATATAGGTATAGTAATTTGCGGTCGTGACTTCCGCCCCCTCCCGGACCGACGAGTCCAGCCCATCCCCACCGCCAGAGACAACCGGCGAGCCACCCGGCAGGTCACGCCGGCTGCTGCTCCCCGCTCTGGTGCTGCTGGCCTTCGTGCCGCCGATGGGCATCGACATGTACCTGCCGGCCTTCCCCCGGATGGCCGACGAGTTCCGCACCGACCCCGCCGGAATCCAGCTCACCCTCACCGCGTTCGTGATCGGGCTGGCCCTCGGGCAACTCGTGCTCGGCCCGCTCTCCGACCGGTACGGCCGTCGGCTGCTCATCCTCGCCGGTACGGCGCTCTGCGCCACCTCCGCCGCCGCCTGCGCGTTCGCGCCCAGCCTGGAGACCCTGACCGCGCTCCGGTTCGTGATGGGATTCAGCGCGGCCGCCGGGGTGGTGGTCGGGCGGGCCGTCATCTCCGACACCGCCCAGGGGCCGGCCGCCGCCCGGATGTTCGGCATCCTGATGGCGCTCAGCGGCATCGCCCCGATCACCGCACCGCTGATCGGCGGCGTGGTGACCAGCGCCGCCGGCTGGCGCGCCGTCTGGCTCACCCTCGCGGTCGGGCTGCTGCTCACCCTGCTGGTCGCGCTGGTCGGGGTACCCGAAAGCCTGCCGCCGGACCGCCGGCACGCCGGCGGGCTGCGTGCCACCCTGGCCACCGCGCGGTCGTTGCTGACCGACCGGATCTATCTCGGCTACATCTTCGCGTTCGGTTTCGGTTTCGCGGCCCTGTTCTGCTACATCGCCGCCTCACCCTTCTTCCTCCAGTACGTCCTTCAGCTCTCCGTCCGGCAGGCCGCCGTCGCCTTCGCCGCCGGTGCGCTGGTCGCCACCCTGAGCAGTGCGGTCAACGCCCGGGTCGTCGGCCGGGGCGCCTCCCCGGCGCTCCTGCTCCGGATCGGCCTGGCCGTCATGCTGGCCACCACCGGCGGCCTGCTCGCGGTCACCCTGGCCGGGCGCCTCGACCGGGCGGTCGCGGTCGTGCTGCTGCTCTTCTTCGTCGGGCTCGGCATGATCATGGGGAACGCGACAGCGCTGGCGATCCAACGGGTACCGAAGGCGGCCGGCAGCGGGTCGGCGGTGCTCGGCACCCTCCAGGGCGTACTCGCCGCGGTGACGGCCCCGCTGATGGGGCTCGGTGGCCGGGACAACGCCGTCGCGCTGTTCCTGGGCATGACCGTCTGCGTCACGATCGCCTGCCTCGCGCTGCTGCTCACCCGGGACCGCCGGCACGTCGTAGGGACCGGAGCGACGGATATGCCGGAGCGCCCGGCCTGACGCCCGATATCCGAACCTGCCACCCGTACGGATGACGAAGACTACTCTCCGGAGTATGACCCGAGGGTTGCTCGTACTCAGAGTAGCCAGCGCCCTCCTGGTGCTGCCGTGGGTGACGATGGGCGGCGCACCCGGAGCCGCGATGGCGAGGACTCCGGCCCAGGCCCGAGCGGGTACGCCGGCCCGGCCCTGCCCGACGCCGAGCCCGCCGGTGCCCCGCCCCACCCGGCCCGCCCCACCCCCGCTCGACCCGGCGCAGGCGGCGGTCGGCGGACCGGCGCTGGCCACCGCCGGTCTGGTCACCCCGTCCGGCGTCGCCGAACCGCCCCGGGTCACCGCCACCTCGTGGCTGGTCGCCGACCTGACCAGCGGTGCCGTGCTCGGCGGCTGTGGCCCGCACGAGTACGGCGTACCGGCCAGCGTGCAGAAGCTGCTGCTGGTGGCGGCGGTGTTGCCGCACCTCGACCCGCACCAGGTCGTCGAGGTGACCGAGTCGGACCTCGACTTCGAGCCGGGCAGCTCGGCGGTCGGGCTGGTCCGGGGCGGCCGGTACTCCGTGGAGACGCTCTGGCTCGGCCTGATCCTCAACTCCGGCAACGACGCGGCGAACGTGCTGGCCCGGCTCGGCGGGGGTACCGGTGGCCAGGCCGGCGGGGTCGCGGCGATGAACGCCGAGGCGGCCCGGCTCGGCGCGCACCAGACGCACGCCGCCACACCGTCCGGGCTGGACGGTCCCGGGCAGTACACCAGCGCCTACGACCTGGCGCTGATCGCCCGCGCCTGCTTCGGGCACCCCGACTTCCGGCGGTACGCCGGCACGAAGATGGCGCAGGTGCCGGCGCAGGCGGCGAACAACACCAAGGGCTATCCGATCTGGAACGACAACCAGCTCCTGCACCGCTATCCCGGCGCGCTCGGCGGCAAGACCGGCTACACCGACCTGGCCCGGCACAGCTTCGTCGGGGCGGCCGAGCGGGACGGGCGTACCCTGCTGGTCACCCTGCTCGGTGCGGAGTCGCAGCCGCGGCGCGGCTGGGAGCAGGGGGCCGCACTGCTCGACTGGGGATTCGGTCTGCCCGCCGACGCGACGGTCGGCCAGCTCGTCGCGGCGGGTCAGGAATCCCGCAACCAGATCTCGTCGCCGGCGGCCGGGGCCACCCGGGTACGCCCCGAGCGGGGTTCCCGCACCGACTGGCTGCTCGGCACGGCCGCCCCGGTGATCCTGGTCGGTACCCTGCTCGTGCTCCTGGTCCGGCAGCGGCGCCGGGCCGCCCGCCGACAGGACGGCGGCGACCCGGGAGCCGGCTAACCCGCCGGAGGCGGTGGATCGACCTCGGAGACCTCCAGGTCCCGGGCGGCCAGCTCGACGCCGGGCAGTTCCTCGGCCCGGTACGCCGCCCGGCGCGGATCGGCCAGGTAGGAGTCGTACCCGTCCCGCCCGGTGAACGACAGCAGGTGCACCTCGGTCCGGCCGTCGCCGGTACGCAGCCGCTGCTCCAGCCGGCCGCCGTGTCCGGCCAGCAGTGCCAGCACCCGCTCCTCGTAGCGGGCGAAGGCGGCCAGGTGTTCCTCGGGGACGTCGAGCACCGCGACGACCCGGATCCGGGACCGGGGTTCCGAGCCGTCCAACCGCTTGATGAAGTGCAGGTCGGCGTACCCGCCGGGGAAGCCCTCGCTGCGACCGACCTCGACGTAGCCGTGCCTGCGGTAGAACGGCGGCGCCTGGAACTCGAACGACGAGACGATCATCCGGTCGCAGCCGCGCCGCCGGGCCTCCTCCTCGGCGGCCCGCAGCAGCCGGCCGCCCACGCCGCGCCGCCGGTGGTCCTCCCGGACCCAGAGCATGTTGACGCCGCCACAGCCGCCCCAGGTCCAGCCGGTCAGGCCGCCGACCAGTTCGCCCACCCCGTCGGTCACCCGGACCGAGAGGTCGGCCTCGTCGTCGGCGCCGGTCGCCGCGTTGTTGAAGGCAGTCAGCTCCGCGCTGAGCCGCCCCGACAGCTCCGGGTCCTCCCCGCCGACCGCGACCGCGAGCGGCGCATCAGGTTCCGTCGTCATCCGGGCAGTATCCGCAACCGTGCCCGGCAAGGCGTCCCGTTTTCGACGCCGCCTTTCGACGAGTGTCACTGCCTGGAACACTTTGCACACGAGCAGTTCATCACGGGGTGCCGGGGAGGCATCATGGACCGGCTGGACCGCAAGCTGCGCCGGGAGCGCGGATACCGTCGCCAGGTCCTGCCGGGGCCACCACCACTGCCGGAGTGGCTGGACCTCGCCCCGCCGGAGGCGGTACGCGAGGCCGTACGCCTGCTGCTGAGCCGCACGACCCGGCGGGAGACCCGGGGCGTGGCGCTGGTACCGGACGGGCCAACCGAGGTGGCCGGCTACGGGCTGAGCGTGCTGGCCCGACTGGTTTGCGCCGATCGCCGGATCCGGCGCCGCTTCGCCGGCCGTACCTGGTGGCTCACGGCCGGCCCCGGTGCCCGGGACAAGCCGGGTACGGCGGTCCGCCGGCACCGGCGCAACGTCGGGCTGGCCGGAGCACCGGTGCCGTACGCCGACGGGGAATGGTCCGCGGAGGAGGACCGCATCCTCGACATGTACCGGCGGTTGCTGGTGGTCGTCGACGGCGTCCCCGCCGGTGCCGACGATGCCAGCCGGCTGCTCGTCCGGGGGCGGGCGCGGACCAGCCTGGTGACGATGCCGGACCGGAACACCCTGTCGGGATGGGTCCGGGTCGTCCCGGCGGACGCGGCGGCGGTCGAGCGGTCGGTCCGGGCGGCGCTGCGTACCCGCACCGGCCTGCTGCCTCCCGGCGGGGCGGAGCGGTTGGCCGAACTCGGGGTCTTCGCGGAGGCGGCGGAGATCCCGCTGCCGCTGGTCGAGACGGTGTGGCGGACGACCGCCGGCATGAGCCCGGCGGAGACGGCGGCACTGTGCCGGCGGCTCGTGGAGCTGTCGCTGATCCGGCCGGCTCCGGACCGGGTCGCCTCGCCGGCCCGGTCGCCCGATGCCGGGTACGGGTTCGGACGGCTGGTTGTGGACCCGGTGGTCCGGGCGATCGGCCGGCTCGACCTCGGCGAGCAGCGGCTGGCCGAGGCGAACACCGGGCTGGTGGCCGCACTCGCCGGCCGGCTACCCCGGGCCGAAGCGCTGGCCGGCACTGCTCCGGACCCGGCCTGGTGGTGTCTGGACGGTACCGAGGGGTACCTGTGGCCGCACCTGGTCGGTCACCTGCTCGACGCCGGAGCGCTGGCCGAGGCCCGGCTGCTGGCCGGAGACCTCCGCTGGGTCGGGGAGCGGCTGCTCCGGGAGGGGCCGGTCGGACCGGTCGCGGACCTGACCGGGGTGGCGCAGCGTACCGCCCGGCGGCCGGTGCCGGTCGAGGCCGGGACCGGCGACACCGCGCCCGGCATCGGCAGCCTGCGCCAGGGGTTGACGAAGATCGCGCCGTTGCTCGGCCCGACCGATCCGCCCGAGGCGGTACGGGACGTCCTGCTCTACCACCTCCAGCACCATCCGGGCTGGGGTGACCAGGCCGAGGCCGTGCAGGCGGGCCTGGGCCGGCCGGTACTGGTCAAGCGCTCCGCGGGTGACGCCCTGGTCCGCGCCCTCGCCGGCTCCAGCGGTGCCTGGGACGTCGACCTCAGCGCCGACGGCGCTCTGCTGGCCGTCGCGGGCGGGCAGCCCGTCGCGTCCTGGCTGCGCCTCGCCGACCCGGGCTGGCGGTCGTCGCACTTCGGCCGCCGGGAGGTCGCCCGGCGGGTGTGCCTCAGCCCGGACGGGAGTTGGCTCGCCGTCTGGACCTCCGACGGGCTGGTGTCGGCCGGTCCCGAGGACCCACCCTCGGCCACCTACGTGCACGTCGTCGACACGGCGACCGGAGAGCTCCGGTTCCGGCTCACCGGCTGGTACCGCCACCAGATCCTCTCCCTCGCCGCCGGCGCCGACAGCAGTTGGCTGTTCACCTCGGCCGAGGACGGCGACCGCGCCTGGGACGCCGTCACCGGGCAGCTCCTGCCGAGCCTTCCGGGCGGCGGCACCCGCCCCCAGCCGGACCGGACCGCGACCACCAGCCCGGACGGCCGGTGGCGGGCCACCGTGCACGACAACGAGCTGCGGTTGCAGGACCTGCTCCGGGACCGGCCGGGCCCGATGCTGCGGCTCGCCGCCGACCGGTACGACCGGCTGTCCGGGACGGTCTGGCTGCCCGACTCCGGCCTGCTCGCGTACGGTCCGCCCGGGGTCTTCCTGTGCGAGATACGCTGCTGACCGTCGGGCAGGGTCGACCGGGAGGCGGGATGGGTCGGTACGCCGCACTCCTGCGGGGCGTCAATCTCGGCTCCCACAACCGGATCGGCATGGCCGACCTGCGCCGGATCGTCACCGAACTCGGGTACGACGACGTCAGGACCTACCTACAGAGCGGGAACGTCGTCTTCGGGGCCGGCGACGACGCCGGGCCGGAGCGGCTGGGCGCCGAGATCCGGCGAGCCCTCGCCGACCAGTTGAGCCTGGACGTGGCGGTGATGGTCCGGACCGGATCGGAGTTGGCGGCGCTGGCCGGCGCCAACCCGTACGCGTCCGGGCAGCCGGACGAGGTGAGGCTGCTGGTGGCGTTCCTGGCCGAACCGCCCGGGGCCGACCGGGTGGCCGAGTTGTCCGTGCCGGCGGGCGAGACCGCCGAGTTCACCGTCGCCGACACGGGCCGGGACCTCTACCTGCACTACCCGGACGGGTACGGCCGGAGCAGGTTCAGCAACGCCTACCTGGAGAAGCGGCTCGCCGTCGCCTCGACCAGCCGGAACTGGAAGACCGTCCGCGCCCTGGCCGGGCTGACCGCCACCGGTTGAGTCGGCCACTGCCGGCCGAGTCGGCGGGCATCGCGGAACTGACCGGCCGGCCGACGAGCCGTGCGTCGGCCGGCCGGGGCGTTCCGGGCTAGAGCCCCAGGTCGCGGGCGATGATCATCCGCTGCACCTCGGAGGTGCCCTCGCCGATCTCCAGGATCTTCGAGTCCCGCCAGAACCGGGCCACCGCGAACTCGTTCATGAAGCCGTACCCGCCGTGGATCTGGGTCGCCTCCCGGGCGTTGTCCACCGCGCACTCGCTGGCGTGCAGCTTGGCGATCGCCGCATGCCGCTTGAAGTCCTCGCCGGCCAGCATCCGGGCGGCCGCGTCGTAGTAGGCCAGCCGGGAGGTGTGCGCCCGCCGCTCCATGTCGGCGATCTTGAACTGGATGGCCTGGAAGTTGCCGATCGGCTGCCCGAAGGCGTGCCGGTCCTTGGCGTACCGGACGGACTCGTCGACGCAGCCCTGGGCGAGGCCGACCGCCAGCGC
Organism: Plantactinospora veratri; assembly: GCF_036421995.1. Taxonomy (NCBI): domain Bacteria; kingdom Bacillati; phylum Actinomycetota; class Actinomycetes; order Micromonosporales; family Micromonosporaceae; genus Plantactinospora; species Plantactinospora veratri. Next base: position 12,499 of record NZ_JAZGQL010000032.1, read on the forward strand.
CGCGATGGCGATCCGTCCCTCGTCGAGGATCCGCAGGAACTGGGCGAAGCCCCGACCGCGCTGGCCGAGCAGGTTCTCCGCCGGCACCCGGCAGTCGTCGAAGGTCAGCTCGTGGGTGTCCGAGGCGCACCAGCCCACCTTGGAATAGCCGGGTGCGACGGTGAAGCCCGGCGTACCGGACGGCACGATGATGGTGGAGAGTTCCTTGGAGCCGTCCGGGTTGGTACCGGTGACCGCGGTGACCGTGACCAGGGCGGTGATCTCGGTACCGGAGTTGGTGATGAACGCCTTCGAGCCGTTGATCACCCACTCGTCGCCGTCCAGTACCGCCCGGGTCGCCGTGCCGCCCGCGTCGGAGCCGAAGCCCGGCTCGGTGAGCCCGAACCCGGCCAGCGCCTCGCCGGTGACCAGCTTCGGCAGCCAGCGGGCGCGCTGCTCGTCGGTGCCGAACCGGTAGATCGGCATCGCGCCGAGCGAGACCGCCGCCTCCAGGGTGATCGCCACACTGGAGTCGACCCGGGCGAGTTCCTCAAGGACGAGGCAGAGCGCGAAGTAGTCGCCACCCATCCCGCCGTGCTCCTCCGGGAACGGCAGGCCGAACAGGCCCATCTTGCCCATCTGCGCGACGATCTCGTACGGGAAGGTGTGCCGTTCGTAGTGTTCGGCGATGGCCGGCGCGACGACCTCGCGGGCGAAGGACCGCACGCTCGATCGCAGCGCCTCGTACTCCTCGCTGAGCCGGAAGTCCATAGGTTCCTCCATCGGGTCGGTACGCCGGGAACGCTCGTGACGCGCCGGGCGGGGCGGGGCTGCGGACGGGCTGCTAGACGGGGGTGACGCCGTGCCGGCGCCGGGAGAAACTGCGGTCCTTGTGCTGGGCGGCGGCGAACCGCCGGACCAGTTCGGTTCGCAGGTCGGCCGGCTCGACGATCGCGTCCACGACCAGCTCGCTGGCCAGCCGGACGATGTCGATGTCCTGCTCGTAGGCGGTGCGACGCTCCGCGACGAAGGCCGCCCGCTCGTCCGGGTCCTCGATCGCGGCGATCTTGTTGGCGTAGACGGCGTTCACCGCCGCCTCGGCGCCCATCACCGCGATCTTCGCGGTGGGCAGCGCGATCGTGGCGTCCGGCTCGAAGCCGGGCCCGGCCATCGCGTAGAGACCGGCACCGTACGCCTTGCGGACCACCACGCAGATCTTCGGTACGGTCGCCTCGCTGATCGCCGTGATCATCTTGGCGCCGTGCCGGATGATGCCCTGCTTCTCGACCGCCGTACCGACCATGAACCCGGGCACGTCGGAGAGGAAGAGCAGCGGCACGTTGAACGCGTCGCAGAGCTGGACGAACCGGGTCGCCTTGTCGGCCGAGTCGACGAAGAGCACCCCGCCCTTGAACATCGAGTTGTTCGCCACCACGCCGACGACCTGACCGTCGAGCCGACCGAAGCCGATCGTCAGCTCCCTGGCCCAGAGCGCCTGGATCTCCAGGAAGGAGTCGGCGTCGAGCAGGCCCTTGACGTACCGGCGCATGTCGAACGCCTGCCGCTCGCTCGCCGGCACCAGCGCGGCCAGGTCGACCTTGTCGGAGGCGGCGACGGCGGGGGCGGCCGGCGGCTGTTGGGTCCAGTTCGCCGGCAGGTACGACAGGTAGCGGCGGACCACGTCGAGCGCGTCCGCCTCGGTCTTGCAGAGGAAGTGCCCGACGCCGGACTCGGCGCAGTGCACCCGGGCCCCGCCCATCTCCTCCAACGTGGTCTTCTCCCCGGTGACCATCTCGACCATCCGGTCGGAGCCGAGGTACATGCTGGCGTTGCCGTCCACCATCGCCACCACGTCGCAGAACGCCGGGATGTACGCCCCGCCGGCCGCGCTCGGCCCGAACAGCGCGCAGACCTGCGGGATCGAGCCGGAGGCGCGTACCTGGTTCCAGAAGATCTTTCCGGCGCCGCGCCGGCCGGGGAAGAGGTCCACCTGGTCGGTGATCCGGGCGCCGGCCGAGTCGACGAGGTAGACCATCGGCTGGCCGTTCGCGTACGCCCGCTCGATGATCCGGATGATCTTCTCGACCGTACGGGCGCCCCAGCTCCCGGCCTTGACCGTCGAGTCGTTGGCCATCAGGCAGACGGGTCGGCCGTCGATGCTGGCCTGGCCGGTGACCACGCCGTCGGCGGGGAGCCCGTCGGCGAGCGCGTTGGCGTAGAGCCCGTCCTCGACGAACGATCCCTCGTCGACCAGCAGCGCGATCCGTTCCCGGGCGAAGAGTTTGCCCTTGGCCGCGTTGGCGGCGTGGTATTTCTCCGCTCCGCCGGCCCGGACCCGCTTGCCGAGTTGCTCCAGCGCCGCATCGTCGAGTGTCACGCCGACCCCCTGGCCCTGCGGCGGGACTCCGCAGCCCCGCGCCAACCGACCTGAACGATCGTTAGGCTACTGCATCCGACCCGTCCCGGGCCAGCCGACCACCTGTCATACCGAACGACCACGTATCCGGACAGGATGTTGTTATAGACATTTGTCTATAACTACGCTGCTGGCACCCCCCAACGGACCACCGGATCGGAGAAGTGAGCCATGACCTCACGCATCAGCCGGCTACTGGTCGCGTTCGTCGCGACGACGGGTGCCACCCTCGGCATCACGCTGGCCAACCCCACGCCCGCGTCGGCCGCCATGACCATCTGCTACAACACCAGCCAGGCGCCCAGCTACGCCAGCATCGCGAACCAGGCCGCCTCGATCTGGAACAACGCCACGTCGAACCTGACGCTCTCGGCCAACTGCGGCACCAACCTGCGGATCTACCAGATCACCGGCGGCGGCTCGTACGCCGTACGGACCAGCCTGGGCAACGGCCGGGTGTACATCGACACCCGGCAGGCGGCGCAGTACAGCCCGCTGCGGATCATGACGCACGAGATCGGGCACATCCTCGGGCTGCCCGACAACTACAACGGCAACTGCGCGCTGCTGATGTCCGGCGGCAGCGCCGGCACGAGCTGCACCAACCCGTACCCGAGCACGGCCGAGGCCAACCGGGTCACCCAGCTCTTCGCCGGTACCCGGGTCGGGCCGGCGCGGACCGCCGACGTCGACAGCCAGATCTTCCGGGACAGCTGGCCGGCGACGACGATGCTCGCGCCGATCGGCTGAGTCGCCGACCGGGCGGCGACGCGCGACAGAGGGGCCGGTGGACGCCGGCCCCTCCCGCCGTCCAGCCGGCCCCACCGCGACGCCCGCCCGGCCCGGTCAGTCGAAGGTCACCGACTGGCCGGGCGGAATCCGGGCGTACTCGGTCTCGGCCTTCTGCTCGAACCAGCGGTCCACGATCGGCGCCCCGCGCTCGCTGACCACCGCGTCGTGGATCGAGTACGCCCGGCGGGGCTTGACCGCCCGGACGAAGTCGAGCGACTCGGAGACCTTCAGCCACGGCGCGCTGGTCGGCACCAGCAACGTCGCCACCGGCAGGTCCGGGACGAAGAACGCGTCACCCGGGTGGTAGAGCCCGCCGCCCGCCGTACCGACGTCGACCACGAAGCCGAGATTCGGGATTCCGGGCAGCCCCTGGTAGATCTCGGCGTGGTCCCGGCCGACCGCCCGCACCCGGAAGCCGCCCGCGTCGAACTCGTCACCGGAGGCGACCGGAACCACCGCCGGACCGAGGTCGGCCAGTTGCCCGGCCACGTCCGCGTGGGTGTAGATCCGCAGCGCCGGGTTGGTGGCCACCGCCGCGCTGATCCGCTCGGTGTCCAGGTGGTCGGGGTGCTCGTGCGTGACCAGCACGTGGTCGACCGAGTCCAGCGCCTCGGCCTCGGTCCACATGCCCGGATCGATCACCAGCGACCGTCCGTCCGCCTCCAGGCGTACACAGGCGTGGGTGTACTTGATCAGCCGCATTCGCCGAGCCTATCCCTGTTCGTCCGCGCCCACCTCCGTTACGCCGCCAGTCTGCCGCGCGGCCCTCTTTCGATGGCTACCTGGTCGACCAGGGCATGGTCCGGTACGGGAAGGGACGGTTCACGGCCGTCGGCGGGCCGACCGACTCTCGGGTTGCCCACGGCTCGGCGGGTGGCTCGACAGCCGGGCAGGCCGCCCCGCGCGCCGGGAGCACACGGTCGACCAGATACCGCTCGATGGCGTCATCGGTGCATTCGCTGCGGCCGTACACGCCATGTCCCCACCCCTGGTAGCTGAGCAGAACCCCGTCGCGACCAAGCTGCCGGGTCACCCCGAGCGCCTGGTTGTATCCGGTCGCCGGGTCGTGCAGCGCGTTCGTGACCAGCAACGGGGTGGCGCTGTTACGGACCCGGAGCGGGTGTTGCGGGTTGGCGATCCGGGCGGGCGAGCCGAGGCAGGCCGCGGTCAGGGCGGCAGCGGCCGGCGAGTAGCGCAGGTCCGGCGCGATCCGTTCGGTCCGGCGCAGGTGCCCGGCCCATTCCCGGTAGTCGCGCACCGGCAGGCTCCAGTCGTTGCAGAAGATCGCGACCTGCGGGTACTCGGTCTCCTCGGGCAGTTCCGGGCCCGGCTCCCACGGCTGCGTGTCCCCGGAATCGAGGTCGACGAGGAAGTCCGCCAGAAAGGACCAGTCCGGCCCGTAGAAGGCGCGGAAGACGAACCAGATCAGTATCTCCGGCCGCAGTGCGACGTCCGGGACGAAGGGGGACGGGATCTCGCCCCGGTCGACCCGGTCGAGCAGCCGGTGCCAGAAGGCCCGGACATCCTGCCCGTGCAGCGGGCTGGCCGGCGTCCGGTCATTCCACCGCACGAACTCGTCGAAGGAGTCCTGGGCGCTGGCCGCCTGGGCGTAGAGGAAACCGCTGGTGCGCAGGCTGTGGTCGAGATTGCTGTCCGAGACGATCGCGCGTACCCGGTCGGGAAAGAGCTCGGCATACTGCTGGGCGTTCAACGAGCCGTAGGAGAGGCCGTAGTAGGTGAGTTGCCGGTCGCCGAGCACCGCCCGGACGTGATCCATGTCGCGGACCACGCTGAGCATGTCGGCATGGTCGACGATCAGGCCGCTGCGCGCCCGGCAGTCCGCCCGCAACCGGGCGTTGAAGGCCAGCCGGGCGTCGAAGTCCGCCTGGCTGCGCATCACGAACGACGGCTCCTGGTCGAGCAGGTCCTGGGAGCAGCGGATCGGGGTGCTGAGTCCGACGCCACGGGGATCGATGCCGACGATGTCGAAGCGGCTGCGGATTTCCTCGCCGAACCGGTCCGCCCCGAAGATGGCCATCAGCCTGCCGGAACCACCGGGCCCGCCCGGGTTGACCTGCATCGAGCCGATCCGGCGGCCCGGATCGGTGGCCGGGCGCCGGGCCAACGCCAGTTCGATCGTCGGTCCCAACGGATGCGACCAGTCGAGGGGCACCCTGAGCGTGCCGCACTGGGCGGTCTCGTCCTCCGGACACGGCGACCAGTCGATCGTGCCCGGCCGATCGGTGGCCGGGGTTGCCGCCGCGACGTCCGCGACGGCGACGGGCAACGCGAGTGTGGTGACGACCAGCACGGTGCTGAACAGGAACGTTGCGGTCCGCACGAATCCTCCAACCGTCGCGGCGACCGACGCGGCCTGACCGTCCGCGTCTCCGCGAGGCCCCGTCGACGAGGCGAGTTGCGTGACAGATGTGAATCTAGCAATGCAACTCGGATCTGGGGGATGTCTCCGTCCGGGGGTTCGCCACCTCCGCCCGCCGTGCCGACCGCGGCGGTTACCCGCCCGGCTCAGACCAGCCGGGTACGCGGGCCGGCCCGGAGCACCCCGGAGGGCAGCTCCCGGCCGACGAGCCGCTCGGCGTAGGCCGCCGCCTCCAGCAGCGCCTCCAGGTCGACACCGGTCTCGATCCCCATGTCGTGCAGCATGTGCACCACCTCCTCGGTGGCCACGTTCCCGCTCGCACCCGGGGCGTACGGGCAGCCGCCGAGCCCGCCGACGCTGGCGTCGTACTCGGTGATCCCGAGTTCGAGCGCGGTCAGCAGGTTCGCCAGTGCGGTACCCCGGGTGTTGTGGAAGTGCAGCAGCACCGGGATCTCCGGCTGCCGGTCCCGGACCTCGGTGACGAGTTCCCGGACCCGGCGCGGTGTCGCCATCCCGGTGGTGTCACCGAAGGCGACCCGGTCCGCCCCGTCGGCCACCACCCGGTCGACGATGCCGGCCACCCGGGCGGGGTCGACGTCCCCCTCGTACGGGCAGCCGAAGCTGGTCGCCACGATCACCTCGGCGGTCGCCCCCGCCTCGTGCAGCAGCGAGATCAGCCCGGCGATGTCGTCCAGCGACTCGGCGGTGGACCGGTTGACGTTGCGCCGGTTGTGGGTGTCGCTGGCCGAGACCACCACCTCGATCTCGGTGAACCCGGCGGCCAGGGCCCGCTGTGCGCCCCTGGAGTTCGGCACCAGCGCCGAATAGCGCACCTCCGGTGCCTTCGCCGCCCGCGCCCACACCTCGTCGGCGTCCGCCATCTGCGGAATCGCCTTCGGATGCACGAAGGAGACCGCCTCGATCCGGCGTACGCCGGTGCTGCCGAGCAGCTCCAGCAGGCGTACCTTCCCCTCGGTCGAGACCGGCTCCTCGTTCTGTAGCCCGTCGCGCGGCCCGACCTCCCGGATCGAGACCGCGGCCGGCAGGTCGTTGGTCATGCCGTCCCCTCGTTCCATCCACTCGTTTCCGTCGCCGTCCCGCCGCTCACTTCTTCGCCCGCATCCGGCCGACGATGCCGGTGTCGTAGTCGCCGCCGAGGAACTCGGGGTTGTCGAACAGCTCGGCGAAGAACGGCAGGTTGCACTTGGGTCCGGCGATCTCGAATCCGGCCACCGCGGCACGGGCCCGGTCGATCGCCTCGGCCCGGTCGGCGCCGTACACGATCAGCTTCGCCAGCAGGGAGTCGTAGAACGGGGTGACGGTGGTGCCGAGGGCGTATCCGGAGTCGACCCGTACCCCCGCGCCGGTCGGCTCGGTCCACGCGGTCACCGCGCCCGGACCGGGCAGGAACCGTTTCGGGTCCTCGGCGTTGACCCGCAGCTCGATCGCGTGCCCGCGCGGTGCGAGCGCGTCCGGGTCGAAGTTCGGGGTCAGCCCGGCCGCCACCCGCAACTGCTCCTCGACCAGGTCGACGCCGTAGACCAGCTCGGTCACCGGGTGCTCCACCTGGAGCCGGGTGTTCATCTCCAGGAAGAAGAACTCCCCGGTCGTCGGATCGAGCAGGCACTCGACGGTGCCCGCGTTGCGGTAGTTCACCGCCTCGCCGGCCCGGACGGCGGCGGCCAGCAGCCGCTCCCGCAGCTCGGGCGAAACCGCCGGGGACGGCGACTCCTCGACCAGCTTCTGGTTGCGCCGCTGCACCGAGCACTCCCGCTCGCCGAGCGCCACCACCCGGCCGTCGGCCAGGCCGAGGATCTGCACCTCGACGTGCCGCACCCGGGGGAAGTACCGCTCGATCAGCACCGAACCGTCCCCGAACATCCGCTCGGCGAAGGCGCGCACCTTGTCGTACTCGCCGCGCAGCCCGGCGGGGTCGGCGGCGACCGCCATGCCCATCCCGCCGCCACCGGCGGCGGCCTTGACCATGACCGGGAAGCCGATCTCCTCGGCGGCGGCGAGCGCCGCCTCGACCGTGTCGGCCGGCTCGGTGGTGCCGGGCGCCACCGGCACGCCCGCGGCGGCCATCAGGTTACGAGCGTTGATCTTGTCGCCCATCGCGCTGATCGCGTCGGCGCCGGGACCGACCCAGACCAGGCCGTTCGCCTCGACGGTACGGGCGAAGTCCGCGTTCTCCGACAGGAAGCCGTAGCCGGGGTGGATCGCCCGGGCACCGGTCGACTTGGCGGCGGCGAGGATCGCCTCGGCGTTCCGGTAACTCTGCGCCGGGTTCGCCGGCCCGACGCAGACCGCCTCGTCGGCCTCGCGGACGAACGGCAGGTCGGCGTCCGCCTCGGAGTGGACCGCGACCGTCCGTACACCGAGTCGGCGGGCGGTCCGGATGATGCGGCGGGCGATCTCACCTCGGTTCGCGACGAGCAGAGACTCGATCATGCGCTACCTCCCAGTACTCGACCCGGCCGTACCTCGTCGTACGGCCGTCCGCGACCCCGCTCAGTGAACCGCTGCCAACCTCCCCCGTCGGCCGGGCGGACCGGAGGGTCGGACGCGGCGTCTGAGCGCCACGTGGCTTAGGTTAACGAACGTTCAGTCGTCCGGGAACGACGGTTCAGTCGTCGGGGTCGGCGAGCAGCGCAGCCAGGGTGGCGGCCCGGAGCAGCGCGGCCCGACGCTGGCGGTCCACCTCGCCACCGAGGAACGGCGTGGAATTCATCAGACCGAACGCGGCATGGGCCAGCACCCGCGCCTCGCCCGCCGACAGTTTCGGGTGCAGCGCGGTCAGCACCCCCACCCACTCCTCGACGTAGAGCCGCTGGAGCCGCCGGATCTGCCGCCGGGGCTCCTCCGGCAGCCGGTCCAGCTCGTGCAGGTGCAACGCGATGACCGCCGGATTGGCCAGGGCGAAGTCGACGTGGAAGTCGATCAGGGACTCGAGAGCCGCCCGGAAGTTCTCCGGATGCTCCGCGACCCGCTGCCGGCCGCCGGCCAGCAGCCCGTCACTCACCGGCATCAACGCGGCGATCAGCATCGCCTCCTTACCGGCGAAGTGGTGGTAAAGGGCCGGGCCGGTCACCCCGGCGGCCGACCCGATGTCGTCCATCGAGACCCCGTGATATCCGCGGGCCGCGAAGAGGCCGACCGCGATCTCCAGAATCTCCTCGCGCCGGGACCGCCGTCGCCGCACGCCGCTGGCGGGCGCGCCGGCCTCCGTCGCCATCACCTGCTCCTTCACCGTCACCCGACCAGCCTAGTCAGCTGTCAATCGCCGACCCCCCGCCGCGTGTCGGCCGCCACTGGGCGGACAGATCCCCGTCCGGCCGGGGTGGACCGGCTACTCGTCGTCGGGGTCGAGGGAGTACCTGGCGCGCAGGGCGTCGGCCTCCGCCGTACGGCCAAGGGCGGCGAGCGCGGCACTGAGCAGCCAGGCCGCCCGCAGTACCGCGTCCGAGTGCTCGGGCAGACTGTTCAGGGTCGCCCGGAGCAGCGGTTCGGCCTCGGCCGGCCGGTCCAGCCGGAGCAGCAACTCCCCGGTGAGCAACTCCACGAAGAGCGCCTCGCCGAAGGCCTGGATCGACCGCAGCGCGTCGGCGGCGCCCGCCAACCTGGTCAGTGCCTCCTCCGGCCGGTCCGCGCCGAGCAGTGCCCGAGCGGCGACGTCGGCCAGCATCGCCCGCTCCCACCGCACCGCCGGCTCCACCTCGGCGTCGTCCGACTCCGGCCGGCCGGACCCGCCGGGCAGGGCCGCCGCCACCCGGTCGGCCACCTCCAGTGCGGCCAGCGCCGCCGCCGGGTCGCCGGCCCAGTGGTGGGCGGCCACCTCGCGGCGCCGGACCCGCAGCTCGTCCAGCGGCAGCCCGGCGAGCCGGAACGCGGTCGCGGCGGCGGCGAACCGCTGCGCCGCGAGGTTGTCCCGGTCCTGGGCGTAGAGCAGCTCGCCGGCCTCCTCCAGCACCCCGGCCCGGGCGGGCAGGTTGTCCGGGCCGTCGAGGTTGTCGGCGAGTTCGTCCAGCAGCGTCAGCGCCAGGCCGTCCTCGCCGAGCGACCGGTAGACGGTGGCGAGCAGGTGCCGGCACTGGTCCGCGTCGGCCTGCCGGCCGAGCCGGTCCAGCTCGCCGATCGCCTCCTCCGCCGCCTCGGCCGCCTCCACCGCCCGGTCCGCCCGCCGGTAGGCGTCGGCCAGCTCCCAGCGCAGGTAGGCGGCCCCGTCCACGATGCCCCGCTCCGCGCAGAGGGCGACCGCCTCCACCAGGTCGTCGACCGCCTCGCCGGGCCGGCCGGCGGCGACCAGCGCCCGGGCCCGCCCCGTCCGGGCCGGCAGCGCGAGCTTGTCGGTGGCCAGCCGCACCGCCTCGTCGTACGCCGCAACCGCCCGCTCCGGGTCGTCGAGCGAGTTGGCGTAGCCGAGGCTGGCGACCGCCCGGTGTACGGGCAGGCCGAGTTCGTCGTAGAGGTCCCGGGCCCGCAGCGCCGCCTCGGCGACCTCGGCACCCCGGTCCAGCGACTCCAGGACCCGGACCCGGGTCAACGCGATCCGCGCCACCAGATGGCGGTCGTCGGCACCGTCCGCCTCGGTCGACGCCCGCTCCACCGCCGCCAGCGCCTCCGCACCCCGCCCCCGCTCGGCGTACGCCACCGCCAGCCGGTCCTGCGCGGCGGCCCGATGCCAGGGGTCACCGTGCGCCATCAGGTAGTCGGCGGACTCCTCGACCAGCGGCATCCCCTCGTCCGGCTCGCCCGACATCACCAGCAGTACGCCAAGCCGACCCGCCACCACCTGGGCGCGAAGCGGATCCGGGAGCTGCTGGTACAGCGCCAGCGCCTCCCGGTTCGCCGCCACCGCCCCGGCCAGGTCGCCGGCCACCTGCCGCTCGACCGCCCGGAACTCGCCCCGGCGGGCGACGGCGGACCGCTCCTGCGGCTGTCCGGCGAACCGCTCGTCGAAGACCGCCAGTACGGCGAAGAGGTCGTCGTCGCGCTCGGTACGCCAGGCCGCCTCGGCCAGGTCGAGCAACTGCTCCGGGCCGGCGTCCGGCGGTACGTGGAGCGGAGCCGGCGGCTGCCCGGCCGACACCGTTGGCACGGACGCCGGCTCCGATCCCCCGGCGGCCCCTTCGGGTTCGGTGGTCGGACCCGGCCCGCCCGATCCGGCCGGGGCCGCCTCGACGGTGCCGGTACCCCCGGCAGGGGTGGGCCGGCGGCGGGCGGTCGGCGACAGCGGCAGGTAGCCGCCGATCGGCTGCCGGCCGAGCAGCTCGGCGACGGCGGCCGACTGCGCCCCGGTGCCGTTGCGGGCGTCGAACCGGAGCGCCAGTTCCCGGGCCGTACCGGCCAACTCGTCCGCCAGCGCCGCCACCGGCACCTCGGCCGCCGGCCGGTCCAGGTGCCCCGGCCGCTGCACCGGCAACTCCCCGTGGCCGTCGGCGGCCAGCCGGTGCAGCAGCAGCGCCCCGCTGGCGGCGAAAATCATCGCGTCGGCCGGTGACGGCGGCTCGTCCAGCCACCCGAGATGCCGTTCCAGCAGTTCCAGCCCGCGCGCCTCGTTGCCGGTCAACGCGCAGAAGGTCAGGTGGTCACCGACCAGCGACATGTTCGCGATGTTCGTCCGGTGCCGGCGGTACGCCCGCAGGTGCGCGTCCCGTGCCTGTTCCCGCCGGCCGGTGTGCAGGTACGGCAGCAGCAGCGCGGTGAGTACGCACTGCGGCTGCTCGACACAGCCCAGCCGCCCCGCGAGCACCGGCTCGGCCAGCGCCACCGCCTCCTCGTGCCGGCCGAGCGAGGCGAGGTATTCGACCTGGTCCGTCGGGTCGCAGCCGGCACAGTCGGAGAGTTCGTCCCGGGGTGCGGTGGTCCACCGGCGGTACCACTGCGCGGCCTCGTCCGCCGCGCCGACGTGCACCGCCACCTGGTGCCGGTACTTGTAGACCATCTGGAGGCTGTGGCCGCCGGCCCGGTAGCGGCGTTCCATGTCGTCGAGTACCGCCATGGTGCGGTCCAGCGGGATCTCGGGAAACTCGAGCAGGCCGCTGACCATGTGCTTGAAATACCAGAGCAGGGTGTGCTGATGCCGCTGCTGGTAGGGCCTCGGGTTGCGGTCGAACTCGGCCAGGCACCAGGAGAAGGTGACGAACGAGCGGGCCGGCTCGCCGCCGTAGTAGTAGGCGGCGGTGGCGAGCATCCGGGCCGCGAACGCGAGCTGCTCGTCGCCGGTGGCGTCCACCTGCCGGAGCAGCGCTTCGGCGGCGGCGACCTGTCCGCTGCCGTACGGCATCTCGCCGATCCGGTCGATCGTCCGCCAGAGGTCGTCGGTGTCCCGGGCCATCGTCACTCCTGTCCTGGTACGGCCCGGCCGAGCAGGCCGAGGAACGAGCTGTTCAACAGGGCGGCGTCGGCGGGGCGGATCGGGTGGTAGCCGAGCAGCAGCGCCTGGCCGTACAGGGCTTCGACGGCGAGCCCGACCAGCGCCGGGTCGCCGAGCGCGCTGACCCGGCGGACCAGCGGGTTGCGGTGGTTGAGCACCAACTGCGGGCGCTCGGCCGGGCCGGAGGCGGCGAGCGCGTCGAGCACCCCGGCCCAGGTCTCGTCGGCCCGCTCCCGGGTCGACCGCAGTTGCTCCTCGAAGGCCGCCGACCGGCTCACCAGATAGAGCGCCGGCAGCGACGCCGGGGCGTACGACCGGAGCACCACCTCGACTCCGAGCCGGTCCAGGGCACGCTGCGCGGCGACGACGAACGGCCGCAGCGCCAGCTCCGTCGCCGGGTCGAGGGCGTCGAAGCGGGTGGTCAGGTCGTTCGGTTCCAGCCGTTCGACCAGCACCGACCGGTCCACCGTCGGCAACCGCTCGATGATCTCGGTGTCGTACGTGTAACCGGCGTTGACCACCGCCAGATCCTGTGCCGCCGCCACCCCGGCGAGCTGGCGGAACTCGTCGATGCTGGCCGCGTAGCGGATCAGGCCGTGCCGCTCTCGGAACTCGGCCAGGGTGGTCTGCCCGGTGTTGGTCTCCATCGGCCACCAGCGCTCGACCAGCCGGAGCATCTCGTCGTCGTGCAGGGCCAGCGCCTTGACTCCAAGGTGGTGCACCTGGAGGAACTCGGCGAGCCGGCGCGGCGCGCTGCCGGCCAGCCGGACCAGCCAGCCCCGGAGCTGGTCGCCGAGCGCCTCCCGGGTCGCCTCCAGCAGGCTGTCCTCGTAGAGCGCCTCCCGGCTGGCGGTCGGGCGCAGCTCGGTGGAGTCGACCACGCAGCGGGCGAAGAACGCCCAGTCCGGCAGCAGCCCCTCGGCGCCCTCGGTGAGCAGCATCCGCTTCAGGTAGACCCGGTGACCGGCCCGGCCCGCCGGGTTGACCGGGCTGGGCAACACGAAGGCCGCGCCGGTCAGTCCCGCCTCCGGCACCGACAGCGGTACGACGTCGAACGGGGTGAAGCCGAGCACCTCGCGGGCGTACCGGACGAGGTTGTCCCGGCGGACGGACGGCGAGGTGCCGGCGGGGGCCGACCACGGCGGCGGCCCGGTGGTGGTCTCGACGTCGCCGACCAGCACCCGGATCGGCAGCAGCGAGCCGAAGAGCCGGGCCAGCTCGATCACGGTCGGCCGGGTCAGCCACTGGTCGGCGTCCCGGCGCGGGACCAGCGTGACCGTGGTACCCGGTTCGGCGCGCTGGTTGTCGGCGGCGGCCGGCTCGACCCGGTAGCGGCCGTCGGCGTAACCGGTCCAGAGCACGGTCGGCTCGTCACCGTGCCGGGTGCGCACCCGGACCTCGTCGGCGACCAGGAAGCAGGAGAGCAGCCCGATGCCGAACTGGCCGAGGAACTCGTGGCGGGCGAAACCCAGCTCGTCCCGCTTCGAACTGCGGCCGATGGTGGCGAGCAGTTCGTGCACCTGGGCCTCGGTCAGCCCGATCCCGGTGTCGTGCACCCGCAGCGTGCCGTCCCCGGTCAGCTCCGGCGGCTCGATCCGGACCACGGCCGGGGCGCCCGGCTCGGTGGCCCGGCGGGCGGTGATGGCGTCCACCGCGTTCTGCAACAGCTCCCGCAGGTAGACCCGGGGACTGCCGTAGAGGTGATGGCTGAGCAGGTCGACCACACCACGGAGGTCGACCTGGAAGGTCCGGTCCACGATCTGCCCACTCACTCCCGTCCGGTGACGGCGCTCACGGTACCGGCCCCGGGCGACACGTCGCTTCCGGCTTTTCCGCCGACTTTTCCGGGCGTACGGCGGGCGTCCGGGTTGACTCTCGACCCGATCGAGACCGCAGGCTCGCCCGGTCATCGCCGGTAGGAGGCGAGCCGAGGAGAGGTGGTCAGCCCGATGGTCGGAGCGACGGCGAGGTCGGCTGCGCACTCCGTCCGGCGTACCCGAATCGGCGGGTTCTGGTCACTGTGGACGGCGACCGTGGTGTCGCGGCTCGGTGACGCGCTGCGTACCCCGGCCCTGGCGCTGCTCGCCGCTTCGGTCAGCCGCGATCCCCGGATCGTCGCGGCGGTGGTGGTCGCCGGCCAGCTCCCGCCGCTGCTCTTCGGCCTGCTCGGCGGCGTCTACGCCGACCGCTGGGACCGGCGCCGGATGATGGCCACAGTGGACGGACTACGTGCCGTCCTGGTCGCCGGCTTCGCGCTGCTGGTCGTCACCGGTGAGGTCGGGATCGCCGCGCTGGTCGGCTGTGCCTTCCTGCTCGGCACCCTCGGCGTCCTCTTCGACGCGGCGGCGTTCGCCGTACTGCCCGGGATCGTGTCCGCCGACCGGCTGGCGGTGGCGAACGGCCGGCTCCAGGCGGGTACGGCGGTGGCCGGCGGCTTCGTCGGCGCACCGCTGGCCGGGGTGCTCTTCGCGGTCGCCGCCGCCCTGCCGTTCGCCGTCGACGCGGTCACGTTCGCGGTCGCCGCCCTGCTGGCGCTGACCCTCCGACCGACCCCGGTGCCGACCCGGGCGCCGACCCGGGCGCCGAACCCGACTCCGACCCCGCCGCTGGGGTCCGCGCCGCGCCCGGTCGGGCCGCGTGCGACCTGGCGGGCGGCCGGGGACGGGCTGCGCTGGATCTGGCGGGACGCCACCCTGCGCCGGATCACCGGGCTGACCATGGTCACCAACCTCGCCACCAGCGGCCTGATCGCGATCATCGTGCTCTACGCGCTGGAGGTACTGGCCGTGCCCGCCGCCGGCTACGGACTCTTCATGGCGGCGGCGATACTCGGTGCGCTGGCCGGGGGACTCTGCGCCGGCCGGATCGCCAACCGGCTCGGCACCCTGCCCGGGCTGCGCTGGGTGCTGGTCGCCGAGACGCTCGCGGTCGCCGCGTTGGCCGTCGCCCGGCACCCGGTGCCGGGTGCCATCGCACTCGCCGTCTTCTCCGCCGGCACCGCGACCTGGAACGCGCTCTGGTCGGCGTACGGTCAGCGCAACGTCCCCGCCGAACTGCTCGGCCGGGTCGGCAGCGCCCAGCGTACGGTCGCACTGCTCGCCGCCCCGGTCGGCGCGATCCTGGCCGGAGCGCTCGGTTCCGCCGCCGGCCTACCCCCGGTGCTGTACGCCGCCACCGCCGTCTTCGCCCTGGCCACCGCCGCCTCGTGGCTGACGCGTCACACCGCCTCCGGCGCGGCCTCCGTGCCGTAGGCGGGCAGGGTCTCATATCTGCGTACGGCCGGGTTGGCGAGGAAGAGCCGCTCGGCCACCTGCCGGTAGGTGTCGAAGTCGGCGGTCAGGAGCACCACCACGAAGTCCCACTGTCCGGCGACGTGATAGCACTGCCGCACCGCGGGCTCGTCGCGGAGGCACTCCCGGAAGGCGGTGTAGTGCGGACCGGTGTCGGCCTCCAGTTCCACCAGCACCAGTGTGGTCATCGCGAGTCCGAGCGCCCGGGGGTCGAGCACCGCAACCTGTGCCCGGATCACGCCGGAGACCCGTAACCGGGTCAGCCGGCGCTGCACGGCGCTCGGTGACAGACCGACCAGCTCACCGAGTTCGTACAGCGGTTTGGCGGCGTCGACCCGGAGCAGGTCCAGCAGTCGACGGTCGGTCCGGTCCAGCGTCGGGAAGGTGGGAGGCACGCAAGAACCTTGCGCATCGGGAGCAGAATCGTCAATCGTCATCACCCGCCGGTTACCTAGCCTCGTCACCATGCTGGACGACCTTGACCTGGAGTCGCTGCGCCGCCGTCCCGGGGTGAAGTGGGCGCAGGCCACCGCGGCCGGTGCCGTACCCGCGTGGATCGCCGACATGGATTTCCCGGTGGCCGAGCCGGTCAGGGCGGCGTTGGTGCAGGCCGTCGAGACCGATCTCGGCTATCCGGCCTGGGACGACCGTCCCGACCGGAACCCGCTCGCCGAGGTGTTCGCCGCGCGGATGTCCGACCGGTACGGGTTCGCGCCGGCACCGGCGCACGTCCGGGTCTTCACCGAACTGATCCAGGCGGTGCAGGCGGTACTCCACGTCGGCACCGCCCCGGGTGACGCGGTGGCGATGCACACGCCCACCTATCCACCGTTCCTGGAGACGCTCGCGGGTATGCGCCGCCGGCTGGTACCCGTCCCCATTGTGGACAGCGGTCACGGCTGGGCCTTCGACCCGGACCGGCTGGCCGCCGACGTCGCCCGGACCGGATGCGTGGCACTGGTCCTGGTCAACCCGCACGGCCCCACCGGCCGGGTGTTCACCCGGGCGGAACTCTCCGCGGTGGCGGAGATCGCGATGCGGCACGACCTGCTGGTCGTCACCGACGAGATCCACGCCGATCTCACCTACGAACCGCACCGGCACACCTCGTTCGCCGCGCTGGCACCGGAGCTGGCCGCGCGGACGGTCACCCTGCATTCGGCCAGCAAGGCATTCAACCTGGCCGGGCTGCGCTGCTGCGTCGCGCACGTCGGCGATGCCCGGGTACGGGCAGCCTTGGATGCGCTCCCGCCTCTCCTGCTGGGTCAGCCAAGCAACCTCGGTGTACTCGGTACCCAGGCCGCCTGGCAGCACGGCGACCCCTGGCTCGCCGAGGTACGGGCGGTGCTGGACCGCAACCGCCGGTTGGTCGCCGACGGGCTGC
Organism: Plantactinospora veratri; assembly: GCF_036421995.1. Lineage (NCBI taxonomy): Bacteria > Bacillati > Actinomycetota > Actinomycetes > Micromonosporales > Micromonosporaceae > Plantactinospora > Plantactinospora veratri. Next base: position 29,116 of record NZ_JAZGQL010000032.1, read on the forward strand.
CGGACGCGGTCGGCTACCACCTTCCGGAGGCGACCTACCTGGCGTGGCTGGACTTCCGCCCGCTCGGCCTCGGGTCCGATCCGGCCGCACACTTCCTCGACCGAGCCGGGGTCATGCTCAGCCACGGCCCGCAGTTCGGGCCCGGTGGCGAAGGGTTCGCCCGGCTCAACTTCGCCACCGGCCGGCCGATCCTCGACGACATCCTCCGCCGGCTTCGCGCGAACTGCCGCGCCCGTGGTTGATGCCCTCCGACCTGGCATGATCACTGAGATGCGGAAGTCGGTCGCGGCGGTGCACGACCTCGTCTCCGAAATCGTCCCGGTTGACGAGGTGGAGGAACGCCACCAGACGGAGACGCTGCACTGGCTGCGCAGCACCGACGACGTGTTCAGGCGGATGAAGCCGGCGACCCCACCCCGGCACCTCGTCTCGTACGTCGTCCCGGTCGATCCGGCCGACGGCGGCGTACTGCTGGTCGATCACGTCAACGCCGGGCTGTGGCTGCCGCCGGGCGGGCACGTCGACCCGGACGAGCACCCCGCCGAGACGGCCCGCCGGGAGGCGTGGGAAGAGCTGGGTATCCCGGTCGGAGGCGGCCTCGTCGAGGAGGAACCGATCTTCGTCACCGTGACCCGTACCGTCGGGATCGACGCCGGGCACACCGACGTGAGTCTGTGGTTCGTGCTCCGGCTCGACCGGCAACACCCGCTCAGGCTGGACAGCGGGGAGTTCCGGGAAGCCCGCTGGTGGTCACCGGCGGAGATGCGCGACGCCGATCCCGCCCGCTTCGACCCGCACTTCACCCGCTTCTGCGCGAAACTACAGCGGATGCACTCCTGACGCCGACAGTCAGCGCGCCCGTACCTGCCGGACGAACGAACGCCACGCCTGCGGGGCGAAGACCAGAGCCGGACCCGTCGGGTCCTTACTGTCCCGAACCCCGACCACCCCTGACAGGTTGTCCGCCACCTCGACACAGTTGCCGCTGGCTCCGTTGCTGCGACTGCTCTTGCGCCAGGTCGCCCCGATCAGTTCCATGTCTCCGCCGCTTCCGATATCAACTGGGTGGACTGGTGGTGCGGCAGCGCCTCGCTCCGGATGAACTCCCACACCTTGGCTATCCACATTACGTCTGCCGCGTCCTGCACGATCTGGCCGCGCAGGTGGTTATCGAGAAAGGCGAGGTTCTCGTTGCCGGGTAGTGCGGCAACGACGAACGGGCCGGCCAACCCACCGTAGGCGCCGACGAGGGTCGGCACGACCTGCACCCGAAGGTGCGGCAGTTCGGACGCGATCCTCGCTAAATGACGCAACTGTGCGCGCATCACCTCCGGCCCGCCTACCGGCCGGTGGAGGAGCGCTTCGTCAAGCACGCAAGTCACCTGCGGGGGCTTTTCCCGGGTGAGCAGGTCCTGTCGTGCCATCCGCGCGGCGACCCGGTCGGCAACCTCGTCCTCGGTCAGCACCCCCATGCTGGCGAAGACTGCCGTGGCATACGCCTCCGTCTGCAACAGGCCCGGCAGTACAGCATTTTCGAACCAGCGCAGGGACTCGGCCTTGCGTTCAATCTCGAACCATTCGCGCAGCCAGGACGGTTCGCCGTCGAGCTTGAGCTTGATCACCATGCGTTCGAAGAGGCCGCCGGTCTTCAACGCCTTGTCGGCGCCTCGGACGTACTCCCGGGTCAGCGCGCGGGTGCCGGTCTCGACGGCACTCACCTGGGATGCCGAGAAGCTGGCGCCCCGGCCGAACCTGTCCTGGGTCATTCCGGCGGTCACCCTCGCCCGGCGAATCTCGTCGACGATGAATTCGATCATCGATTGCCGCGCCTCTGTCATACATCCCTCCACAGGTCAATGGATCGACTCCACGGTTCGCCTCGGTTCGCCACCCGATCGTCGGGACGTTCATGCAGGTCATGACGGGTGCGATGCACGCCTATCGAGGTTAGGGGGCGCCCGTCCAGAGTGGAAGACAGCGGGACCGCATCCAATTCGCGCCCGGAGAACGAAAGAGAGGGAAGGCCGATGTCCAGACGTCATCGCCCAGCCATTCGGCATTACCGTGCCTGGTACTTCCTCTGGATCTTCTGTTCCTGCGGTCGCCGCTGGCGCTGCCCGCGTACCCTTCCGGCACCACACCGGCCGGGGCCACCGCCGGCTCCTCGTCCGGCGCTGGTCCGGGTCCCGCCGGACCCGCCGCCGCCGCCACCACCGGTCCGGCCCCGACACCGCAACACCCGGCCGGCCTGGGGGACGCCCGTCCGGACCGAACACCGCGACCGGAGCGGGCGGACCCGGCAGGTCGAGTACCGATGACCGGCCAACCCCGATGTACGGCCCACACGCGCGGTTCCGTCCGCACACACCCGCACGCCCGTCGTTCCGGTGCCGGACCTGCGGCGCGCCCTGGCCCTGTCAACCGGCCCGGCTCAGCCTGCTGCGCACCTACCGCGACGATCGGATCGGGCTGCTGGTCTACCTCGCCAGCCAACTCGTCCACGCGCTACAGGATCTGCCCCACGCCGACCCCCACGAACTCGCCACCCGAATCCTGCACTGGCCGAACCGGTGAGGGCGGCGGAACCGGTCGGGGACGCCGGGGCTCTACCCGGCATGACGACGACGAGGCGGGACGTGTTGCGGATGACCGGCGCGCTGCTGGCCGGTACCGCCGGGGTCGGCGCGGTCACGGCCAGCGCCGGCTGCCAGTTCCGGTCCGGCGACCGGGCCGACGAGGCGGACGCCCGCCGCAAGCTGGCTCCGGCTGACGCGCTGGTGGTGGAGCTGGCCGACGGCAAGCTGGCGGTGGTCGACGCGGCGACCGGCCGGATGCTGGTCCAGCCCGCCCCGGCGGTGCTCAGCGGCGACGGCCGCCGGCTGGTCCGGGTCGAGCGTCCGGACGGCGGTACCAGGTTGACCAGTCACCAACTGCCGGACGGCGCGGCCGTCAGCGCCGGTACCCTGACCGGCGCGCTCGCGGTCCGGACCACCTCGTCCGACGGTGGCCTGGTGGCGCTCGCCGACGACGCCGGGCCGGGGCACACGCCGTACCGGCCGGGGCCCCGGGAGCGGACGACGATCGTGGTCGCCGACGGTGCCGGCCAGCGCCGCCGGCTGGAGTTGCCCGGCAACCTCGAACCCGAGGCGTTCGACACGAGCAACCGGGCACTCTTCGTCCTCGACTACCTACCGCCGACCGCGCCGGAGCGGTACCGGGTGCGGGTCGTCGACCTCGCCTCCGGACGGGTGGAGCCGTTGCTGACCCGGGTCAAGGCGGTGGTGCCGGGGGGTGCCGAGGAGGAGATGCGCGGCGAGGGTCGGCAGGCGGTGTACGACCGGCAGCGCAACCGGCTGTTCACCCTCTACACGCACCAGCCGGACCACGTACACACCCGGGATCGGATCGCCGCGACGGCGGACCCGAACGGTGCCGGGGCGCGCGACGACGCCCCGCACGTGCACGCCTTCGTGCACACCCTCGACCTGACCGAACGCTGGGCGTTCTGCGTCGACCTGCCGGCACCGTTCGGCGAGCGCGCGGCGACCGGGCACACGATCGCGCTGAACCGGGACGGCAGCCGGCTCTACGTGGCGGACACCGGCACCGGTGCGTTGGCCACGATCGACCCCGACGGGCTGACCGTGATGGAAAGCGCCCGGTTCGACGCACCGGCCGGCACCGCCGGCTCGACCGCCACCGCGCCGGCCGCCGCGGCCTTCGACGGCGCCGGGACGCTGCTGGTCGGGGCCGGCCGCGAGGTGGTCGGGATGCCGGCCACCGCTGGCGGGGGCGCGGTGCCGCGCTGGTCGGCTCCGGCCGAGGTACGCGGCCTCGCCGGCCCGCCCGACGGCTCCCGGCTCTACGTCGGCCAGCCCGACGCCGTACTCCGGGTCGACCCCGGCAGCGGGACGGTACGGCAGCGTATCGACGTACCCGGGCTGGTGGCCCTGCGTCAGGTGATCCCCGCCGGTTAGCGGTCCCGGTCCGGGGTGAGGCCGCCCGGCTGGTCGCCCTGGACCACGGGTGCCCGGACCAGGTTGCCCCACTCGGTCCACGAGCCGTCGTAGTTGCGCACCCGGGGATAGCCGAGCAGGTGCCGCAGCACGAACCAGGTGTGGCTGGACCGCTCGCCGATCCGGCAGTACGCGATCACGTCGTCGTCCGGCGAGAGCCCGAGCTGGTCGGCGTAGATCGCCCGCAGCTCGTCGGGACCCTTGAAGGTGCCGTCGTCGTTCGCCGCCGACTTCCACGGCTTGCTCAGCGCGCCCGGGATGTGCCCGCCGCGCAGCGCGCCCTCCTGCGGGTACTCCGGCATGTGGGTCAGCTCGCCCGTGTACTCCTTCGGCGAGCGGACGTCGACCAGCGGTCGGGCCGCCGCGATGTGCGCCAGCACCTGGTCCCGGTACGCCCGGATCGGCGCGTCGTCCCGCTGCGGCGTCGGATAGTCCGCCGGAGGCCGCTCGGTCTTCTCCCGGGTCAGCTCCCGCCCCTCGGCGACCCACTTCTGCCGGCCGCCGTCGAGCAGCCGCACGTCGGGGTGCCCGAAGAGGGTGAAGACCCAGAGCGCGTACGCCGCCCACCAGTTGAAGTTGTCGCCGTAGAAGACGACCGTGTCGTCCCGGCCGATCCCCTTCGCCGAACAGAGCTTGGCGAACGCGTCGGCGTCGAGGTAGTCCCGGGTCACCTGGTCGTTCAGCTCCAGGTGCCAGTCGACCTTGACCGCGCCCGGGATGTGACCGGTCTCGTAGAGCAGCACGTCCTCGTCCGACTCGATCACCACCAGGCCCGGCTGGCCCAGGTGTTCGGCCAGCCACTCGGTGGTGACCAGGCGCTGCGGGTCGGCGTAAGCCTGGAGGCTCGGTGCGGGATCGCTCGGCATCGGCATGATCCCCACCGTACGCCGGGCCGTCGGTGGAGGGGGCCGGCTCTCCTCGGTTACCGTCATCACATGGTGGAGCCGACCCGGACAGGCGTACGACACGAGGGTCGGACCTTCCGACGCGAGGACTGGTACGGCGACGAGTTCGTCGAGCACGAGTACGTCGACTGCGAGTTCTTCGACATCGACCTGACCGAGGCGACCCTGGAACGGACCAGCTTCACCAACTGCGCCTTCGGCAACGTCAGGTTCAACGCCTCCCGGCACACCGACTCGGCGTTCCTGCGCTGCACCTTCACCCGGTGCAACTTCTTCGAGGCCGAGTTCGCCGGCTGCAAACTGGTCGGCAGCACCTTCGTCGAGTCGTCGGTCCGGCCCCTCACCGTGCTCGGCGGGGACTGGTCGTTCGTCGGCCTGCCCGGCGCCGACCTGCGCGGCGTCACCTTCCAGGGCGTACGGATGCGCGAGGCGGACCTGACCGGCGCCAACTGCACCGACGCGATCCTGACCAACGTCGACCTCTCCGGCGCGCAGCTGCGCACGGCCCGGTTCGTCCGGTGCGACCTGCGCGGCAGCGACCTCAGCACGCTCGACCCGACCACCGTCGAACGCTCCGGCGCGATCGTCGACCAGAGCCAGACGATCGTGCTCGCCCAGGCGCTCGGCTTCCAGGTCGGTTGAGCGGCCCGTTCCCGACGGTCAGTCCACGAAGGGCCGGCGTTGCGGGTACGGCTCCAGCACCGGCCGCTTGGCCGTGATCGTGTCTCCGGACGACCGGCCGGTGATCCGGCGCCTGATCCAGGGCGCGAAGTGCTGCCCCACCCAGCGCAGGTCCGCGCCCCGGGCCGCCAGCCACGGTGTCGGCGCCGGCCGGGGCGGCACCACCAGCCAGCCGTCGTCCGGTACGACGTCGAGCGCGGCCAACACCCGGGCGGCGACCCGGCGGTGACCGGCGGCCGACAGGTGCAGCCGGTCGGAACTCCACAGCACCGGGTTGCCGAAGACCTCGTCGGCGAAGAGGTCGACCAGCTTCGCCCCGTGCCGCTGCGCCGTCTCGCCGACCGCCCGGTTGAGCATCGCCACCCGGGGAGCGACCAGCCGCTGCCCGGGCAGCCGGGCCATCACGTCGGCGAACCGGAACAGCAGCACGTCCGCCCCGGTGGCCCGGAAATCGGCGACGACCCGGTCGAAGCGCTCGATCAGGGCGTCCGGATCGAAGTTGCGACGCAGTACGTCGTTGCCACCGGCGGCGAAACTGACCAGCTCGGGGCGCATGGCGAGGGCGGCGGGCACCTGCTCGGCCACGATGTTGCCGAAGAGCCGACCCCGGATCGCCAGGTTGGCGTACCCGAAATCCGGCCCGGCCTCGGCGGCCAGCGTCGCGGCCACCAGGTCGGCCCAGCCCCGGAAGCTGCCGTCCGGATACGGGTCGTCCAGACCCTCGGTGAAACTGTCCCCGACCGCCACGAAGTTGCGCCAGCGCACGTCGCGCCTCCCCTGCACTGCTCTCCCCACCCGATCGACCGGGGGCCAGTCTGTCAGCCCGGCGCCGGCCCGGGTACGCCCGGCGCGGGAAGGTGACCGGGACCGCACGGCCGCCGGCGGACAATTCCGGTGCTCCGCTCCCGCCTGCGGGTCTACGCTGCCCGGATGCTGCTACGGATGTCCACGCTGTTTCTGCGTACGCTGCGCGAGGACCCGGCCGACGCGGAGGTGCCGAGCCATCGGCTGCTGCTCCGGGCCGGTTACGTCCGTCGCGCCGCTCCGGGCGGCTACACCTGGCTCCCGCTCGGCCGGCTGGTGCTGGACCGGGTCACCGAGGTGGTCCGGGAGGAGATGGTCGCGATCGGCGGCCAGGAGGTGCTCTTCCCGGCCCTGCTGCCCCGGGAGCCCTACGAGACGACCGGCCGGTGGACCGAGTACGGCGACGACATCTTCACCCTCACCGACCGGCGCGGCGCGGAGTACCTGCTCGGGCCGACCCACGAGGAGATGGCCGCGCTGCTGGTCCGGGACACCTTCACCTCGTACCGGGACTTCCCGGTCTCGATCTTCCAGGTGCAGACGAAGTACCGCGACGAGGCGCGGCCCCGGGCCGGGCTGCTGCGCGGGCGGGAGTTCCTGATGAAGGACTCCTACTCCTTCGACCTGGACCGGGCGGGGCTGGCGGCGGCGTACGACCGGCACCGGGCGGCGTACCAGCGGATCTTCGACCGGCTCGGCCTGGCGTACACGATCGTCGCCGCAACCTCCGGCGCGATGGGCGGCTCCGCCTCGGAGGAGTTCCTCGCCTCGACCCCGGTCGGTGAGGACACCTTCGTCGGCTGTACCGCCTGCGACTACGCGGCCAACACGGAGGCGGTGACCACCCCACCGGCCCCGCCCGGCGACGTGCACGCCCACCCTCCGGCGCAGGTGTACGACACCCCGGAGACGCCGACCATCGAGAGCCTGGTCGCGCTCGCCAACGACCGGCGGCTCGGCGGCCGGACCGACTGGACGGCCGGCGACACCCTGAAGAACGTCGTCGTCGAGCTGCGCCGGCCCGGTTCGGACGAGCCGGAGTTGCTGGTCATCGGCATTCCGGGGGATCGCGAGGTCGACCTCAAGCGGCTCGGCGCGGTGCTGAGCCCGGCCACCGTGTCGATGTTCGACGACTTCGCCGACCGGCCCGAACTGGTCCGCGGCTACCTCGGCCCGCAACTGCTGGCCAAGTTCGGCATCCGCTATCTGGTCGACCCCCGGGTGGCGCCGGGCACCGCCTGGCTGACCGGCGCCAACGAGCCGGGCCGGCACGCCACCGACGTGGTCTGCGGGCGGGACTTCACCCCGGACGGGACGATCGAGGCGGCCGAGGTCCGGGCCGGTGACCGGTGTCCGGCCTGCCGACCCGGGGTGTTGACGATCCGCCGAGGTGTGGAGATCGGGCACGTGTTCCAGCTCGGCCGGCGCTACACCGACGCGTTCCGGGTCGACGTGCTGGGCCAGGACGGCAAGCCGGTCCGGCTGACGATGGGCTGCTACGGCATCGGGGTGTCCCGGGCGGTGGCGGCGATCGCCGAACAGCACCACGACGAGCGGGGGCTGGTCTGGCCGGCGGCGGTGGCGCCGTGCGACGTACACCTGGTGGCGGCCGGCAAGGGGCCGCAGTCGGAGGCGGCGCTGGAACTCGGCGGGCAGCTCGCCGGGCACGGCCTGCGGGTGCTGGTCGACGACCGGACGCACGTCTCGGCCGGGGTCAAGTTCGCCGACGCCGAGCTGATCGGCATCCCGCGCGCCGTCGTGGTCGGCCGCCGCTGGTCCGACGGGTACGTCGAACTGCGCGACCGCGCCACCGGAGAGCGCACCGAACTGGCGGCGGCGGAGCTGCTGGCCCGGCTGACCGCTCCCGGCTCGGTCGGTACGCCGAGCTAGCGGCTGCCCGGGGGTCGGCTGGCCGGCCGTGGCGCTCCCGGGCGGCGTCTACTCCGTCGGCCGGCTGGCCCGACCGGCGCGCTGTGCCTGGTAGAAGCGCTGGCACTCGGCGTAGCTCGGCAGCAGGTCGGCGGCGCGCAGCTCGGCCAGGCCGGGTGCCTCGGCGTCACGTTCGGAGAGGATCGGGTCGAGGTCGGCCGGCCAGGGCAGTGCCAGCTCCGGGTCGCGGACGTGCACGACCCGTTCCCGGGCCGGGGCGTACCGGGCGGAGCAGAGGTAGCTGACGATGCTGTCCTGCTCCAGCGCGACGAAGGCGTGGCCGAGCCCCTCGGGCAGATAGACGGCGCGGTTGTCGATGGTGTCCAGCCGGGTCACCTCGTGCCGGCCGAAGGTCGGTGAACCGACCCGCAGGTCGACCACCATGTCGAGTACGGCGCCGCGTGGGCAGTAGACGTACTTGGCCTGGCCGACCGGCACGTCGGCCCAGTGCACGCCCCGGATGACGCCCCGCCGGGAGACGCTCTGGTTGGCCTGCGCGACGGAGAGTTCGAAGCCGAGCGCGTCGGCGAAGACCTCCGCGTCGTACCAGACGAGGAGCCGGCCCCGGTCGTCGCTGAACTGCTGCGGGAGGAACTCCCAGGCGCCGGGAATGGACAGCTCGGTGGCCTTCACTCGCACCTCACAGCGTCGCTCGGATCTCTCCGGCTTATCGGGGCCAACCGCACGATACCGTCCAACAACCCAGAGTGGCCGATCGGAAACCCGACATGGTGTTAGCGTGCCGGCCAGGGGGTAGCAGGTGGTATCGGGAATTCGGGGGTTCGGAGGCACACCGTGACTGAGGTCAGAGTCCGTGACGTCATGACCAGGACGATCGTCTATCTGCCCGCGGCCACCACTCTGGACGAGGCCGCCCGCGCCATGCGGGACGCCGACATCGGCGACGTGGTGGTGACCGACGGGCCGAGCCTGTTCGGCATGGTGACCGACCGGGACATCGTGGTCCGGGCCGTCGCCGAGGGCAGTGACGCCCGGCAGACCACGATCGGCTCGGTGACCTCCCGGGAAATCGTGATGATCGAGCAGAACTCGACCGTCGCCGAGGCAGCTGTCCTGATGCGGGAGCGCGCCGTACGCCGGATCCTGGTCTGTGACAGCGACCGGCAACTGGTCGGCATCGTCTCCCTCGGCGACCTGGCCGTACGCCTGGACCCCTCCTTCGCGCTGAGCGAGATCAGTGAGGCCGGCCCGCGCCCGTGAGGCACCTCGGTAGCCTGGGGCCATGCCGCAGTCGATGCCACCGAAGCTCGCCGAGATCGTCGCGGAGTTCGCCGACGCTCCCCGGGACATGGTCCTCGAAATGCTGCTGGAGTTCTCCGACGCGGTGCCGCCGCTGCCGGCGGCGTTCGCCGGCCATGCCGGGATGGAGCAGGTCCCGGAGTGCCAGACGGCGTTCTTCCTGCGCGCCGAGGTGGCCGCCGACCGCACCGTGACGACCTGGTTCGACTGTCCGCCGGAGGCGCCCACCACCCGGGCGTTCGCCGGGATCCTCGCCGAGGGGCTGGCCGGGGCGAGCGCCGACGAGGTGTTGGCCGTGCCGGACGACCTCTACCAGCGGATGGGGCTGGCCCAGGCGATCAGCCCGTTGCGGGTACGCGGCGGCAACGCCATCCTGGCCCGGCTCAAGCGGCAGGTCCGGGAGCAGCTCGACTGAGCGCGGCGGCGCACCCCGGCGCCCGGGGGGACGTTTCACGTGCAACGGTATCGACGGTCGTCTCTCAGAGCGTCGCGCCGGCCGCCCGTTCCACCTCGGCCAGCATCAGCCGCAGCGACAGGCTGTGCCGCTCCGGCGGCAACCGGTCCAGCGCCCGCCGGGCATAGCCGAGACCACCGGCCGCGTCCCCGGCGGAGGCCATCATCAGGCCCCGGTGCAGTTCGATGTGCGTGGCGAACCGGGGCAGGCTGGCCGGCCGGGTCCGGTCCGCGGCGTCCTGCGCGGCCACCGCTCCGGGGTGGCCGAGCCGGGACAGCAGCATCGACTCGAAGGTGTGGAACCGCCACAGCGGCACCGCGAAGTCGGAGATCTGCTCGGCGCTGCCGGCCGTGTCGAACACCCGGCGGGCATCGTCCAATCTGGTCAGAGCGGTGCCGGTCTCGCCCCGGCAGGCGGCGACGTGCGCCTGCGCGGTCAGCGCGGTCAACCGGCCCAGGGTCGGCCGGTCGGAGAGTCCGGCGGCCTGCTCGGCGAACCGGGCGGCCACCGGCAGGTGCGCACCCTCGTACGCCAGCGCCAGGGCGGCCCGGCCGCGTACCCAGACCCGGGTCTCCAGGTCGCCGGAGCGGTCCGCCGCGATCGCGGCCATCTCGTACGACCGGATCGCCCCCCGACCGCCGTCGTTGCCGGGCAGGGTCTTGCCGTGCACCGTCATCAGCCGGGCGGCGACGCCCCACAGGTGCGGACTGTCCAGCTCCTGTTGCAGTACCACCAGGTCGGCGGCGAGTCGGCCCTGCAACTCGGCGGCGCCGAGCGACATGTAGTCCTGCCCGTACCCCTCGGCGCGGGCGACCCACTCGTCGACGTCCCGACGTGGCCCGATGGCAGCGGCGAACCCGTGCTGCACCAGCTCGGCCACGGCGGACGAGACGACGACGGTCGCGGCGATCGCCAGGGCACCTCTGCGATTCACGCTGTCTCCCAACACCCGCTCGTAGGCGAGGACCAGGTCCGGGGTGGCCGGCCGTTTACCGAGCTCGACGTTGCACAGATGACTCTTGCTGTAGTTGGTCCGGGCCGCCATCTGGGTCAGGGTGACCTGGGCGTCCGTACGCGCCACCCTCAGCCTTGCGCCGACGTGATCCATCCGTCTACCGCCTGTGCGCTCCGGAAAACACCTGAAAACCGCGCCTACTATCGGTAGTTCTCTGGTTACGGGAATGTGGGGATGTGGATCGCTTCAGTTCGATGTGGCACCGATCAATGTTTACCGCTTCCGGGCGCAGATCGTAAGCCTGGGGTGACCTCGGGATCGGTGCCCGGACAGGAGTTCCACGGCCCGCGGGTATGACACGGCTCGACCTCATCGGCCTCCAGGTCGACTCGTGATCGGTCCGCGCGGGACCGGGGTGCGTACCCGCTGTCTTCCCCTGGGAAGCGGGCGGCGCCCTGCCGGGTGCGGCGGCCGTGCCGGCGGCCGCCGCACCTCCCGGGCAGCTCAGGAGGCGACTCGTGCGTGCGAGTGCGGCGGTGCGCACCCCCGGCGGGGGCCGGAGGCGCGGCGGGCGGAGATGACCGGAGCCGCCGCGCGCCGGACGCGGAATCGGATGACGCTCTCCGCCCGACTCATCGTGATCGACCACTGGCCGCGCGACGACGGTCGTTGCCCTATTTGCAAACTGCCGTCCTGTCGGGCACTGGCGACGGCACGCGCTTATTTAGAAATGGTGAACGATCCATTCGTACCCGCGGATCCGCTCGCCGATGTGGTAGACATCGACAGCCGTGCCACCCCACCGGAGGGGACGACCAGCGTCGAGCCGGTCGACGGGGGCGAAGGGGAGTGTCCCGGATGAGCGAGACGACGCTGTGCCTGCCGTGCGCGCTCGCCCTGCGCCCACCGGTGACCGAGCCGCCGCACCACTGTCCCGGGCAGGTACGCCTGGTCACCGGCACCGGCCAGCTCCGGGTCGTGCTCTGCGAATGCCGGATCTGCTGGCCGGAACGCTCCGACGAGCAGCCAACGCGGCAGCCGGCACAGCAGTCGCCGGAGCAGTCACCGCAGTCGCCGGAGCAGTCACCACGGTCGCCGGAGCAGTCGCGGCGGTCGGCCGACCGGTCGGCGGAGTCGTCAGCCGACCTCTCGGGCGAGCCCCTCGACGACCTCGGCGTTCGGCAGGAGCCCGAGAGCGGCACCGGGTAGCGCGATCTTGCTGTGCCGGACCCCCGACCCGATAATCACGTACGGGGTGTCGAGCACCCGCGAGTCGACCAGGACCGGCCACGAACCGGGCAGCCCGATCGGGGTGATGCCGCCGTACTCCATGCCGGTCAGCTCGACCGCCTCGGCCATCGGCGCGAAGCTCGCCTTGCGTACGTCGAGGTGGCGGCGTACCACCCCGTTCACGTCGGCCCGGGTGGTGGCCAGTACCACGCAGGCCGCGTACCGGACGCTCCCCTCCCGCTTGCCGGCCACCACCACGCAGTTCGCCGACACGTCCAGTCCGACGTCGTAGGCGGCGCAGAAGGCGGCGGTGTCGGCCAGGGTGGCGTCGATCGGTGCGACCAGGATGTCGTCGACGCCGACCGGGGAGTCGGCGGGCCAGCGGTGCAGAGCCTCGGTCACCGGCGGTGCGAGCAGATCCTGACGGGTCCGGGCCGGCTCCGTCTTCAGGGTTCCCATCACGCCCGTGATCCTCGCACCGTCCGTGCCGGCCGGACACACCGACCGCACCACGGGGGTGTCGATTCGGCGGGGAGGGGCGGGTCAGCTACCGGCGAGGAAGGCGTTGTCCGGCACGAGGGTGCGCTCCCGGAGCCGGTCCCGTTCCGGCGCCTCGGCGGCCCGCTCACGCCGCAACTGGACATCCTCGATACCGTGCCGGACGGCGAACCGGATCACGCCGTAGAGGAAGACGAAGCCGCAGACGTACATCATCGCGGCCAGAGCCATGTAGATCATGCGTTCGAGCGTAGGCAGCCGATCCGGGGATTTTTCGCGTTCTGGCCGCGGTCGCCCGGTCGGGTGGCGGGTACGCCGGTCAGTCGGACCCGGCGGGTGGTTCCGGCGCCGGATGCCGCAGTACGGCGTCGAAGACCTGGGCCAGCTCCGCCGCGTCCTCGCCCGCGTGGTGGGTGTGCGGGATGCCGGTCAGCCCGAGCGCGTGCTTGATCCTGCCCTTGTGCGTACCGGCCCACTCGGCACCGGTCCGGCCCATCCAGTAGCTGCGCAGGTCCACCCCGGAACCGGTGGCCCCGAACGGGCTCCGGCCGGTGAACCGGACGAAGTACCAGTGCACGAACATCCCGTCCCAGACGGCGGGAGCGGCCAGGAAGACGGGCCGACCCTGCTTGCGCAGCCCGTTCACCCACCTCGCCGCGGCGGCCATCGCCACCTCGGCCGGCGGCGCCTCCCGGAGCAGCCGCTCCCGGTCGAGTCCGGAGACGGCGAGCGCCTGGGGCACGAACTCGTCGGAGATCGGGCGCAGCTCGGTGTAGAAGGTCAGCTCGGGCCGCCCGGCCACCGCCATGCCCAGCGAGATCATGCTGTACGGCCCGGGGATCGGACCGTCCGCCTCGACGTCGACCGCGACGTACAGCTCGGGAAGATCAGCCACGGGATCAGCTTGCGGTGGCGGGCCGACCCGGTCCAGTCAATTCCGCCGCCATACCCGGCCAGTGCGGGACACGCCACACACCTGAACATTAGTTGAGGTATCGGAGATATCCTCGACCGGTGACCGAACCCGCACACACCCTCACCGTCGGACAGCTCGCCGAGCGCAGTGGTGTCGCCGTCTCGGCCCTGCACTTCTACGAGGCCAAAGGGCTGATCACCAGTACCCGGACCAGCGGCAACCAGCGCCGCTACGGCCGCGACATCCTGCGCCGGGTCGCCTTCATCCGGTTCGCCCAGCGGGTCGGTGTGCCACTGGCGCAGATCCGGGAGGCGCTGGCCAGCCTCCCCGAGGAACGCACACCCACCCGGGCGGACTGGGCCCGGCTCTCGGCCGGCTGGCGCGGCCAGCTCGACGAGCGGATTCTCGCCCTGCAACGACTCCGCGACGACCTCTCCGACTGCATCGGCTGCGGCTGCCTGTCACTGGACCGGTGCGCGCTCTCCAACCCCGGTGACGTGATGGCCGGCACCGGCCCGGGACCGCGCCACCTGCTCGCCGGCCTCACCGGCCCGACCTCGACGGAGGCCCCGGCGGCGCCGGAGAGCCCGGCAGCGCCGGAGGACCGAGCCGTGCCGAGGGCCTCGGCCGCGCCGAATGGCTCAGCCAGGTCGGAGGCCCCGGCCGACGGGGGCGCGAGCTGTGCTGCGCCGGACGTCTGCGCCCCGGACGGCTCCGCCGATTCGGCCATGGCCCGGGTCTGACCCGACACGACGGTCAGCGGCGGGCCGGAGATCTCGCCCGGAAAGGTGCATAAGGCCGCGCCGACCGGGAAGGCAGGGCCGATCCACGGCTCTGGGAGGGTCAGATGCGTTACCCGAGCGCGGCCAGCGACAGCCGCCCCGCCGCACGGCGGACCGGCCGGCCTGCCGGCGGCTCCGCTCGATGACGCCACTCGGGCTGAGGATCCCCGGCGTGGATCTCCGCCGCCTCCACCTGCCCGCCCTGCCCGAGACGCTGTCGCCGCGCAGCGTGCCGCAGCTCGTCGCCGGGGTCGCGCAGAACGCCGAGTCGATGGTGGGCCGGGCGGCCCGGGCCGCCGGGCTCAAGCGCCGCGCCGTCTGGTCCCGGCCCGGCCGACACCACATCGAGGTGCACGGGATTGCCCAGCCCGGCGGCGAACGGCTGGCCGCGCAGATCGAACAGGCACTGGAAGGGCTGTCCGGGGTCGAGTGGGCCCGGGTCAACGCCCCCTCCGGGCGGGTGGTGGTGGCGGTCGGCACGCCCGCACCCCGACTCCGGGCACTGATCGCGGTGATCGCCGCCGTCGAGCGTGCCGACGGACGGGAGCTCGACCCGGACTGCGTGGAACCGCATCCCCCGGAGGAGGGCCCGCGGACCCGACGGGCGATGACCAGGATCGCGACCGACGCGTTCGGGCTCGGCCTGTCGGCCGCGGTCCGGATTCTGCCGTTCACCCGGGCGCCCGGCGAACTCGCCGGCCTGCTGCGGGCGGTGGACCTGCACCCGAGGCTGCACGCGCTCGCCGGGCGAGGGCTGCGCGGCGACCACCGGGCCGACTCCCTGCTGCCACTCGCGACCGTACTTGCCCAGGGCCTGACCGGCGGCTGGGCCGGGATCATGCTCGACAGCGCCCACCGGATCCTGCAATGGGGCGAGGCTCGGGCCCAGTTGGCCGCCTGGGAGCAGGCCGAGCCGCTGCTCGCCGGTACTCCGGAACGGGCCCGGGCGGCACCACCGCCGGACGAGCGACCGCGCGCCAAGCCGGACGGCCCGGTCGAACGGTATCTGGCCCGGGTACTCGAGTCCGGCACCGTCGCCGGTGCCGCCGCGCTCTCCCTGGCCGGGCGCAAGCGGGCTGCCGCGCTGGCCCTGTCCAGCATCCCGAGCGCGGCCGTCGCCGGCCGGGAGGCGTACGCGGCCCGGCTCGGCTGGCTGCTCGCCCGCCGGGGCGTGATCGCGATGGACCGTACGGTGCTGCGTGAACTGGAGCGCCTGGACGTACTGGTGCTGGACGCCGCCGCGCTGCGCTCGACCCGGGGCGTCCTCGCCGACCTGGCACCGCTGCCCGGCGCGGATGCCGAGGAGGTGGCGGCCCGGGCGTTCGACCTCTTCGACCCGGAGGCCCCGGACCGGGTACGCGACGCCGACGGGTGGAGGCTCGGACCGCTCGACTCGCTGCGCCTGCCCGCCGGGGTGGGTGCCGAGCAGATCGACCGGCTCGGTACGGACGGCGGCACCCTGCTCGGCCTGACCACCGGCAGCCGGCTCGCGGCGGTGGTACGGGTGGCCGCCGAGCCCGCCCCGGGCATCGACGCGTTGCCGGCGGCGGCCCGGCGGGCCAGGCTACGCCTGCTGGTCGCCGACGACCGCCCCGACGACGACGCCGGCAGCAGCGGCGGAAGCGACGCCAGCAGCGGCAGCAGTGCCGGTAGTGGCGGCGGGGAGCACGACTTCGCCGACGGATACCTGCCCGGCGGTCCACGACTCGCCGGGTCGATCCGGTCGTTGCAGGCCGACGGGGCGATGGTCGCCGTGGTGTCCAGCGATCCGCGCGCGCTGGCCGCCGCCGACTGCGGCCTCGGGGTGTGGCGCCCCGACGGAAGGCCACCGTGGGGTGCCCACCTGCTGGTCGGCTCCGACCTGACGGTGGCGGCACTGGTGGTGGAGGCCGTCGGCATCGCCCGTACCGTCGCCCGGCAGAGCATCGCGCTGGCCGCCGGCGGCAGTGCGCTCGGCGCGCTGGCGTCGTTCACCGCGGCACCGGCGCAACTGCCGGCACGGTCCATGACGGCGGTCAACGCCGCCGCCGGACTGGCGATCGGGCACGGCGTCTGGCGGGCGGGCCGGCTGCCGCCCCGGCGTACCTCGGCCGCCGCCCCGCCGACCCCGTGGCACCTGATGCCGGTCCGGACGGTGCTGGAGAGGCTCGGCACCGACCGGGCGGGCCTCGCCACCGAAGAGGTGGGTCGGCGCTGCCGGCCCACCTCGACCGGGTCGACGGAGAGCCTCGACCTGCCCCGGGCGTTCGTCGAGGAGCTGGCGAACCCGCTCACCCCGGTGCTGGCCGGCGGTGCCGGGCTCTCCGCCGCGGTCGGTTCGATGGCGGACGCCGCGCTGGTCGGCGGCGTGATCGGGCTGACCGCGCTGATCGGCGCCGCGCACCGGGTCTCCACCGAACGGTCGCTGGCCGAACTGCTCTCCCGGTCGGCGGTGACCGCCCGGGTTCGCCGGGACGGCACCGAGCGGGTGGTCGCCGCCGGCGAACTGGTCCCGGGTGACATCGTGGCGCTGGATCCGGGCGACGCCGTCCCGGCGGACTGCCGGGTGGTCGAGGCGGTCGGCCTGGAGGCCGACGAGTCGTCGCTGACCGGGGAGTCGCTGCCGGTGGCGAAGTGCAGCCAGTCGGTGGTGGCCGCCGCAGTGGCGGAGCGCCGGTCGATGCTCTACGAGGGGACCACGGTCGCCGCCGGGCGGGGTCTCGCCGTGGTGGTGGCGACCGGGGCGGACACCGAGGTCGGCCGGGGCATGGCGCTGGCCGGCGAGGCCGCACCGACCAGCGGGGTCGAGGCCCGACTCGGCCGGCTGACCAAGCTGTCGATCCCGCTCGCCGCCAGTTCGGCGGTGGCGGTGGCCGGGGCCGGGCTGCTCCGGGGCGTACCGCTGGTGGAGTCGGCCGGCACCGCCGCCAACCTCGCCGTGGCCTCCGTACCGGAGGGGTTGCCGTTCCTGGTCAGCGCCGCGCAGTTGGCGGCAGCGCGCCGGCTGGCCGAACACGGCGCGCTGGTCCGCAACCCGCGCACCATCGAGGCGCTGGGCCGGGTCGACGTGCTCTGCTTCGACAAGACCGGCACGCTGACCGAGGGCCAGCTGATGTTGGCCGGGGTCGGCGACGGCGTGCGGTACGCCGACCTCGATGGGCTGGACAAGCCACTGCGTGGCGTACTCGCGGCGGCGCTGCGGGCCACCCCGGCGGCCGACCGTCCGGAGGAGGTCAGCCAGCAGACCGACCGGGCGGTGCTGACCGGGGCCCGTCGGGCCGGCGTCGGCACCGGCAGCCGGACGCACCCCTGGCAGCAGGAGCACGCCCTGCCGTTCGAGCCGTCCCGGGGCTACCACGCCACGGTCGGCCGGCACCGGGGCCACCACCTGCTCAGCGTGAAGGGCGCCCCGGAGACGATCCTGCCCCGGTGCGGCCGGCACGGCGACCGGGTCCTGGACGAGGCGGGCCGGCACGCCCTCCAGGAGACGCTGGACCGGCACGCCGGGGCCGGTCAGCGGGTCCTCGCGGTCGCCGAACGGGAACTGACCGGCGACACGGTCACCGAGGACGACGTCCGGGAGTTGACCTTCGTCGGCTTCCTGGCCCTCTCCGACGGGGTACGCGAGAGCGCCGCCCCGGCGGTGAGGCGGATCCGGCAGGCCGGGGTACACACCATCATGATCACCGGTGACCATCCGGCCACCGCCGAGGCGATCGCCGCGATCATCAGTACCGACGGCACCGACCAGCGGGTGGTCACCGCCACCGAACTCGACCGGCTCGACGACGACGCCCTCGCCGATCGGCTGGCCCGGACCGACGTGGTCGCCCGGTGTACGCCGACGCACAAGGTACGGATCATCCGGGCGTTGCAGAAGTGCGGCCGTACGGTCGCGATGACCGGGGACGGTGCCAACGACGCGCCCGCGATCCGGCTCGCCGACGTCGGGATCGCGCTCGGCCAGCGGGGTACCCCGGCCGCCCGGGCCGCCGCCGACCTGGTGGTCACCGACGACCGGCTCGAAACGATCATCGCCACCCTGGTCGAGGGACGCGCCATGTGGTCCTCGGTGCGGCACGCGCTGAGCATCCTGGTCGGCGGCAACCTCGGCGAGATCGCGTTCAGTGTGCTCACCGCCGCGCTGACCGGCCGGTCGGCGTTGAACGGCCGGCAGATGCTGCTGGTCAACCTCCTCACCGACCTGGCTCCGGCGATGGCGATCGCGGTCCGGGCGCCCCGGGCGGAGAGCATGGACGGCCTGCTCACCGAGGGACCGGAGACCTCGCTCGGTGCCTCCCTCACCCGGGAGATCGCACTGCGGGCCGCCGCCACGACCCTCGGTGCGACCACCGGCTGGACGCTGGCCCGCTACACCGGTACCCGGCGTCGGGCCGGGACGGTCGCGCTGGCCTCGCTGGTCGGTACCCAGCTCGGCCAGACCCTGCTGGACGGCGGGACGAGCCCCGGTGTGCTGGCCTCGACCGCCGTCTCGGTGGCGGTGCTCGCCGGGGTGATCCAGACGCCGGGGCTGAGCCAGTTCTTCGGCTGCACCCCGCTCGGGCCGGTCGGCTGGGGGATCGCCGCCGGCAGCGCGCTGAGCGCCACCCTCACCAACACCGCCGTCGACCGCCTGATCACCCCACCCGCCGCCGACGACAACCCCGACGGGACCGACGGGACCACCGCCTCCCGGCAACCCGGCGGCTGAGCCGGCCGTTCTCCGCCGGCTGGGTCAGGAGCCCCGGGGCCAGACGAACTCCGCCGCCCGGGCCCGCGCCGGCAGCTCGGTGCCCGTGTTCACGGCACCGGTCGTCGGATCGAGCACCTGGCGCGCGTCACCCTGCCCGTCGGCGGTACGCAGCCGTAGCAACACCACCTCCGGCAGGTAGCCGAGCGGCTCCGTCCACCAGTCCCGGGACGCTCGCACCAGCCGTGCCTCGACGAAACTCCCGAAAGCCAACCTCGTCCGCCGCGATTCCTCCCACGACAACTCGCTCTGCCGGATACGTGCCGGCCAGGCGCGACAGGTTGGAACCGACTCTGGAAAACAGCCGACAGGCGTACTCAGATATGTCGCTGCTTCTATTAATTTCCCTTCGAGATCAGTAGCGTCACGTTAGCCATCGGTGGCGGGGGCCACCGGAGTGATGGCATGACGGAGGGGGATACATGCGTCGAACGATCGCCATCCTGGCCGCCGGAACATTGGCGGCCACAGGGTTGACAGCGACCGGCGCCCAGGCTCGGCCGAGTACGGACGAGCGCAACACGAGCGTTGCCACCAGTGCCCCGGCCATCGGCCTCGCCAAGGTGAAGCCGAGCGCCGCCAAGCAGCCAGCCGGACCGAACCCGTTCCTCGCGCTGTTGCCGGACCCGGCCAAGGCCGACTACGTCGGCTGGAAGAACTGGCTGGCCAAGCAGGGCGACCAGCGGGCCGGGCTGCGGGCGCAGCAGCGGGCGGCGGCCGCCGCACCGGTCGTGGCCGACGAGGAGGAACCGGCCGGCATCCGGGGTGGCAACGACACCCCGGCGAACGCACAACAGATCACCGGATTCGGTACCGGCGCCAAGGACAATCCCCGGCTGCGGATCCTCGGCACCCTCTCTCCGGAGCAGGTGGACGCGACGGAGATCGCGCCGAACCCGGAGGACGACGGCGCCATCCCGCTGGCCGGCGAGACCGGGGTCGGCACGACCGAGCAGGCCGTCACCACCACGGCCGCGATCGGGGACGGCCCGCACGGCAGCGCGGCCAGCGGCAGCGGCGACTTCGACTTCTACGAGGTCACCGGCGTCGCCGGCCGGACCCTGACGGTCGACGTCGACACGCCGGCCGGTGAACTCGACTCGGTCGTCCTGCTCTACAACGCCGAGGGCGAGTTGATCGCGCTCAACGACGACAGCCCGGAGGGGCTGGACAGCCTGCTGGTGCACCAGTTCGCCGCCGACGGCACCTACTACGTGGCGGTGATCGGCTTCCCGACCATCCCGGCCGACCCGTTCGACTCGGCCAGCGGTGGCGGAGCCGGCAGCGAGGGGCCGTACCAGGTCACCATCGGGACCGCGGAACAGGACACCGACTTCTTCGCCGTACGGCTGCGGCCGGGTGACGTGGTCGGCGCCTCGGTCGAGGGCTCGGCCGCCAAGATCACGGTTTACGACCCGGACGGCCGCGAGGTGCACGGGTCCGACCAGGACGGTTCCTCCCTCTACCCGCCGAACAGCCCGCTGCCGGGCGGCGGCAACGCGGTCACCGAGCACGTGGCCGACAAGGCCGGTTGGCACTACGTCGGGGTGAGCCTCGGCGACGGCATGTACGACATCACGGTCGAGGCGTACCGGTCGGGGCAGCAGCCGCGGCAGACGCTCTTCCTCGACTTCGACGGCGCCCGGATCAACACCGCCATCTTCGGCGGCCCGGGCGTGCGCACCCTGAGCCCGATGCGGGCCTTCCTCGGCCGGTGGGGGCTGACCGCCGCCGACGAGGACGCGGTGATCGACGGGATCATCGCCGGGGTACGGGAGAACCTCCGCCACGACATGATCGAAAGTGGGCTCAACCCGCGCTTCGACATCCGGATCCTGAACAGCCGGGACCACGCCGACCCGTTCGGGCAGGCGAACGTCAGCCGGATCATCATCGGCGGCAGCATCGAGGAGTCGGGCGTACCGACCATCGGTGTGGCGCAGTACATCGACCCGGGCAACTTCGGCACCCAGGACTCCGCGCTGGTACTCCTGGACGTGCTGAGCGACCCGGCCGGTGAGGAGCCGTCGCTGAACACGTACATCACCGAGGCCAGCAACCGGGTCGAGTTCGTCGGCCGGGCGGTGGGCAACGTGACCGCGCACGAGGCCGGACACTTCTTCGGCAACTGGCACGTCGACCAGTTCAACGAGCAGGCGAACATCATGGACCAGGGCGGGAACTTCCCGCTGATGTTCGCGGTCGGCCCGGACGGCGTCGGCGGCACCGCCGACGACCCCGACGTCGACTTCGGCGAGGACACCTTCAACCCGGGCGAGGGCTTCACCGGTACCGAGGACACCCTCAGCCGGATCGTCTTCGGCGTCACCCGCTGACCGTCAACTAGCACGCTCGAACGTCCACGGCGGCCCCTTCCGGTGCACCTCGACCGGGAGGGGCCGCCGGCTGTCCGGGGGTACCCCGGAGCGGGCTCGGCTGACCGGATCGTTCCGGAGCCGGGCAGGATGGTGTCTGCCGTCGTCGACGTCGAACGGAGAGGATCGGTGGCATGTCATCCCGTGCACTCGTCGTCATCGACGTACAGGAGTCGTTCCGGCAACGGCCGATCTGGGCGGCCACCTCGAACCCCGATCTCGTCGACCGGGTACGCCGGCTGACCGAAGCGTTCCGGGCCTCCGGTGATCTCGTGGTCTGGGTGCTGCACACCGAGCCCGGCACCGGCACCGTCTTCGACCCGGCGCTCGGTCACGTCCGGCTGATCGCCGGCCTGGAACCCGAGCCCGGTGAGCCGGTGCTGCACAAGACCTCGCACAACGCGTTCACCACCACCAACCTCCAGCAACTGCTGACCGGCGCGGGGGTGACGGAGGTGGCGGTCTGCGGGATCCGTACCGAGCAGTGCGTCGAGACCACCGCCCGACTCGCCAGCGATCTCGGCTATCAGGTGACGTTCGTGACCGACGCGACCGCGACGAACCCGATCGAACATCCCGACGCCCCGCCCGGCCGTATCCTCGCCGAGATCCTCGCCGACCCGCGCACGCTCGGTGTCGACGAGATCGTCGCGCGTACCGAGTACGCGCTGGCCGGCCGCTTCGCCACCGTCCGTACGGTGGCGGAGCTGACCGCCGGGCGTACCGGAACCGGCCCGGTGGTCGTCGACCGGGCCGCCGTGCCGGAGCCGGCCGCAGGGTGACGAAGGTCCTCTTCCTGCTCGCCGCCCGGCTGCACCTGCTCGACCTGGCCGGCCCGGCGCAGGCGTTCTCCACCGCCGCCGACCTCGGCGGCGGCTACGCCCTGCACTACGTCGGCGAGCAGGAGGAGGTCGGCACCACCCAGGGGGTGCCCCTGCGGGCCCGGACCGACTGGCCGGCGCTGGGGCCCGACGACCTGATCGTGGTGCCCGGTTGGCGCCCCGCCGGCCGGCCCGGCCGGGCCGGTTGGGCCGGTTGGGCCGGTCGGGCCGGGTTCACCGCCGCGACCCTGGATCGGCTTGTCCAGCACCACCGCCGGGGCGGCACGGTGGCCAGCGTCTGCGCCGGGGCGTTCGCGCTGGCCGGCGCCGGGCTGCTGGACGGCCGGCGCTGCACCACCCACCACGACCTCTCCGCGGAGCTGGCCCGCCGGCATCCCCGGGCCGTCGTGGTCCGGGACGTGCTCTACGTCGTGGACGACCGCGTGGTCACCTCGGCCGGCATCGCCAGCGGGATCGACCTGGCCCTGCACCTGCTCGCCGTGCGGCACGGTCCCGGGTTCGCCGCCCGGGTGGCCCGGGAGATGGTCGTCTACGCCCGCCGCAACGGCGACGAGCGGCAGGCCAGCGCGATGCTGCGGCACCGGGGGCACATCAGCGACGTGGTGCACCGGGTGCAGGACGTCATCGACGCCCGCTTCGCGGACCGGCTGGCCCTGGCCGACCTGGCCGCCGCCGTCGGGGTCAGCGAACGGACCCTCACCCGGGTCTTCGTCCGGGCCGTCGGGGTGACGCCGCTGCGCTACCAGCAGCTGCTCCGCCTCGAACGCGCCGAGCACCTGATCGGGCACGGTGCCACCGTCGAGGCCGCCGCCCGGGCGGTCGGCTTCGGCGACGCCCGGATGCTGCGCCGGCTGCGCAGCCGGGCCGCGCCCGCCCCGGCCGCGGGTTAGCGCGGTCACGTCCGGGTTCCCCGGTGGTCCCACCCGCCGGTACGTTGCCGAAGCACGGTGCACGCACCGGGCAGACGACGGACGAGGCGAGGAGTACGGATGCGGTACGTACGGCTGGGCGGCTCGGGGCTGGAAGTGTCGAGCATCGTCCTCGGTTGCATGAGCTTCGGCGACCCGCAGCGCGGCACGCACTCCTGGTCGGTCGGGCTGGACGAGGCGCGTCCGTTCTTCCGGCAGGCCGTCGAGGCCGGGATCACCACCTTCGACACCGCCAACGTCTACTCGCTCGGCACCAGCGAGGAGATCACCGGCAGGCTGCTCGGCGAGTTCGCCCGGCGGGACGAGGTGGTCATCGCCACCAAGGTGCACGGCCGGATGGGCCCGGGTCCGAAGGGCGGCGGGCTGTCCCGGGGGGCGATCCTCACCCAGGTCGACGAGAGCCTGCGCCGGCTCGGCACCGACTACATCGACCTCTACCAGATCCACCGGTACGACCCGGAGGTGCCGATCGAGGAGACGATGGAGGCGCTGCACGACCTCGTACGGGCCGGCAAGGTGCGCTATCTCGGCGCGTCCTCGATGTGGACCTGGCAGTTCGCGCAGGCGCAGTACACCGCCGACCTGCACGGCTGGACCCGGTTCGTGTCCATGCAGGACCAGTACAACCTGATCATGCGGGAGGAGGAGCGGGAGATGCTGCCGTTCTGCCTCGACCAGGGCGTCGGGGTGCTGCCGTGGAGTCCGCTCGCCCGGGGTCGACTGACCCGGGACTGGGACGTCAGCACCGCGCGCAGCGAGACGGACAACTTCGGCGGCACCCTCTACAAGCAGGCCGAGGAGGCCGACCGTCGGGTCGTCGGCGCGGTCGCCGAGGTGGCCGGTGAACTCGGCGTTCCCCGGGCCCAGGTCGCGCTCGCCTGGCTGCTGCACCAGCCGGCGGTGACCGCCCCGATCGTCGGGGCGACGAAGCCCGAGCACATCACCGACGCGGTCGCCGCGGTCGAACTGGCGCTCGGCGAGGACGAGTTGCGCCGGCTCGGCGAGCACTACGTACCGCACGCCTCGGAGGGCTTCTGACCCTTCCACCGGACGCCGGGCCGCGGTCGGCACCGTCGACCCGACCGGCCCGGCGCCCGGTACGGTGATCGAATGCTCTCTCCGGGAGTCGTGCTCAACGACCGCTACCTGCTCGGGAGCCGGATCGCGACCGGTGGCATGGGGGACGTCTGGTCGGCCACCGACACCCTGCTGAAGCGGCGGGTCGCGGTGAAGGTGCTGCTGCCGGCGCTGGTCTCGGACACCGAGTTCATCACCCGGTTCCGCACCGAGGCCCGGCTGATGGCCGCGCTGCGCCACCCCGGCATCGTCGGCGTCTACGACTACGGCGAGGACGCCGTGGTCGACGGTCACCGGGTGGACTACCTGGTGATGGAGTTCATCGACGGGATGTCCCTGTCGAAGCGGATCAGGGAGGTGGGCCGGCTCGGCGTCGCCGAGACCCTCTCCGTGCTGACCCAGGCCGCGCAGGCGCTGCACGTCGCGCACCGGGCCAGCATCGTGCACCGGGACGTCAAGCCGAGCAACCTGCTGGTCCAGCCGAACGGTTCCGTCGTGCTGGTCGACTTCGGGGTGGCCCGGTCGGCGAACGTGACCAGCATCACCGCCAGCAACATCGTGCTGGGTTCCGCGCACTACATGGCTCCGGAGCAGATCGCCGGCCGTCCCGTCTCGGCGGCCACCGACGTGTACGCGCTCGGCGCGGTCGCGTACTGCTGCCTCACCGGCCGGCCGCCGTTCACCGGCGGCAACCCGCTGCACATCGTGACCCAGCACCTCCAGGAGGCGCCGCCCGCGCTGCCGCCGGACGTACCGGCCCCGGTGGCGATGCTGGTCAACCGGGCCCTGGCGAAGGAACCGGCCGACCGGTACCCGAGTGCGGCGGCGTTCGCCGAGGCCGCCCGGGCGGCCGAGTACGCCATCTCGTCCTCCTCCACCGTGCCGCTGCCGTCCCCCGGCCCGCTGCCGTCCGTCGGTGCCCGATCGCCGGCCGGGTCGCCGGGCTGGCCGGCCGGGCCCGGTCACACCGGGCCGACCCTGCCCACCGCCGTCCCGGCCGGTCCGCCGGCCGGCGGCGGCAGGCGGCGCCGCGCGGCGGTGCTGGCCGGGGTGGCGGCCACCGTCGTCGTCGCGATGGTCGGCCTGGTCGCGCTGCTGGTCCTGCGCCCAGGGCCGGAGCAGACGGGGGCGGAGCCGCAGAACCGGGCACGGGTCGCCGCGTCCAGCGGCGAGACCCCGGAGAGCGGGGTCGACGAGACCGTACCGGCGGCCGAGGCGAGCGCGAGCGTCGGACCGAACCGGCCGGCGGACCCGGCAGCCGGGCCGGGCCGCGCGACCGAGACCCAGCCCGCCGAGCCGGGCGGCGGCGGAAGGCCGGCTCCGGGACCGAGCACGACCCGTCCCGCGCCGGAGAAGAACCCGCACACCCCGGGCAAGGTCTGCGGCGGCGGCTACCGGGTGGTCGACTCGGCGACCCTGACCGGCCCGAACGGCGCCCAACTGGCCCGGGTGTACCTGCTCTACAACGACAACAACGGCAACAACTGCACGGTAGCCCTCAAGACCAGCTCCGTCGGCGTCGCGAGCCAGGTGTCGGCGTACCTGGAGGTGCAGGGCGCGAGCCGGCGCACCGACAGCGGGGCGTACGAGTACTACGCGGGTCCGGTACGGGCCAAGGCCGCCGGGGTCTGCGTCAGGTGGGGCGGGTCGGCCGGCGGAGCCAGCTACAACAGCTCCTTCGAGCACTGCGGCTGAGCCCCGGCATCCCGTACCCGCCCGGCTCGGGTCTTGCGCACCCGATGCTCGGCACCGCAGGTCGCAGGCCGGTCAACCGCCGGGTTGCGAGCCAGGTCGGCCAGAATTGTCGAGGCCGGGTGCTCTGCTCCGATCTCTGCCAGTCGCGCGGGTGGCCGACGCCGGGCTCGGCGGTCCGGTCCGGTCGGGCGGCGATCGACCGGGCCGGCGCGGGCGACCGGGTCGGCCCGGCAGGTGGTCGCGTCGACGCACCGAACGTCGCGACCGAGAGAGATGAGGAGCCGAGGATGAAGTACATGCTGCTGATCCACAGCAACCCGCAGAACTGGGGCCATCCGACCTTCCTGCATACGGCGGAAGCGCAGGAGATGTCGCCCGAGGAGCGGGCCGAGCTGTCCCGGCAGTTCGAGACGCTGCTCACGGAGATCGTCGAGTCCGGTGAACTGGTGACCGCGGAGGCGCTGCCGGATCCGGCCCGGACCCGGACCGTCCGGGCCCGCGACGGTGTACCGGCGGTCACCGACGGACCGTTCGTCGAGGCCAAGGAGCAGTTCGCCGGATACTTCATCGTCGACTGCGAGAGCCCGGAACGGGCGACGGAGATCGCCGCACGGTTCCCGGACGTCCGGCTCGGCGGCGCGGTGGAGGTACGTCCGATCATGGAACGGTCCGGCCAGGAGATGTGAGGACCGGACGCTGCCGTGCAACCTGAAGAGGCCACAGCGGAGCTGCTGCGCCGGCTGGCGCCGCGGGTCCTCGCCGCGCTCGTCCGGCACTACGGGAACTTCGAGGCCGCCGAGGACGCCGTCCAGGAGGCGCTGCTCGCCGCCGCGACACAGTGGCCCGGCAGTGGGATACCGGAGAGCCCGCTGGGTTGGCTGATCCGGGTCGCCTCCCGCCGGTTGACCGACGAACTGCGCAGCGACCTGGCCCGGCGGCGCCGGGAGGCGACGGTGCTGGCCCACACCGTGCCGGGCCAGCTCGCCGCACCCGCCGCCGACGTCGCCGTCCCGCAGGATTCGGACGACACTCTGACCCTGCTGGTGCTCTGCTGCCATCCGAGCCTCACCCCCTCCGCCCAGATCGCGCTGACGCTGCGGGCGATGGGCGGACTGACCACGGCCGAGATCGCCAGGGCGTTCTTCGTCCCCGAGGCGACGATGGCGCAGCGGATCAGTCGCGCCAAGCAACGGATCAGGGCGGCCGGGGCCCGGTTCCACCTGCCGCCGCAGGAGGAGCGGGCGGAGCGGTTCCGGGCCGTACTGCACGTGCTGTACCTGATCTTCAACGAGGGCTACACCGCCACCGCCGGCCCCGACGTGCACCGTGCCGACCTCGCCGCCGAGGCGATCCGGCTGGCCCGCACGGTCACCCCGATCCTGCCCGACGACGGCGAGGCCGCCGGACTTCTCGCGCTGATGCTGCTGACCGATGCGCGGCGTCCGGCGCGTACCGGCCCGGGCGGCAGCCTGGTGCCGCTGGCCGAGCAGGACCGGAGCCGGTGGAACCGGGAGTACGTCGACGAGGGGATCGCTCTCGTCACGCGTACGCTCTCCCGCGCGCCACTCGGGCCGTACCAGGTCCAGGCCGCGATCGCCGCCGTACACGCGGAGGCGGAGCGTGCCGAGGAGACCGACTGGCGGCAGATACTCGCGCTCTACCAGCTCCTCGAACGCCTGGCGCCGAACCCGATGGTGACGCTCAACCACGCCGTGGCGGCGGCGATGGTCCGGGGTCCGCAGGTCGGGCTGGCGCTGCTGGCACCGCTCGACGCCGACGAGCGGGTCGCGGGGCACCACCGCCTGCACGCGGTGCGGGCCCACCTGCTGGAGATGGCCGGCGGGCACGAGGGTGCCCGGGAGAGCTATCTGACCGCTGCCCGGCTGACCACCAGCCTGCCGGAACAGGAGTACCTACAGAACCGGGCCGCCCGGCTGACCTCGCGCGACCGGTAGTCCCACCGGAGGTTCCGGGTGGTGAACGGCCGGCATGTCGAGACGGCGGGGCGCGCTCCGATCTCCGGCAGAGGGCGTACGGCCAGGGAGGAGACCGCAGATGGATCCGGAGAAAATCTTCGAGTGGACGGTCGCGGAACGGCGCTCAGCCTCGCCGACCCCCTCGGCGGCCTCGACGAGCACGAGTGGCGGATACCCTCGCTCTGTCCCCATTGGACGGTGCACGACGTGCTGGCGCATCTGACGCTCGGCACCCGGACCACCGTCCGCGACCTTCTGGTCGGGTTGATCCGCTCCGGTGGCGACTTCAGCCGGATGGAGGCCAGGATGTCCCGGGACCGGGCCGCCCGGTTCGGTCCCGCCGAACTCGTCACCCAGTTCCGGTCCAACGCCGCCTCCCGCCGACGATCCCCCGGCTCCGGGCCGCTGGACCCGCTCGTCGACGCGCTGGTGCATCGGCACGGCGCGGCTCGACGCCCTCGTCGACGAGGACCCTGCGGTCTGGTCCCCTGCACACCATCAGTGGCGTACCCGGAACCAGCCTCCCGGAGGCTTCGCCGCCGACTATCCGGTACGCCTGGACGCGGGGTTCACGGGATGACGTGTGAACGAGGCGGCCCGGCGCGATGACCCGACGGCTCGGTCGAGGTCGAGAGAAATTGGTGCTGGTGGAGCCGAGGGGACTCGAACCCCTAACCCCTGCCTTGCAAAGGCAGTGCTCTGCCAGTTGAGCTACGGCCCCGGGCGGGACGATGCCGCCCCGGGGATGGCAGTCCGGTCGACGTCCTACCGCAGGTCGGGAGCGGTGGTGGCCTCGTGCCAGAGGGCGCGCTCGTCGTTGGATTCCCTGACCTTCTTGTAGACCAGGGCCGCGACGCCCACCACGCCGACAACGAGCAGGATCTTCTTCAACATGGACGTATCCTCACGCTCGACGAGCCGTCGGACGGTATGAAGTGGGGCTAGATGGAATCGAACCATCGACCTCAGAGTTATCAGCTCTGCGCTCTAACCGACTGAGCTATAGCCCCCCGTTGCGACGAGCAAGGTTACCGTACCTCCGGCGCCGAACCCAACTCGGGGGCGGCGGTTCGCCGACCCGAGCCGTCGTACCAGCTATGACGCCGACCGTACCCGAACGGCGAACGCCGGGGCCACCGCTTTGCGGCGCGGCGCCCCGGCGTCGGCGAGGTTGCTGTGGGTCGTTCAGTCGCGCTCGGCGAGGGTCAGCTCGACGCCGCCGACCAGGTCGGCGCAGACGTTGTAGATGAACGCACCGAGGGTGGCGAGCGCGGTGAACAGCACCACGTTCACCAGCCCGATCAGACCGGAGGTGAGGATGACGCCCTTGGCGGTGATCTGGAAGGTGTTGCCGCCCTGGCCGCCGCTCGCGCTGATCATGTCGGTCAGGGTGCCGTTCACGCTGTCGAAGACCCCCATGGCGTCGAGCGCCAGGTAGAGCACGGAGGTCGCGACGATCACCACGATGAACAGCACCAGCGAGACGGCGAAGGAGAACTTCATCACAGACCAGGGGTCGATCCGCTTGAGGTTCAGCCGGGCCCGCCGGGGACCGCGCGAGGCGGCGGAGCTGACCGTACTCCGGGCGGCGCGGACCGCCTCGGTCACCCGGGCCGCACCGACCGCGCCGGCACCGGCCGCACCGGCGGCCGCGCCCGGACCGGCAGCACCGACACCCGCGCCGGCGGCTCCGGGAGCACCGGTCGCGGTACGCGCCGCCGCGCCGCCGAGACCGAACCGGTTCGTACCCGATGTCTGGGCACTCCCACCGGCCCGCCCCGGCCGGAACGCGCTCTGCGACGCACCGCTGGAGATCGGTTGGGTCGCTTCGGCACCGGTCGTGGCACCGGTGGAACCCGGCCGGTCGGACCGGCCGGGAATCCGCTCGGTACGGTTCGCCTCGCCGGACGGCTCCAGCCGGCTCGTCACGGTCGAATCGCTCTTGCCCGCCTGACTGTTGCCCGCCTGATCGGAGCGGTTCACCCCGGAGCTGCCTCGGGAAGCCGCGGCGGTCGCCGCCGGAGACGTCGCGGTGGTCGCGGCTTCCGCCGTGGCAGGCGCCGGCTTGCCGGCCTCGGCTGCCTCGGTCGACGGCGTGGTCGACCCCTCGGGCAGCTGGTCGGGTGGCGGCGGCATGCCCGGCGCCCGGGTGAACTTGGGGGACGGCGTGTCGGCGCTGACCATCGCCCGGCCGACGGCCGCGCGGCCGGTCGCGGATGCGCCGCCTGCGGCGGCCTCCTCGTCGACCGGGTTGGTCGAGGTCCCCGCAGCCCCCGACTTCGCCTGTGTCTCCGTCATCAACTAGTCCTGTTCGTCAGGCTCGTCGGCATTGCGAGCAATCGCCACAATAGTTACGCCGTCTGGTAGGTCCATCAGTTTGACCCCCATTGTGTTCCGGTCACGCGTCCGGCGTACAGGCTTCACTGGAGTCCGGATCACACCGCCGTTGCTGGTGATGGCGAACAGCTCGTCGTCCGGGCTGATGACGACCGCGCCGACCAGACCGCCGCGGCGTTCTGTGATCTTCGCGGTCAGCACCCCTTTACCTCCCCTACCCTGCACGGGGTATTCCTCGATCGGGGTACGTTTCGCGTAACCCCCGTTCGTCGCCACGAGGACATCCAGGTCCATGCCCTCGCGGACCACCTCCATCGCCAACAGCACGTCGTCGTCGGTGAACCGCATCCCGATCACGCCCGAGGTGGCCCGGCCCATCGGCCGGAGCGCCTCGTCGGTGGCGTTGAACCGGATCGCCTGCGCCTTCTTGGAGACCAGCAGGAGGTCGTCCCCGGGCCCCGCCAGCGCCGCTCCGACCAGCTCGTCCTCGTCGCGGAGGTTGATCGCGATGATGCCGCCGGAGCGGTTGGAATCGAACTCCTCCAACCTCGTCTTCTTCACCAGCCCGTTCCTGGTGGCCAGTACCAGGTACGGCGCAACCTGGTAGTCCGGAATCTCGATCACCTGGGCGATCTGCTCGTCGGGCTGGAAGGCGAGCAGATTGGCCACGTGCTGGCCTCTCGCCACCCTACTGGCCTCCGGCAACTCGTACGCCTTGGCCCGGTAGACCCTCCCCTTATTGGTGAAGAAGAGCATCCAGTCATGCGTGGAGCAGACGAAGAAGTTGCTGACGATATCGTCCTGACGCAGCGTCGCGCCACTGACCCCCTTGCCGCCCCGGCGCTGCGAACGGTAGAGGTCGACCTTGGTCCGCTTGGCGTACCCGGTCCGGGTGATCGTGACGACCACGTCCTCGCGGGCGATCAGGTCCTCCATCGAGACCTCGCCCTCGAAGGGCACGATCTTGGTCCGGCGCTCGTCGCCCCACTTGGCCACGATCTCGCCGAGTTCCTCGGAGACGATCTTCCGCTGCCGCTCCGGCTTGGCCAGGATGTCCTTGAGGTCGGCGATCTCCAGCTCGATCTTGGCCAGCTCGTCGATGATCTTCTGACGCTCCAGCGCGGCGAGCCGGCGGAGCTGCATGTCCAGGATCGCGGTGGCCTGCACCTCGTCGATGTCCAGCAGCTGGATCAGGCCCTGCCGGGCCTCCTCCACCGTGGGCGAGCGCCGGATCAGCGCGATGACCTC
Organism: Plantactinospora veratri; assembly: GCF_036421995.1. NCBI lineage: Bacteria > Bacillati > Actinomycetota > Actinomycetes > Micromonosporales > Micromonosporaceae > Plantactinospora > Plantactinospora veratri. Next base: position 60,754 of record NZ_JAZGQL010000032.1, read on the forward strand.
GTCGAGCGCGTCCAGCGCCTTGACCAGACCCCGCAGGATGTGCGCCCGTTCCTCGGCCTTGCGCAACCGGTACGCCGTCCGCCGCCGGATCACGTCGATCTGGTGGTCGACGTAGTGCCGGATGAACTGGGCCAGGTTGAGCGTGCGCGGCACCCCGTCGACCAGGGCCAGCATGTTGGCGCCGAAGGTCTCCTGGAGCTGGGTGTGCTTGTAGAGGTTGTTCAGCACCACCTTGGCGACCGCGTCGCGCTTGAGCACCAGCACGATCCGCATACCGGTACGCCCGGAGGACTCGTCCCGGATGTCGGCGATCCCGGCGAGCTTCCCCTCCTTGATCAGCTCGGCGATCCGCTCGGCGAGGTTGTCGGGGTTGACCTGGTACGGCAGCTCGGTGACGACGAGGCTGGTCCGGCCCTTCTTGTCCTCCTCGACCTCCACCACCGCGCGCATCCGGATCGAACCGCGCCCGGTCCGGTACGCGTCCTGGATCGGGGTGGTCCCCACGATCAGCCCGTGGGTCGGGAAGTCCGGTCCCTTGACGATCCCGATCAGCTCGTCGAGCGTGGTGGCCTCGTCGGCCTCCGGGTTCTCCAGGCACCACTGCACCGCGGCGGCGATCTCCCGCAGGTTGTGCGGCGGGATCTTGGTGGCCATGCCGACCGCGATGCCCTCCGAGCCGTTCACCAGCAGGTTGGGAATCCGGGACGGCAGGATCGTCGGCTCCTTGGCCCGGCCGTCGTAGTTGTCCTGGAAGTCGACGGTGTCCTCGTCGATGTCCCTCAACATCTCCATGGCAAGCGGGTCAAGCTTGCATTCTGTATACCTCATGGCCGCAGCCGGATCGTTACCCGGCGAACCGAAGTTGCCGTTGCCGTCGACCAGCGGGTAGCGCAGCGACCAGGTCTGGGCCATCCGGACCAGCGCGTCGTAGATCGCCGAGTCGCCGTGCGGGTGGAACTGACCCATCACGTCGCCGACCACCCGGGAGCACTTCACGTACCCCCGGTCCGGGCGGTAGCCGGAGTCGAACATCGCGTAGAGGATCTTCCGGTGTACGGGCTTGAGCCCGTCCCGTACGTCCGGCAGCGCCCGCCCGACGATCACGCTCATCGCGTAGTCGAGGTAGGAGCGCTGCATCTCCACCTCGAGCCCGACCGGCTCGATCCGGTCGTGCTGGGCCACCGCGCTCGCGGCCGCTTCCTGCTCCGGCTCGTTAGCGGAGGACTCGGGAGTATCCGTCACTGTCAACCCTTATCAGACTCAAAGCCGCATTCCGCTGTGGATAACGGCTGTGGAAACCGTGGAAGCTGTGGATAACTGTGTGGAACGGCGGTCCCGGCTGACCGTTCGGCCGAGGCGGGAGCCGCCGTACCGCCACTAGATGTCGAGGAACCGCACGTCCTTGGCGTTGCGCTGGATGAACGAGCGGCGCGCCTCCACGTCCTCGCCCATCAGGACGCTGAACAGCTCGTCGGCGGTCGCCGCGTCGTCCAGGGTGACCTGGCGGAGGGTACGCGTCGCCGGGTTCATCGTGGTCTCCCACAACTCCGGGTAGTTCATCTCGCCGAGACCCTTGAACCGCTGGATGTCGTCCGGCTTGGCGTTCGGCTTCTTCTGCTGGCGCAGCGCGATCAGCCCGTCCCGCTCCCGGTCGGAGTAGGCGTACTGGGCGTCGTCGCCCTTCCGGTTCCACTTGATCTTGTAGAGCGGCGGCGCTGCCAGGTAGACGTGCCCCAGCTCGACCAGCGGCCGCATGAACCGGAACAGCAGGGTCAGCAGCAGGGTCTGGATGTGCTGGCCGTCGACGTCGGCGTCGGCCATCAGCACGATCTTGTGATAGCGCAACTTCTCGATGTCGAAGTCGTCGTGGATGCCGGTGCCGAGCGCGGTGATCAGCGCCTGGACCTCGTTGTTCTTCAGTACCCGGTCGATCCGGGCCTTCTCGACGTTGAGGATCTTGCCTCGGATCGGCAGGATCGCCTGGGTACGCGGGTCCCGGCCCTGCTTCGCCGAACCACCCGCCGAGTCACCCTCGACGATGAAGACCTCGGACTCGCGCGGGTCGGTGGACTGGCAGTCGGCCAGCTTGCCCGGCATCGAGCCGGACTCCAGCAGCGACTTGCGCCGGGCCAGCTTGCGGGCCTGCTGCGCGGCGATCCGGGCCCGGGCCGCCTGGGTCGCCTTGGTGATGATCAGCTTGGCCTCGGCCGGGTTGCGGTCGAACCAGTCGACCAACCACTCGTTGCAGACCCGCTGCACGAAGCTCTTCACCGGCGTGTTGCCGAGCTTGGTCTTGGTCTGCCCCTCGAACTGCGGGTTCGTCAGCTTGACCGAGATGATCGCGGCGAGCCCTTCCCGGATGTCCTCGCCGGAGAGCTTCTCGTCGCTCTTGAGCAGCTTCTTGTCCGCGCCGTACCGGTTGACCACGCTGGTCAGCGCGGCCCGGAAGCCCTCCTCGTGCGTGCCGCCCTCGTGCGTGTTGATGGTGTTGGCGAAGGTGTAGACCGACTCGCCGTACGACTCGTTCCACTGCATGGCGATCTCGACCGACATGCCCTCGCTCTCCTCCTCGGCCCCGAACTCGACCACGGTCTTGTGGATCGGGTTCTTCGAGGCGTTGAGGTGGCGGACGAAGTCTGAGATGCCGTTTTTGTAGCAGAAGGTCACCTCGCGCGGCTTGCCGTCCTCCTCCTGCACCCGCTCGTCGCGGAGCTGGATGGTCAGCCCGCGGTTGAGGAAGGCGTACTCCTGGATGCGCCGGTAGATCGTCTCGAAGGTGAAGTCGACGCTCTCGAAGACCGTCGGGTCCGGCCAGAAGGAGACCGACGAGCCGGTGGTGTTGGTGGTCTCACCCTTCTCCAGCGGCGAGGGCTTGGAGTTGGTGTAGCTCTGGCGCCAGACGTAACCGTCCTTGTGGATCTCCACGAACATCCGGGTGGAGAGCGCGTTGACCACCGAGACGCCGACGCCGTGCAGGCCGCCGGAGACCGCGTACGCCTTGCCGTCGAACTTGCCGCCCGCGTGCAGGACGGTCAGCGCCACCTCGACACCCGGCTTCTTCAGCTTCGGATGCAGGTCGACCGGAAAACCCCGGCCGTTGTCGGTGACCCGGACGCCGCCGTCGGCGAGCAGCACCACCTCGATGGTGTCGCAGTAGCCGGCAAGCGCCTCGTCCACCGCGTTGTCCACGACCTCCCAGACCAGGTGGTGCAGACCGCGCTCACCAGTCGATCCGATGTACATACCGGGCCGCTTGCGGACGGCCTCCAGGCCCTCCAGAACGGTGATCGACTCGGCGCCGTACTCCTGCTTCTTCTGCGCTGCCACCTTGGCCACTTTCTCGCGTCTCCCGCACCGTGCGGCGCGGGAGCGCGGGTTTGGTGGGCGGCCTGCGACCGTGCGCGCGGGCCGGCACCACGAGGAACTCCGGGGTACGGTCGAACGCGCCGGTCGCCGCGGCTACCCACGGATCGCGATCGGCTCGGACTCGGTGCGGCGCCGGCCGGACCGTTCCGGGCCCGGGTCCCGCTCCACACCGTGTCGTCGTCTCGCCGTCAATCCTACTGTGCCCGGATGACACATTGGGTATGCGGCACCCCTGCGCGGCGCCCTCAGACCCACGTAGACGGCCGTACCCCCTCGCCCACGACTCCCCCCACACGGTTGAGATCGAATCGGGGGCCGTTTCCGGCATCGTCCCGTCCTCACCTGCCGACACCGCCCAGCCTGGTCGTTCCCGCCCAGCCGGGGCGAGCCCGGACGGACGTCCCGGGCGCCCTCCCCGCCCGGGGGTCGCGCGGAGGGCGAGCGGTGCCGTAACTTGGCGACGCCGGAAGTAAGCTCCGTGGCCAGGATGCCCGGTAAGCGCATCGGACGGTCCAACCGACCGGTTTCGTCAGGTGCATGGAGAGGTGACGCCCGATGGGGCTGGACAACGTCGCGGTGCGCTGGCCGCGGACCGGCCGCTTCTACGACCCGGTCGCCCCGGCCGAGTTCGTCGACTTCGGCGAGCTGGCCGACGTGCCCGAGGTGGCCGCGCCGACCGCGGCGCTCGCCGGATACATCGCCAAGAACGGTTCGGTCCGGGCGACCGCCTACACCGAACTGGTCGACCTGCTGCTCGGGCTGGACGGCGTGCTCTACGCCACCGAGGCCGCGGCCGAGGACGAGGACCCGGTGATCGACCCGGACGGCTGCGCCTGGATCGCCGGCGGCCTGGAGCGGTTCGTGGACGGGCACCGGGCGTACGGCGAGTCGGTGACCTTCGACACGGTCAGCGCCGTGCTCCGGGCCGCGCTGGCGGACGGCCGCCTGGCCGAGCAGCAGCTGCGCTGGCTGGACAGCCGCCTCGACGCGCTGCGCGACGAGTCCGGCGCTCCGCCGCAGTGGAGCTTCCCCCGCTCTGAGCTGGCCGTGCTGGCCGGCTTCTACCGCAGGTGCGCCGAACGCGGCTTCGCCGTCTACGCGGACTCCTGACCGTCGAACTGCCGCCGCCCGGCCGCGACGCGCCGAAGGCCGCTGCCGTACGGGCGGCGGCCGCCACCCGTTCGACCACCCCTCCGCCGATCAGCTATGTCATGGCTGGCCCGAATTGCCAGTTACGCACCAGTACCCCGTGACGCAGCTCATCGCCCCCTGAACGGCGGCGCGGAGTAGAAGCCAGACTTGACCGTCACTCGGAAGGTAACGATCCGATGACTGACAGTCACGGCGTCGGGACGTACGCTCCGCGTTCGCCGCCACCAAACGGGGAGGGTTCGCGGCTTTGCGTACGACCTTCGGGGCGCTGCGCCACCGGAACTTCCGGATCTGGGCCGGCGCCGGCCTGGTCTCGGTGATCGGCACCTGGATGCAGGTGCTCGGCGTCAACTGGTATGTCCTCCAGCAGACCGGCTCGGCCACCTCGATGGGGCTGGCGGTGCTGCTCCAGGCGCTGCCCACCCTGCTGCTCAGCGGCTGGGGTGGCGCGCTCGCCGACCGACTGCCCGCCCGGCCGCTGCTGGTCGCCACCCAGGTCGGACACGCCGGGCTCGCCGCCGGGCTGGCCGCGGTGGCCTGGTCGGAGACGCCGCAGATGTCGAGCATCTATCTCATCTCGCTGGTCAGCGGCGTGCTCTCGGCGGTCGAGGGACCGGTGATGGGCCGGTACGGCTCGACCATGGTGCACCGGGAGACCCTCGGCAACGCCCTGGCGCTGGGCTCGCTCGGCAACTCCGCCGGGCGGATCCTCGGGATGAGCGTCGGTGCCGTGGTGGTCGCCGCCACCGGGCCGGCACCGCTGTTCGCGATCAACGCTGTCAGCTTCACCGCCGTGGTTGCCGCGCTCCTCGCCGTACGCCACCGGGAGCTGTACCAGCCGGAGGCCGGCACGCCGGAACGGGGCGACGACCGGCACGGCGTACGGGCCGGGTTGCGCTACCTCTGCCGGCAGCCGGTCGTGCTGACCGCCCTGGCGCTCGCCTTCGTCCTCGGCAGCCTGGGCCGCAACTACCAGGTGACCATGGCGGCGATGAGCGCCGGGCCACTGCGCGGCGGGGCCGGCGGCTACGGGCTGCTCTCCACGGTCTTCGCGGTCGGTACCGTACTCGGCGCGGTGGCCGCCGCCCGCAGCCGCGACCTCAGCTACCGGCTGCTGGTCGGGGCCGGGGTGGCCGCCAGCGCGTTGCAGGCCGTCGCCGGGCTGGCCCCCGGAATCTGGACCTTCGCCGTCGCGATCCTGCCGATCGCCGCCGCCGCGGTGATCATCGACACCACCGTCGGCACCCGGGCCCAGCTCGACACCGACGGCGCCATGCGGGGGCGGGTGCTGGCCGCCATCGCGGTGACCGGGTCGGTCGCCGCCGCCGTCGGCGCCCCGGTCCTCGGCTGGCTCTCCGAGCACGCCGGTCCCCGGCAGACCCTGGTCCTCGCCGGGTGCCTCGGCCTGCTCGCCTCGGTCTGGGCCGGCGCGGCGCTCTCCCGCCGGCAGCCGGCGACCGCGCGGCCCGCACCGCGCCGGCTCGCGCTGCCAGCCGCCCGATCCGGCGCCGCCCGGCGCCGGATCGCCGTCGGCCGGTTCGCCCGGCGCCTGCCGTCGGTCCGGCTCAGCCGTAGGTATCCCGAGGGCCACGTCCTCGTACCCGCCGTGGACCCCGCGACCAGGACGGTGCCGTCGGGCCGTGCACGTGCAGCCGACGAACCACGCCGTGCCCGACCTCGGCGGCGATCCGCCGCAGCAGCGAGCCGGCGAGCAGCCGGAGCTGCGTCGCCCACGCCGTCGACTCCGCCTCGACCGTGAGTTCGCCGTTCTCCAGCTTCACCGGCCGGCTGTGCTCGGCCACGTCCGGGCCGACCACCCGCTCCCAGGCACCGAAGACGGTCGCCTCGGCGGCCGGCTGCTGCCAGCCACGTGCCTTCACCAGCCGGGCCAGCACCGTACCGAGCAGTTGCGGATCCCGGGGATCCGGCCCCGGGCCGGAGTAGCCGCGCGGCCGGCGCCGCTGCCCGCCAGCCCGGCCGGCCGTCGAGCCGGCACCGCCCGCCGCGCCGTCGGCCGCCGGCTCCGCGTCCAGGTCGGCTCCGCCAGGGGTACGCCGACGCGGGCCGGGCCCCTTCCGTTTGGCGAGCGCGGCGTCGAGAACCGCCCGCGCCAGCGCCGGACCGGCGAGGTCACCCTCTCCGGCCGCCGGTGCCGAACCGGTCTGCGCCTCCGCCGGCTCGGCCGAACCGGTCTTCGCCGCCGCCGACTCGGCCGGGCCGGGTGCACCGCGCCGGGGTTGCCCGCCGGTGGCCGGCGCCCCCTTCGGGCGGGGTGTCTCGGGATCAGTCGGCACGGCGCACCTGCCCGTCGGAGACCTCGTAGCGGGCGCCCCGCAGCGCCTGCGGCACGTCGTCGGCGACCGCGCAGGTGACCAGGAGCTGACTGGCCCCGGCGACCAGCTCGGCGAGGCGCTCCCGGCGGCCGCTGTCCAGTTCGGCGAAGACGTCGTCCAGCACCAGCACCGGTTCGACGCCGTCGGCGCGGAGCAGGTCGTAGGCGGCGAGCCGGAGCGCCAGCGCGTACGACCAGGATTCGCCGTGGCTCGCGTAGCCCCGCGCCGGCAGGGTGCCCAGGGTCAGGGTCAGCTCGTCGCGGTGCGGCCCGACCAGTGTCATGCCGCGGTCGATCTCGGCCGGCCGGGCCTCGGCGAGCGCGGCCGACAGGGCCGCCTCCAGGGTCGACCGGTCCGGCACCGGGTCGGCGAGTTCCACCGACGGCCGGTACGCGATCGAGGCCGCACCCCGCCCCGCGGCCACCGCGTCGTACGCCTTGGTCACGTGCGGGCCGAGCGCGGCGACCAGCTCCAGCCGGCCGGCCAGCAGCTCCGCCCCGTGCCGGGCCAGGTGCGTGTCCCAGACCGCGAGGGTCGACAGGTCGTCCCCACCCTCGGCCGGGCGCTCCGCGTCGGACCGGGCGGCCCGCCCCCGCCCGCCGGCCGTCTTCCGGGCCAGGTAGGAGGTGCGCAGCAACGCGTTGCGCTGCTTCACCACCCGTTCGTAGTCGGCGCGGACGGCGGCGTACCGGGGCATCCGGGTGACCAGCAGGTCGTCGAGGTAGCGGCGGCGCTCGGCCGGGTCACCCCGGACCAGTTCCAGGTCCTCGGGGGCGAAGAGCACCAGCCGCAGCGCACCGAGCACGTCCCGGGCCCGCCGGGCCGGTGAGCGGTTCAACCGGGCCCGGTTGGCCCGGCCCGGGGCGATCTCCAACTCGACCAGCAGCTCCCGGCCGTCGTGCACGATCGCGCACCGGAGCACCGCCGTCGCGGCACCGGCCCGGACCAGCGGGGCGTCGGTGGCGACCCGGTGGCTGTCGAGCGTCGCCACGTAGCCGAGTGCCTCGACGAGGTTGGTCTTGCCCACCCCGTTCGGGCCGACGAGCACGTTTCCACCCGGCTCCAGGTCGACGCCGACCCGCTCGTACGAGCGGAAGTCGACCAGTTCGAGCCGGCGGACGTACACCGGTCAGTGCTTGCGTACGGCGTGCCCGCCGAACTGCTGGCGCAGTGCGGAGACGGCCTTCAGCGCGGGCGAGTCGTCCTGGCGGGAGGCGAACCGGGCGAAGAGCGAGGCGGCGATGACGTTCAGCGGTACGGCGAGCCGGACCGCCTCGTCCACCGTCCAACGGCCCTCGCCGGTGTCCTCGGTGTAGTCGCTGAGCTGGGAGAGCTGCGGGTCCTCGTCGAGGGCCCGGTCGAGCAGGTCGAGCAGCCAGGAGCGGACCACGGTGCCTTCCCGCCAGGACTTGAAGACCCCCGGCACGTTGGTCACCAGCTCGGAGGCGGTGAGCAGCTCGTAGCCCTCGGCGTAGGCGTGCATCAGGCCGTACTCGATGCCGTTGTGCACCATCTTGGCGTAGTGCCCGGCGCCGACCGGCCCGGCGTGCACGAAGCCGAACTCGCCCTCCGGCTTGAGCGCGTCGAAGATGGGCATCAACCGCCCGACGTGCTGCTCGTCGCCGCCGACCATCAGGCCGTAGCCGTTCTCCCGCCCCCAGACGCCGCCGGAGACGCCGACGTCGAGGTAGCCGATGCCGTGCCGGTCGAGCTTCTCCGCCCGGGGCAGGTCGTCGCTGAAGCGGGAGTTCCCGCCGTCGATCACGATGTCTCCGGCGGAGAGCACCTCGATCAGCCCGTCGACGGTCGGCTCGGTGTACTGCGCCGGCACCATCAACCAGACCGCCCGGGGCGCGGCCAGCTTCTCGGCCAGCTCGGCCAGGCTGGCCACGTCGGAGAGCGCCGGGTTCTGGTCGTAGCCGATCACCTCGTGTCCGGCGGCGCGCAGTCGCTCGCGCATGTTGCCGCCCATCCGGCCGAGCCCCACCAGGCCGAGTTGCATGAACTTTCCTTCCAGAACCGTGCGATCAGCGGGTGACCCGGATCGGCATGATCAGATAGCGGTAGCCGGGGATGATCTCCCCGTCCTCGCCGGAGGGCGAGATCACCGCGGGCTTGAAGGCGTCGACGAAGGAGAAGACCGCCAGTGCCGAGCCAAGGTTCTGGAGTCCGTCGATCAAATACTGCGGGTTGAAGCCGATGGTCAGCGGCTCGCCGGTGAACGTGGCGTCCATCGCCTCGCTCGCCCGGGCCTCCTCGGTGCTGCCGGCCTCGACCACCAGGCCGTCCGAGCTGAAGTTGAGCAGCACCGGCGTGGTCCGGCCGCCGACCAGCGACACCCGCTTGACGACCTCGACCAGCGCGGCGACCGAGACCCGGGCCTCCGCGTTGGAGCTGGCCGGGAAGAGCGAGCGCACCGGCGGGTAGTTGGCGCCGTCCAGCAGCCGGCTGGTGGTCCGGCGGGTGCCCCCGGCGAACCCGATCAGCCCCTCGCCGGCGGCGCCCTGGGAGAGCGCCATCGTGACGTCACCGCCGAGCGGGCCGAGGGCCTTGGCGGTGTCGTGCAGGGTCCGGGCCGGCACCAGCGCGTTGATGCTGACCTCCGGGTCGTCCGGCCGCCACTCGATCTCGCGCAGCGCCAGCCGGTAGCGGTCGGTGGCCAGCATCGCCAGGGTCGAGCCGTTCAGCTCGATGCGCACCCCGGTCATCATCGGCAGCGTCTCGTCCCGGCCGGCGGCGATCGCGACCTGGCCGACCGCGGCGGCGAAGGTGGCCGCGTCGATGGTCCCGGCGCTGCCCGGCATCTCCGGCAGGGTCGGGTAGTCCTCGACCGGCATCGTCGGCAGGGTGAACCGGGCGCTGCCGCAGACCAGCTCCAGATGCGCTCCGGCGGCGGCGATGTCGACCGGCTTGGCCGGCAGCGCCTTGGTGATCTCCGCCAGCAGCCGGCCGGAGACCAGCGCGGCGCCCTCCGCCTCGCTCTGCACGTCGACGGTCACCTGGCTGGACACCTCGTAGTCGAAGCCCGAGACGTGCAGCCCACCCTCGCCGACCCGGAGCAGTACGCCGGCCAGCACCGGCACCGAGGGACGGTTGGGCAGACTCTTCGCGGTCCACGCCACGGCGTCGGCGAGCGCGTCACGCTCCACGCGGAACTTCATGCCATGCCTCCGGATCGACGTCAGCGACAACTGTCTCATGCCGGCGGCCGCCTTCCGGCCCCGCCAACCGTGCGGGTCTGCATCGCACCTTAGGACCCGGCCGCATCGGCTGTGCGCCCGACCCCGGTACTTCGACAGATCCTGACCCATGGGTACGACGGATCAAAAGAGTCCACAGGATGCCCAACGCCGATGATTGGTTTTTGTTCTCTTGAAGAGATAACTCAATCGTCTTCATCGGTGCTGTGCAAACTGTGGAGAAGCAGCCTCTGCGCTGGTCAGCGGCTTGTCCACCGGTGTGCGAGGTGTGGACAACCGGGGTCGGAACCGGGCTCGCGATCCACAGCCTCCGCCGGCGGCGGGGTTATCCACGCTTGTCCACCGGCCGTCCACCGGGTTACCCACCGGCTTTTCCCCATCTGTGGGCACAGCCGTCGGAAGATCGACGAACACCGTCCCCAGAACCTTCAACAGTCCGTGCACAGCTCGCCGCTTCCGGTGGAAAACTTCGTCACGTTCGGTAACTGTCCACACACGTTTCCCCAGCCTCTGTCCACAGGTTGTGGGTTCCGGGTGCGAGCCGACCCGGAGGTTATCCACCGGCGGTGGACAACGGGCTGTGGACAGCTTGGGTACAACGAGCGGCCGCAGGCACGACCGAGGGCGGGATGACCTTCGACACGCCTTCTGCGGACATGACCGAGGGCCGGGTACGGACGCCGATCGGCCCGTACCCGGCCCTCGTCGGCCGGTCGGTGGGTCAGGTGTTCTGCTTAATCCGGTTGGTCAGCTCGGCGATCTGGTTGTAGAGCGACCGGCGTTCCGCCATCTGCTGCCGGATCTTCCGGTCGGCGTGCATCACCGTCGTGTGGTCCCGCCCGCCGAAGGCCTGGCCGATCCGGGGCAGCGACAGGTCGGTCAGCTCCCGGCACAGGTACATCGCCACCTGCCGGGCGTTGACGAGTACCCGGGACCGGGACTGCCCGCGCAGGTCCTCCAGGCTCACCCCGAAGTAGTCGGCCGTGGAGATCATGATCTGGTCGGCGGTGATCTCCGGCCCGGAGCCGTCCGGGATGAAGTCCCGGAGCACCTCCTCGGCGAGCGAGAGTTCGACCGGGGACCGGGTCAGCGAGGCGAACGCGGTCACCCGGATCAGCGCGCCCTCGAGTTCCCGGATCGAGTTGGCGATCCGCGAGGCGATGAACTCCAGTACGTCCGGCGGGGCGAAGAGCCGCTCCTGGGCCGCCTTCTTCTGCAGGATCGCGATCCGGGTCTCCAGGTCCGGCGGCTGGATGTCGGCGAGCAGGCCCCACTCGAACCGGGTACGCAGCCGGTCCTCCAGCGTCGCCAGGTCCTTCGGCTTCCGGTCCGAGGTGATCACGATCTGCTTGTTGGCGTTGTGCAGCGTGTTGAAGGTGTGGAAGAACTCCTCCTGGGTCCGCTCGCGGTTCTCCAGGAACTGGATGTCGTCGATCAGCAGGATGTCGACGTCGCGGTAGCGGCGCTGGAACGCACTCGTCTTGTCGTCCCGGAGCGAGTTGATGAAGTCGTTGGTGAACTCCTCGGTCGAGACGTACCGGACCGAGCGGGCGTTGCCCAGCGTCGTCGCGTAGTGCCCGATGGCGTGCAGCAGGTGGGTCTTGCCCAGCCCGGAGCTGCCGTAGATGAACAGCGGGTTGTACGCCTTCGCCGGCGACTCGGCGACCGCGACCGAGGCCGCGTGGGCGAACCGGTTGGACGAGCCGATGACGAAGGTCTCGAACATGTATTTCGGGTTCAGCCGGTTGCCGCTGACGTCTCCGGCCCCGCCGACCCCGCCCGGTCGCCGGTCGTCACGTCCGCCGGGCCGATGCTCGGGGTAGGCGCCGCCCCGACCCGGTCCGTTGTCCGGGCCGCCGTCCCGACCCGGTCCGAGCCGTCCGGCGCCCCCGTCCCGGCTGTCGTGGTAGCGGCGGTCGGCCGGCCGGTGGTCGCCGAACTGGCCGAGATTGCCGGTGTCGGCGCCCCGCTCGTCGAAGCCGCGCCGTTCCTGCTGCGGCGGCGTCGGCCGGTACGACTCGGGGTAGGGCGCACTGAAGAGCGTCTCCTGGCCGTCCCGGCTGCTCGGGATGAGGTTGCCGCGAGCGGTGTCGGGTCGCCCGGGCGGCCGTCCGGCACCGGCGGAGGGCACCTGTGCCGAACCGGTGAACGGCGGTGGCTTGCGGCTGCCGGCCTGGTCCGGGACCGGGCTGCGGTGTTCGGGTACGTCGGGTCCGGCGCCGGCCGGGAACTCCTGCTCCGGTCGTACCGGATATTCGCGCTCGGCCTCGCCGGGAAAGCGGAGCGGCTCTGCCCGGTAACCCGGAGCAGGGTCGGGGGCGGCGTATCCGGCGGGCTCCCGGTCGGCGTACCCGGCCTGGTCGGGGCCGGGGTAGCCACCCGGCGGGTCGGCCTCGCCGTAGCCGCCGGCCGGAGCCGCGCCGCCGGGATAGCCGGGCGCGCCGCCGGAGACCGGATAACCCGGGGGTACGCCGAGTCCGGCCGGTTCGGGTCCGGCCGGGTAGCCGCCACCGGCCGGGCGCGGCTGCCCGTCCTCCGGCGGCCGTACGGTGACCGCCACCTGGACCGCCCGGCCCAGCCGGCGGGAGAGCGCCTCGGTGATCGCCGGGCGGAGCCGCGACTCGATCACGTCCCGGGTGAAGGCGTCCGGCACGGAGAGCAGCGCGGTGTCCTCGATGATCGTGTGCAGACGGGTCAGCCGGAGATAGGCGCGCTGCTGAGCCGAAATGATCTCGTCGGCCAGTTCCTCGGTCGTCGCCGCCCACACCGCGCCAAGGTCGATCGTGTCGGCCACCGTCGCGCCACCCCCATCGCCTCTGCGTCTCCGGCCGCCGTTGCCGTCCCGGTCGACCGTTCCAGGCTTGCTGACGTGCTCGAACAGGCACGACGCGGCGCTCGGCGGTCGCCGGCGCCGTCCACAGGTTATCCACAGCCTGTGTATCGACCGAATTGTGTCGCCCGGCCGGGCGTCCGTGTCGCCTGCCCCCGGCCCGACCGGCGTTGACGCGGGTTCATCTGTCGAACGATCGACGAGCTTGTCCGGTTTTGCCCGTCAGCGGCATCCCCACCCCCTGACGCTGACGTGCAATCGGGCACGCTAACAGCGTTGTCCACAACCCTTCAACCGTCGGATCCGCCCGGACCTTGTCGACATCAGCGAAAAACCCCGCCGAACCGCCCGTCGCCGATCCCATCCACCGGGCCGACCGGACGGGCGATCATGATGTTTGACGGCGGTTGTCGGGCTGCGTAGGCTCCAACGGTTGCTCTGTCGCCCTCTGCTAGGGTGATGGAAGACTGTTGACCGCGGCTCGGCACGGGCCGTGGCTGATGCCTGGGACGGCATCGACACCCGGCCGTCCCGGCGGTCGACGCCAGACAATCACACGACCCCGCTGTCGCACGACCGGGGCGTACGACGACGGAGAGCCTGACGTGAGCAAGCGCACCTTCCAGCCGAACAACCGCCGGCGCGCGAAGACCCACGGCTTCCGGCTGCGCATGCGCACCCGGGCTGGTCGCGCCATCATCGCGGCCCGCCGTGGCAAGGGTCGCACCCGCCTGTCGGCCTGACGGCTGGCAAGGCCGGTCCGGGGATGTAGGCAGTCGTGCTGGCGGCCGCACAGCGACTGCGGCGCAGCAGTGACTTCGCCGCGGCGATCCGGGGTGGGCGCCGCGCCGGTCGAGGATCAGTGGTGGTACATCTCGATTCTGCCGGTACCCCGGGTCCACCTTCTTCCCTGACGACCACGACGGCGTCGCAGCCGGTTCGGAGCGCCGGTGCGGGACACGAGCCCGCGCCCGCCCGGGCCGGCTTCGTCGTCTCCAAGGCCGTGGGCGGCGCGGTGGTCCGGAACAAGGTCCGGCGTCGGCTGCGGCACCTGGTCCGTGACCGGCTGCCGGGCCTGCCGCCCGGCGTCACCCTGGTGGTACGCGCGCTGCCCGGCGCCGCCGACGCCTCGTACGCCCGGCTCGGCACCGACCTCGACGCCGCGCTTGCGGCGGCACTCGCCCCCCGCAGGTCCCCCCGGCGGCCCCGATGACGGACTCGACCGGCGGTACGCCCGGGATGACGGTCGGCGCCCGAGTGCTGGCGGGAGCCATCGTCGCGTACCGTCGTTGGGTAAGCCCGGCGCTGCCGGCCCGCTGTCGGTTCTACCCGTCGTGCAGCGCGTACGCCCTGGAGGCGGTCGCGGGACATGGTGCGCTCCGGGGAGCCGTCCTGGCGGTCCGGCGGCTGTTGCGCTGCCACCCCTTCCACCCCGGTGGATATGACCCGGTGCCGGAGCCGGGCGCACGCCGCCATGCCGATGTGACTGGAGCCCCGAATTGAGTCTCGACTGGATCTACTGGGCGATCTCGTGGATCCTGCTGCTGTGGCACTCCGCCTGGGACGCCATCGGGGTGTCCGCGGGGGCGGTCCTGGGCACGAACTGGTCCTGGATCCTGGCGATCGTCTTCCTGGTGGTCACCCTGCGGGTGATCCTCTTCCCGATCTTCGTCAAGCAGATCAAGTCGCAGCGGGCGATGCAGGCGATCCAGCCTCAGCTCAAGGCGCTGCAGGAGAAGCACAAGGGTGACCGGGAGACGCTCCAGAAGGAAATGATGGAGCTCTACCGGAAGGAGAAGGCCAACCCGCTGATGGGCTGCCTTCCGATCTTCCTCCAGGCTCCGGTCTTCATCGGCCTCTTCCACGTGCTCCGCCGGCTCGACCCGGCCAACCAGGGCAAGACCCGGTACGGCTGGACCGAGGGTCAGTTCGAGAGCGCCACCCACGCCCGCCTCTTCGACGTGCCGATCGCCGGCAAGTTCGGTTCCACCGCGGCGGAGCTGGCCCGGCTGAACGCCAGCGGCACCTCGGTCAAGATCCTGGCCGGCGTACTGGTGGCCATCATGATCGCCACCACCTACCTGACCAGCCGGCAGATGATCCTCAAGACCGGCTGGGCCGAGGACCCGCAGCAGCGCATGATCCAGCGGCTGATGCTCTACGGCATTCCCGCCTCGCTGCTCGTCTCCGGCGCGATCTTCCCGATCGGTGTGGTCATCTACTGGGTCACCAACAACCTCTTCACCCTCGGCCAGCAGCAGTGGGTGCTCCGCAAGTACCCGCCGCCGCAGACCGCGCCCCGGCTGCCGAAGCCCGGCGAGTCGGCTCCTCGGCGTACCAGCGGGGCCGGCGGCGGTGCCCGGCGGGGCACCGACTCCCGCAACCCGGTGCAGCCCGGCAAGCCGGCCAAGCCCGCCGGCCGGTTCGGCCGGGCCAAGGCCAACGGTGCGCAGCCGGAGAAGCCGGCCGTCGACACCAAGGCGCTCGCTCCCAAGCCGGGCGCCAAGCCGGTCAACCCCAAGAAGGGGCGTCCGGCGAAGCGTCAGGGTTGACGCGGACCGGCCACCGGCCGCAACTGTCGGTCGGTGGCCCGGTAGGACTTCGGGCCGTGCTGCCACCAGTGCTGGCGCCGGCCGGAATCCGCCGCGCCCCGTGACGACGGGCACCGTTGCCCGTGCAGACGTGCCCGTGGCACTCGGCGATCTCCCGCCGGGCCCCGGGAAACCAGCGGGACCGTACGGTCCGGCCGAGAGAGTACGGAGATGAGACGGTGACCGACACCAGTATTCCGCGCGCCGAGCAGCCCATCGGTGACACCGAGCCGGTCCTGCCGGCGGGCCCGCCCGCGGACGCCGAAACCACCGAGGCCGTCGCGGTTGACGGAGAGAGTGCGGACGCCGGTCCGGAGCAGGACGAAGAGGACGACGACGTGGACGGCGAGGAGGACGGCGACCAGGTCGAGAAGGCCAGCAACGGTGGACGGCCGGCCGCGGCGACCAGCGACGCCGACCTGTTCCGGCAGAGTGAGATCGCCGCTGACTACGTCGAGGGACTGCTCGACATCCTCGACTACGACGGCGACATCGACGAGCTGGTCTCCGCCGGACGCCCGGTCGTCGAGGTGGTTGGCGGGCGCCTACAGGCGCTGGTCGGACAGCGCGGCGCCACCCTGGAGGCGCTCCAGGAACTGACCCGGCTCGCGGTGTTCCGGCAGACCGGAACGCCCAGCCGGCTGCTGCTGGACGTCGGTGGCTACCGGGCGACCCGCCGCAAGGAGCTTTCCGCGGTCGCCAAGAACGCGGTCGAGAAGGTCAAGCAGCACGGCGAGGCCGTCCGGCTGGAGCCGATGTCCGCCTTCGAGCGCAAGTGCGTACACGATGTGGTCAACGCCATCGCCGGGGTGGAGAGCGAGTCCGAGGGCGTCGAGCCGAACCGTCGGATCGTCGTACGGCCGGTCGACTGAGCGGTCGATGACGCACCGATCCGTATCCGGCCCGGGTGGTGAACCGCCGCCCGGGCCGCTCCCTGTCCGGGCCGGCGACGCCACCCCGCCGGACGTACCGCTTCCCGCCGACCTGGCCGAGTCGGCCCGTACCCTCTTCGCGGAGCGGCTCCCGCTCGCGGCCTCGTACGCGGAACTGCTGGCCGGCCCCGGCGTGCTGCGCGGGCTGATCGGCCCCCGTGAGACGCCCCGGATCTGGGACCGGCACCTGCTCAACTGCGCCGCGATGGTGGAGCTTCTCCCGGTCGGTGCCTCCGTGGTGGACGTGGGCTCCGGGGCCGGACTTCCCGGAATCGTCCTCGCCATCGCCCGGCCGGACCTGACGGTCACGCTGGTCGAGCCGCTGGCCCGCCGGGCCGTCTTCCTGGCCGAGGTGGTAACCGCGCTCGACCTCGGGGACGCGGTCACCGTGGTCCGGGCCCGGGCGGAGGAACTCGCCGCGAGCCGGCGGGAGGGTGCCGGTGGCCGTCGCCGCCGGGCCGGCAGGAGCGGGCGGTCCACCGGGCCGCTTCCGGTCGAGTCCGGTGCACCGGTCGACCTGGCCAACCTCCCGGACGAGCTGCGGGTACCGGCCGACGTCGTGACGGCCCGCGCCGTCGCCCCGCTCGACCGGCTGGCCGGCTGGTGTCTTCCGCTCGCGGTGCCCGGCGGGCGCCTGCTGGCGATGAAGGGATCCAGCGCCGCCGAGGAGGTGGCCGAGCACGCCGAAGCGGTACGCCGGCTCGGCGGGTCGTCGCCGATGGTCCGGCTGGCCGGTCTCGGCGTGGTCGACCCGCCGACGACCGTCGTGGAGGTGGTCCGGGAGCGCGCCGGCCGCGCGCCGGCCCGGGGTACGTCGGGCGGCCGGCGCGGCGGAACAGCCCGATAGCGGCCGGCGGGCTCTGCCGGGTTCATCGCCTTCTGCCTGGCCCGCTGGCCTTTATCGTTCCCTGTCCGACTCGCTGGCTCTGCGGTGCTTTCTTCTGGCGTGCCCGGCTTGCCGCTCTCGTCCTGGCCCGTGCCTCGGTGGAGCCGGCTCCGGCTATACCCTGTGCCGGTGATGCTGCCCCTCCCGGCCGGTGAATTCCGTGCCTACCTCTTCGACTGCGACGGCACCATCGCCGACTCCATGCCGCTGCACTACCTCGCCTGGCAGCGAGCGCTCGCGGAGTGGAACTGCGTCCTGCCGGAGGACCTCTTCTACACCTGGGGCGGCCGGACGGTGATCGACATCATCGTCACGCTCAACGAACGGCAGGGCCTCACCATGCCGCCGGAAGCGGTCGCCCGGCGCAGGGAGGAGTTCTATCGTGAGCTGTTGCCACAGTTGACTGCCGTACCAGAGGTGCGGCAGCACATCGACCAGGCCCACCTGCGGCTTCCACTCGCCGTCGTCTCCGGCAGCACCAGGGAATCGGTCACCGCGTCCCTGGAGACGCTCGATCTGCTGGCGAAGTTCGACGTACTGGTCTGTGCCGAGGACTACACGACAGCCAAGCCGGATCCGGAGGGCTTTCTACTCGCCGCCCGCCTACTCGACGTACCGCCGGAGTCCTGTCTGGTGTTCGAGGACACCGAGTTGGGCATCCAGGCGGCCACAGCGGCGGGCATGGCGTCGGTACGCGTGCCGATGCCGTGGCAGCGCCGGGCGGTCGGCCGCCAGCGGGACCGTCTGGGTGAGGCGTCGACGGCGCACTGACGGCACCTTCCCCGGGCCGGATCACCGCGACAGGGGAGTCGCGTTCCGCCAGCCGTCCGGGGTCGGGTCTGGTGCCTGAAGCGGCGGGATGATCGACGAGCTGAGCCGGGGCGTCGTATCCGCTGATCAGACCGCTCTGCGAGGACGGAGCTCCGGAACGGCCGGTTTTCATCCTACGGACAGCCGTGGCCCTATTTGCCCAGCGGCCGTAGGCTGACCGCGCGTCGATAGTGTAGACCGGGCAGCGGGTGGCGCCTCAGGCCTTCGCTGCTTCTTGCCGGACCGCACGCTACGCCCGAGGCAGGGCATGGGCGCTGACCGGGCCGACACCATCCGAAGCTGGCAGGGATGACACGGTGCATGACAACGGTAGGTATGACGATCCAGAGATGACGGACTCCGGGGGATACCACTCCGGCGGCGCCGATGTTTCACGTGAAACCGAGTACGAGGGCTGGTCCGCGAGCGGCCGGACCCGGCCACCGGGGCGGGGTGACGACTCCGACGGCCAACCCACCGGGTACCCCGGCACACCATCCCACGGTTCGAGTCGCGGTACCGCCCGGGTCACGCCGCCGTCCGGGGCGACCGAGCGCGGCGGGTCCGGGTACGCCCCGGTGAGTTCGCCGTTCGTGGCGGAACCGACCGGCCCGGGAGCGGCGCCGGAGTTGCCCCGCCAGCCGGTGCACGGGCCGGGACAGGACCCGTCCGGGCACACTGCGGAACATCCGAGGCCGGCCGGGCGGGCGACGGCGCCGACGTTCTCGGCGCCGCCGGACGTACCGCCGCGGCCGGCGGCACCGCATGCCGGCGTTCAGCCCTCGGCCACGTCGCCGGTCGCGCCACCGGTCGTACCACCGGTCGTGCCGCCGGTCGCGTCGCCGGTCGGCGCTGAGGAACCGGCGTCGAGCCGTCCGGCGGCACGGGTGCGGGCGGACGGGGCGGGTCCGGAGATCCGCCCGGTCGTCACCGAGCCCGAAGCTCCGGCCGACACGCCGTCTGCGGTACCGGAGACCATCCCTGAGGACGCCGCATCCGACGCGTACGTTTCACGTGAAACCCCGTCGCGCGAAGAGGACGATCCCCCGTTGGCAATGGAGGCAATGCGCGCTGTGCAAATCCTGAATCCGAGCGGCGAGGTGACGATGCCGCGTCCGGACCGGCCACGGATCATGTGTGTCGCGAACCAGAAGGGAGGCGTCGGCAAGACCACCACCACGGTCAACCTGGCGGTGGCCCTGGCGTTGCACGGCAACCGTGTTCTGGTCGTGGACCTCGACCCGCAGGGGAACGCCTCCACCGGGTTGAACGTGCCACACCACGCTGGCGTCCCGGACGTCTACGACTGCCTGATCGACAACGTGCCGCTCGCGGAGGTTGCCCAGGGCGTCGAGGGGATCCCCGACCTGTGGTGCGTACCGGCCACCATCGACCTGGCCGGTGCCGAGATCGAGCTGGTTTCGGTGGTAGCTCGGGAGTCCCGTCTCGCCCGCGCCATTGCCGGCCACCCAGCGGAGTTCGACTACGTCTTCATCGACTGCCCGCCATCGCTCGGTCTGCTCACGGTCAACGCGCTCTGCGCCGCCCAGGAAGTGCTGATCCCGATCCAGTGCGAGTACTACGCGCTGGAGGGCCTGAACCAACTGATCAACAACATCAACCTGGTACGCCAGCACCTGAACCCGACCCTTGAGGTCTCGACGATCCTGCTCACCATGTACGACCGGCGGACCCGGCTGGCGGACGCGGTCGAGCAGGACGTCCGGAACCATTTCGGTGACAAGGTGCTCCAGGCCGTGATCCCGCGCAACGTGCGGGTATCGGAGGCTCCGAGCTACGGCCAGTCGGTGATGACCTACGATCCCGGTTCGCGGGGTGCCACGAGCTACTTCGAGGCGGCCCAGGAGATTGCGATGCGCGGGGTCAAAGAGTCTGTTGGCCGCAATGCATAGCTCGGTTGATGCGTCGGGAGGCGTGGCATGAAGAACCGTCCGCGGGGCGGGCTGGGTCGAGGACTGGGCGCGCTGATCCCCACCACCGCACCGGAACCGGCTGCCGGGGTGGTGACGGCGGAGCCTCCGGCCGGTCGACCGGAGGCGGCGCCATCCCTGTCCGGCGAATCCTCCTGGTCCACGCCGGTGCCTCCCGCGCCGACCCAGCCGACCGGGCCGGAGCTGGCACCCGTTCCAGGGGCTCGGTTCGCCGAGATCCCGCTCGACGCCATCGTGCCCAACCCGAAGCAGCCACGGCAGATCTTCGACGAGGAGGCTCTGGAGGAACTCAAGCTCTCGATCCAGGAGGTCGGCTTCCTCCAGCCGATCGTGGTGCGCCAGCTTCCCGACGACCGGTTCGAGCTCGTCATGGGCGAACGGCGTTGGCGGGCGGCGCAGGCGGTCGGCCGGGACTCGATCCCGGCGATCGTCCGGGACACCCGGGACGACGCGATGCTCCGGGACGCGTTGCTGGAGAATATCCACCGGGCCAACCTCAACCCACTGGAAGAGGCGGCGGCGTACCAGCAACTGCTGGAGGAGTTCGGCGCGACGCACGAGGAACTGGCTCGCCGGATCGGCCGCAGCCGCCCGCAGATCTCGAACACCATCCGGCTGTTGAACCTGCCCGCCGAGGTACAGAAGCGAGTGGCCGCCGGAGTGCTCTCGGCCGGACATGCCCGGGCGTTGCTCAGCCTGGAGAGCTCGACCGCACAGGAGGAGCTCGCCCGCCGGATCGTGGCCGAAGGGCTGTCGGTACGGGCCACCGAGGAGGTCGTGAAGCTGGCCGAGACCTCCCCGAGCCGCCCCAGCCCGGCGAAGCGGCGGGCCAAGGTGCACGCCCCCGGACTCACCGATCTCGCGGACCGGCTGTCGGACCGGTTCGACACCCGCGTGAAGGTCGACATCGGGCGTAACAAGGGGAAGATCACCATCGAGTTCGCGACCGTGGACGACCTCGAACGGATCGTCGGTCTGATCGGGATGACGGGCTCGGACGCCGAGCCGGACGAAACAGCCTGATCCCCGGGCCGGTCTGCCCGGTGCGACAGGCAGACCGGCGGACCTCGACAGCGCGCGAATGGCCACGACCCCGAATGACCGGGGGCGTGGCCATTCCCGTTGCTGCGGGAGGCGGTCGGCTGGTTTCACGTGAAACCAGCACCCTGGATGGTGGCTGCCCAGAGCGTCTGACACGAGAGCTCCCGCTCCCGGACCACTCCGCACGCCCCGACGGAGCGGTCCAAGGCGTCGTCGCTCCAGCGGCGATCTCAGCGGTCCTGAGAGGCTTCCGAGGGGACGCTTGCGGTAGGCATACCGTCTCGGGAGCCCCCACTCCGGGGTGGCCGACACGGCGGCGTCACGGCGTCACGGTCCCTCCCCGGAGGCACCTCCGCACCGTGCAGTGCGTCGCCCCACTTCGATATCGATTCCTCGGCCATCGAGGGTGCGCTGCGGCGCCTGGGGATGGCGAAAGTAATCCACAGGGGTTGTCCACAGGCACCCCTCGTTTCACGTGAAACAGCGCGTGGAACGCGGTATCAGCCTGTGGATGACGGCGGTGAAATCCGCTCGCCGCAGCTTCCGGACGGGGCCATTGCGGTCTTGGAAACGGATCGGTGGACCTGTGGGGAACTCCGAACGGCGGACGGCGGGGACGCCGATGAACCGCCCGTGGTGGCCGGATCGCGTCCGGACTTCAAAGGGCGACTCGATGGGAAGCCCAGGAGTGGCGGGCGTCGAGCGGTCTCACGAACCTGCGGACGAGACCTCATGGCGGGAAGGCTGAGCCGGGCCGTCAGCGGGCGCGTCCAAGCCGACGACCGCAGCCATCCGGGGAGGGAATCGGTGTCCCGCGCGAACCGGCTCAACGCCTCCGGACCGAGCAATCCGAGCCAACCCGTCCGGCTGTCCGGGGGCGGCCGTCGTGGCTCCGACGGCGGGTCGACCTCCCGATGATCGGCAGCCAAAACAGGGTAGGGACAGCGGTCCGGAACTCGGTTAGGGTCAGCGTCGTGCCCCACACCCCTCCCGCTGTACCAGACTTCACCCGGTGGCCTTCGTTCCCCTTCGAAGGCGAGTTCCGGGTCAAGCAACTCGACGACCCCGTAGCGGTCGAGCCGCCGCGCAAGGGCGAGGGCTCCGGCGAATGCCACTCCTGCAACGCCCCCGACGACGCCTACATCTGGGTCAGTGAACGCTGGCGGGTACGCGCCATGGACCGGCCGACCGGACTGCCGATGGTGCTGATCCTCGAATCACGTTCGCATCTGGACCTGGGAGATCTGCCCAACCTGCTCGCTGCCGAACTCGGGGTGATGACGGTACGGCTAGAGCGGGCCGTACGGTCCCTGGACGGAGTCGCCCGGGTGCACGTCAACCGCTGGGGTGACGGCGCCGCACACCTGCACCTGTGGTTCCTGGCGCGGCCGTACGGGCGGCTCCAGCTGCGCGGTACCTTCCTCTCGCTGTGGGACGACATCCTGCCCCCGATCCCGGAACCGCAGTGGCGGGAGAATCTCGCGCTCGTGGCCGCCTGGCTCGCCGAGTTCGGCGGACGTCCGCTGGCCGAGCCGCCCCGCATCCAGTGGCAGGCGCCGTCGAGCCTGGCTCAACAGGGTGCTGCTGCGGAGTCGTCCGCTACCGTGCCGACGCCGGACGGCCCGGCGGCGTCGACCGAGTCGCCCGCCTCCTCCCCGACCCCGACTGCGACGACCGTGCCGGAGCCGGGAGGAGCGGAGCCGGCGGCAGGAGCGCGGGCTACGGAGCCGGCGGAGACTTCCGATTCGACCGCTCGCCGTGAATCCCACGGCGATCCGGCCACCCGGGCGTACTGACCGGGCGGGCCCGCCCGCAAGCCGAGGGAGCGGCCCGCGCATCTCGTCCGGGTGGGTCGGCGCAGCACGGCCATCGGGAACGGTGTGGTGGCCGGCGATCCGCCCCGTGACGACCTGCTGATCGCCTGAGGACCTGCGAGCAGGTCAGGGGCGGCCGGGGGTGCGGCGTTGGGCGGCGCGGGCGACCAGCGTCCGGAGCAGCTCGCCGAAGTCGAGGCCGGCAGCGCCCACGGCGAGCGGGAGCAGCGAGGTCTCGGTCATCCCGGGCGAGACGTTGACCTCCAGTACGTGTGGCCGGTCGTCCTCGTCGACGATCAGGTCGACCCGGGACAGGTCGCGGAGTCCGAGCGCGGCGTGCGCCGCGAGGGCGGTCTCCGCGACCCGCGCCGCCGCGGTGGCCGACAACCGGGCCGGGGCGTGCCAGGTGGTGAGCCCGGCGGTGTAGCGGGCGGCGTAGTCGTAGACGCCGTTGCGGGGCACGATCTCGACGGCGGGCAGTGCGCGCGGGCCGTCGCCCAGGTCGACCACCGAGACCGCCACGTCCATTCCGGGTACGAAGCGCTCCACGAGCGCCGTCGAGTCGTACGCGAAGCAGCCGACCATCGCCGCCGGGAGTGCGGCAGGGTCCCGGACCACGGCGGCGCCGAGACCCGAGCCGCCCTGAGCCGGCTTGATCATGAGCGGCAGTCCGAGCCGGTCGACGATCCGGTCCAGCACCGCCACCGCACCGAGTTCGGAGAACCGGTCGTGCGGCAGCGCCACCCAGTCCGGGGTGGGGATGCCGTCCTCGCGGAGTACCGCCTTCGCCGACGGCTTGTCCCAGGCGAGTCGGGACGAGCGGGCGTCACAGCCGACGTACGGCACGTCGCAGATGTCGAGTACGCCGCGCAGCGAGCCGTCCTCGCCGGTCGACCCGTGCAGGGCGATCACCACCGCGTCCGGGGGATCGTCCCGGAGCAGCGGCAGCAGCGAGACGTCGGCGTCCCGCAGTTCCGCCTCCACACCCACCGAGCGGAGCGCGTCGAGTACCCGTCGACCGGACTTCAGTGACACGTCCCGCTCGTAGGAGAGACCGCCGGCAAGCACCAGTACCCGCAGCTCCGCCGTGGCCTCCCGTGGTACGAGGTCCGGCCATTCGGCGGCGAGCAGCGGATCGTCGGCAGAGTGGGTACCCATGCCGGAGATCATGCCAAGTCGGGACCTGGCACGTCCGCGCCGGCCTGCCCACGACGGCGGGACGGCGCAGCCACGGTGCCGAAGACCTCGCGCATCGCGGTCTCCTGCTCCATCACGCTCGCCAGCCGGCGCACCCCCTCGCGGATCCGCTCCGGCGGCGGGAAGGAGAAGTTGAGCCGCATGTGACCCGCGCCGGTGCCGTCGGCGAAGAAGCCGGTGCCGGGGACGTAGGCGACCCGGGCGGCGATGGCTCGCGGCATCATCGCCTTGGCGTCCAGGCCGTCCGGCAGGGTCGCCCAGACGAAGAGGCCGCCGCCGGGCTCGGTCCAGCTCGTGCCGGCCGGCATGTAGTCGGCCAGCGCGTCGAGCAGGGCGTCCCGGCGCTCCCGGTAGACCTCACGGTAGATCTTGAGCTGCTGCCGCCACGGCATCGTCGACAGGTAGGTGGTGACGGCGGACTGGGCGAAGGCGCTGGGGCAGAGGATCTGCGCCTCGCTGGCGATCACCAGCTTGTCGCGTACGGCGTGCGGGGCCAGGATCCAGCCCACCCGCAGGCCCGGCGCGAAGGTCTTGGAGAAGGTGCTCAGGTAGAAGACGCCGTCCCGGCGGCGGGCCCGCAGCGGCAGCGGTGCCTCGCAGTCGAAGCCGAGCTGACCGTACGGGTCGTCCTCGACCACCAGCAGGCCGGCCCGCTCGCAGATGTCGAGCACCCGCTCCCGGCGCTCCTCGGTCAGCGTCACACCGGCCGGGTTCTGGAAGGTCGGGATCGTGTAGAGGAACTTCGCCCGGCGACCCGAGCGGGCGACCTCGGCGATGGCCAGTTCCAGCGCCTCCGGGATCAGGCCGTCGGCGTCCATCGGAACGTGCACCACCTGCGCCTGTGCGCTCTGGAAGACACCGAGCGCGCCGACGTAGGTGGGCCCCTCGGCGAGCACCACGTCGCCGGGGTCGAGGAAGAGCCGGGCGATCAGGTCCAGCGCCTGCTGCCCGCCGACCGTCACCACCACGTCCTCCGGGGAGGCGCCGCAGCCGACGTCGATGCCCGAGAGCGCCATCACCTCGCAGATCCGTTCCCGCAGCTCCAGGGTGCCCTGACCGATGCCGTACTGGAGCGTCGTCGCGCCCTGGTCGGCGGCGAGCTTGTTCAGCATCTCGCCGACCGCGTCCAGCGGCAACGCGGCGATGTAGGGTGCGCCACCGGCCAACGAGACGACCTCCGGACGGCTGGCGACGGCGAAGAGAGCTCGGATCTCCGATGCCGTCATCCCGCGTACCCGTCGGGCATAGCGGTCCGTGTAGTCGTCCAGCGTCGTGCCGGTCATGCCGCCTCCTCGCTGTGCTCTTCCTCGTCACGACGTCCACGGCCGGGTCGCCGGATGCCCGCTTCGCGCCCGCTCATCCCGCCTCCCCGCCCGCTCGTCGTGCCTCCGTGATGGTGGCCGGGACGGTCACCGAACCGCATTCCCGGAAACAGGTCGCTTGATCCCGCCCGGGTGCCCTCGGCACCTCGAACGCCGCGCCCGCGCTCCGTCCCGGTCCGTTCGAACCCCGCCTGACGGGCGGGTCGGTGGGGCTGGCCGGCAACACCGCCGGTCGGCGCTCGTCGCTCGATGGTAATCCGGATCACCCGGTATTGCCCTCCGCCCAGCGGCCCGTCCACATGTCGGACCGGCTGACCTGCCCGGTCGCCCGCCGACCGGGTGCAACGGTCCGTAGTCGACCCGTCCTCTCCCGGGCCGCGAGGTTCCGGCGTACGATCGCTCGTTGGGGGTAGGGACCGGAGATGGCGATGTTTGCGGCCTTTATACCTCCGGGATGATTTGTGGGGATGCGCCGATGTCGCGACGTCTGGTCAGTCTGACCCTCGACACTCTCGAAGACCTGCCCCGGCCCTGCCGGCGGTGCGTCTACTGGGAGCTGGATCCGGTGGCCGCCGAACGTGCCCGCGAGGCGGGTGATCCCGGCCTGGAGAAGGAGGCCTGGGTCTCGCAGACGCTGCTCGAATGGGGCTCCTGCGGGAAGCTGGCATACGTCGACGGCATGCCCGCCGGTTTCGTGATGTACGCCCCGCCGGCCTACGTTCCCCGGTCGATGGCGTTCCCCACCTCGCCGGTCTCGGCCGACGCCGCACTGCTCACCACGGCACACGTCATCACCACCTTCGCCGGTGGCGGACTGGGCCGGATGCTCGTCCAGGGGGTCGCGCGGGACCTGACGAAGCGGGGCATCAAGGCGATCGAGGCGTTCGGCGACGCGAAGTTCGGCGACGCGGGTGACGGTGCCGGTGGCTGTGTCGCCCCGGCCGACTACTTCCTCTCCGTCGGTTTCAAGACGGTACGGCCACACCCGCGTTTTCCGCGCCTCCGGCTGGAACTGCGTACAGCGCTGTCCTGGAAGTCCGACGTCGAGTACGCGCTGGAGAAGCTGCTCGGCTCGATGAGCCCGGAAGGGCTGCTCCGCCCGGTACGCCCGGCCACCCGCTCGGCCGCCGGCTGACGGCGCCGAACGGCATCCCCGCACCCGCGCGGCGTCCGGTCGGTCAGTCCCGGGCGGCGGCGCCGGCCGCCACCATCGCGCGCAGCTCGCTGACGTCGATCGAGCCGGTCGGCACATCCTCCTCGACCGGGAAGTACATCCGCTGCACGGCGGCGACGATGGCGTCCACGACCCGGTCCCGGAACCGGGGGTCGATCAGCCGCGCCCGGTCGGTGGGTGAGGTGAGGTAGCCGACGTCGACGCGTACCGCCGGCATCCGGGTCAGCCGGAGCAGCTCCCAGGTCTTCGCGTGGGTCTGGCAGTTGCGCAGCCCGGTCCGGGCCACGATCTCGCGCTGTACGAGCCCGGCCAGCCGCTCGCCGACGCTCGACGTCACCCCGTTCGAGGTGCCGTAGTGGTAGGTGGCGACCCCGTCCGCCTCCGGGTTCGCGTGCCCGTCGACGTGCAGCGAGATGAGCAGGTCGCCGCCGAGTTCGTTGGCCAGGTCGGCCCGGGTGAGGTCGGCCAGCGGCGCCGCCGGTGCCGGGCCGCGGGTGAGGTGCACCCGCATGCCGGCGGCGGCGAGCCGGCCCTCCAGCCGGGCGGCGAGGTCGTAGGCGAGGTCGGCCTCGGTCCACCGCATCGTGCCGTCCTGCACCACGAACCCGGGATCGAACGGGTCGTGACCGGGGTCGACGACGATGACCTTGCCGACCAGGTTCGGGCCGGACTGGCGGAACGCGTCGGACTCGCGGAGCAGGGTCGGACGGCCGCCGACCACCTTCCGGCCGAGCCGGCGCAGCGCGTTCATGGTCTGTGGGCCGCAGGCGCCGTCCGGGGGCAGCCCGACCTCGCGCTGGAACTGGGCGACCGCGCGGGCCGTCCGGGCGCCGTAGACGCCGTCGGCGCGGCCGACGTCGTAGCCCATCTCCAGCAGGCGTTCCTGGAGGGTACGCACGTCCTCGCCGATCAGCGGGTCGGGAATCGCCTGGTAGAGGGTACGGGCGCCGAGGCGCCAGCGGGCCGCGTCCAGCGCCCGCCAGGTCTCCGGGCCGACCTGACCGTCGACGTTGAGCCCCCGGTCCTGCTGGAAGGCGCGTACCGCGCGCTCGGTCTCCGCGTCGAACTCGTCGGCGCCGGGCGGCCCACCGGCGGGCAGCAGGCTCAACCCGACCAGGACGGCTCGGATCTCGGTGACCGCGCGTCCCCGGTCACCAGGTCGGATCGGACGCACGGACGACCTCCCTCTGCGTGCCTGCGGCTGTCTGCCGGGCTCTCCGGCGGTGCCGGATCGGCCCTGTGACCGCTCCGGCGGTGGACGGTTCGGTTCCTCCGCCGGGCCCGGCGGACCACTCGACGGGGTCCGACCCGGTGGCGTCGACCCACCTTCGCGAGGAGGAACGCTTCCGGAGCGTACCGTGGCGCTCCCGCCCCCGCCCGTCGTTGACCGTACGGCATCCGGCCAACCCCGGCGCCCAGCTGCGGATATACCCGTTCGGTCGGTACGCCAGACGCGAGCCGGCCGTACCGCTGGTGTCAGATCCGCCACGGATGGCGGTCTCCGGTTCCGGCCTGTCGTCGCGGCCGGCCCCGGCGCGGCCGGAAACGCCGACGCGCCCGCTTCCGGGGTCTCCGGAGACGGGCGCGTCGGCCTGGCTGCGGCTCGCGCTACAGCGCGGTCTCGATGAGCTTGATCAGATCGCTCTTGGGACGGGCCCCGGCGATGGACTGGACCGGCTCGCCGCCCTTGAACATCGTGAGGGTCGGCACCGAGAGCACCCGGTAGGCACGAGCGGTCTCCGGGTTGTCGTCGATGTTGAGCTTGACGATCCGGACCTTGTCCCCCAGTTCGCCGGCGATCTCCTCCAGCAGGGTGTCGACCTTGCGGCACGGCCCGCACCACTCGGCCCAGAAGTCCACCAGTACCGGCGTATCGGACTGCAGCACGTCACTGGCGAAGTTGGCGTCCGTGACGGCGCTTGTTGCTCCCACTAGTCCTCCTCGGGGGGTTGCTTCGTGCGTTGGAATTCAGTCTTCTTCGAGGGTCGAGAGGAACCGCTCGGCGTCGAGGGCGGCGGCGCAGCCGGTGCCGGCCGCGGTGATCGCCTGCCGGTAGGTGTGGTCGACCAGGTCACCGGCGGCGAAGACGCCGGGGATGTTGGTCCGGGTGGTCGGCGCCTGGACCTTGACGTAGCCGCTCTCGTCCAGCTCCACCTGACCCCGGAACAGCTCGCTGCGCGGATCGTGGCCGATCGCGACGAAGACGCCGCTGACGTCGAGCGTCTTGGCCTCGCCGGTGTGCGTGTTGCGCAGGCGTACCCCGGAGACCTTGCCGTCGTCGCCGAGCACCTCCTCGACCACGCTGTTCCACTCGACCTGGATCTTCTCGTTCGCCAGCGCCCGGTCCGCCATGATCTTGCTGGCCCGGAACTCGTCCCGGCGGTGCACGATCGTCACCTTGCTGGCGAACTTGGTGAGGAAGGTCGCCTCCTCCATCGCCGAGTCGCCGCCGCCGACCACCACGATCTCCTGGCCGCGGAAGAAGAAGCCGTCACAGGTGGCACAGGACGACACACCGTGCCCGAGGTACTCCTGCTCGCCCGGCACGCCCAGCGGCCGCCAGGCCGAACCGGTGCTCAGGATGACCGCCTTCGCCCGGTACGCCGTCTCGCCGACGTACGCGGTGCTGACCGCGCCGGAGCCCGGCACGCCGGTGTCGGCCAGTTCCACCCGGGTCACGTCGTCGGTGACGAACTCGGCCCCGAACCGCTCGGCCTGCTTGCGCATGGCGTCCATCAGCTCCGGACCCATGATGCCGTCCGCGAAGCCGGGGAAGTTCTCCACCTCGGTGGTGGTCATCAGCGCACCACCGGACTGCACACCCTCGATGACCAGCGGTTTGAGATTGGCGCGCGCGGCGTAGACCGCCGCGGTGTAACCGGCCGGCCCAGAGCCGATGATGATCAGGTTGCGGACCTCGTCCACTGCCGTCTCCCGATGTGTGTCTCTGCGCCACCGACGCCATGCGCCGACGGCGGTCCGAGCGCCGGCCACGTACGGCACCGGCACCTGCAAGCCAGAACGTCATCGTACGAACCGGGGATTCCCGAGCCGGTCATCCGGTGGGTCATGTCACTGCGCCGGCGAAACAGCCGACGAGGCGTTGTTTCACCCTACCCGGCTCTGATAGGTGACGTCGGCACCGGCGGCCGGTGAACCGCAGTTCGGACCGGTCACCCAGGCCCAGCGGGCGCCCGACGGATCGGTGAAGACGACGACGAGCGCGGCCTTGCCCTGGAAGGTGGCGTAGTCCACCAGCTCGACCGCGACCGGGCCCTGGGCGTGCTCCGCAGCGATCGCGTCGAAGCAGGCGGCGAGTACGGACCGGTCGGTCAGCCGTTGCAGGGACTTGTCGGCCTTCAGCGGCAGGCAGCACGGCGAGGTGGCCGTCGCCCGGTCCGGGCTGCTGCTCGGCGCTCCCGGGCCGGCGTCCTCGCGTACCGGGCCGGAGCTGCGGACCCGCGGTGACGACCGGGGGGGCGCGGTGGTCGGGACGGCCTGCCTGGCCAGGTCGGAGACGGTGTCCGGCAGCGAGTCGGGGGTGTAGTCGGTACCGGTGGAGAGCACCCGCTCGGCGGAGGGTTCGACCACCGTCCGGGGCGGGCCGGAGCCGAGGATCTGCGGCGCGGCGGAGTCCTCGCCGGAGTTCAACGCCGTACCGGCGGACTGGTCACCGGCGCTGTCTCCGCCGTTCACCAGCCCGCTGAGGGCGAACCCGGCGAACCCGGCGATCACGGTGGCGAGCAGGAGAGGGGCGGCCATCCGCCGCGCCCAGCGCCGTCGCCGGCCGGTTGTGCCGGGGCGCTGCGTGCCGCCGGCCCGGGTCGGCTCGGCTGACTGCTGGCGACGGGGCCGGCCGGCCGGCCGCCTCGGCCCGCCCGGTGCGGAACCGCTCGCCGGGCCGGACCCGGAATCCGCGGTGACGCCGGGCCGGCTGGCGGCACCCGGCGCCGGAGCCTCGGCCAGCGTCGCCGGCACTCCGAGAGCCTCCACCGGCTCCGTGGAATCCTGGCCCGGCTCCGTGGCCGGCTTCGCCGGTGCCCCGGCAGTCTCGGTCGGGCTCGTCCCGGTGGACGGTCCGGTGCTGTCGGGCGCGGCCGCGCCGGCCAGTGCCGTGACGAGCCGGTCGAGCACCGGGGACGGCATCGGGGTCGGTTCGGCGGCCCAGGCCGCGAGGTCGAGGCGTACCGCGTCGAGCCCGGCCGTGAGGGCGGCGTACGCCTCGGCCCAGGCCGGGTCCTGGTCGACCAGCCGGGCGATCTCGGTCTCGTCCGGGGTGCCGTGCAGCGCGCCACCGACATAGTCGGCCAGCAGGTCGAGATCGACCTCCCGGAACTGGCCCCCGGTCACGATTCCTCCTGGTCCTGGTCCGTCCGGCCACCACGCCGGCCCGGTGCCACCTGCTTCTCCGGCCCCTGCCGGATCGACTCCGATCGGACGCCGCCGCCGGAGCCGAGGTTCCCGCTGGTGACCGACGGCACCCTGGGACTCGGCGCGGGGTCGCGGCCGGTACCCGCCGGTCGGAGGTGGCCGAGCAGGAGGGCGAGCCGGGCCCGTCCCCGGGAGCACCGGCTCTTCACGGTGCCCTCGGCGACACCGAGCATCTCGGCCACCTCGGCGACCGAATAGCCCTGTAGGTCGACCAGCACGAGCGCGGCCCGCTGCTCGACCGGTAGTTCCGCGAGCGCCTGGCGTACGACGAGCCGGGTGTCGTGGTCGGTGGGGGGTGCGGCCGGCTCGACGCCGCCCTGCCAGCGGGCGGTGTCGAGCGGGCGGCTGCTGTCCGGCAGCGGCACGGTCGGGTGGGCCTGGCGACGGCGGATCCGGTCGAGGCAGGCGTTCACCACGATCCGGTGCAGCCAGGTGGTGACGGCGGCCTCGCCCCGGAACCGGGCCGCCGAGCGGTGCGCCGAGAGCAGGGCGTCCTGGAGGGCGTCCGCCGCCTCCTCCCGGTCGGAGACCGTACGCAGCGCCACCGCCCAGAGCCGGTCCCGGTGCCGGTGGAAGAGGGTGGCGAAGGCGTCCCGGTCGCCGTCGACATGTGCCCGGAGCAGTTCGGCGTCACTGCGCTCCGGATCGCCGGACAGGTCACCGCCGGACAGTTCGGCGGTTGGGTCGAGCCGGACGGAGCCGGGCGGCCGGGTCACCGTACCGTCGGTCCGGCCCGCCACCTGCGGCCCGGAGGGCTCGACGTCGCCCACGGCCGGGCTCGCTGGCCGGGCCGGGTCGGTCGGCGCCCAGGGGTGGACGGGGGACGAGCCGGCGCGGCCGGCAGCGTCGGATCCCAACCCGCCGGTCATGGCCGCACGATAGCCGAATCGCGCACGTGCGCGGACGACCGGCAACTCACCGGCTCTGGACCGTGATCTCCTGAACGCCGATCTTCCACCGGGCGGCACCCGGCTCGGTCTCCGGCAGGTCGGTGATCCACAGCATCAGGTACTGGTATTTCTGGCCCGGTACGAAGTTGCTGAACAGGACCTTGGTGCTGTCGGTCCTCTCGTACGCGTTGCCGATCCGGGTGCTGTACGCCTCGACGAGAGCCCGGTCGCCGCTGGCGGTTGCCGGGAAGTCCTTGGCGCCCGAGCGCAGCTCGGCGGCGACACCGCTCTCCGAGAAGTCCACCTGCACGCTGGTGACCTCCCTGGGCTCGCCCAGGTTGATCAGGATGCCCATCCCGTCCTTCTTGTTGCCGAACTTCGACCCGTTCCGATAGGTCTCGGTCTCCCAACCCTCGTTGAGGTCGCCGTCGACCGCCTTCTCCACGTCGTCGAGTTCACTCCGGGTGCCGTCCGGGTCGATCACCCGCACCTGGTCGCCCTTGAGGTTGACCTTGCGCGGCGGGGCAGCGGGTGGCTCCGGGTCTCCGGCGACCGCCGGCTCGGTGCTGGTCCCCGTGCTCGGGGCCGGCCCGGCCTGGCCGTCGGACGGGTCCCGGTCGCCGACCAGCGCGTTGATGCCGAGCGAGAGCCCGACCAGCGCGATCACCAGCAGGGCGGCGATGCCGATCAGCATCCTGCGGTTGCTCGGCGTCGGCAGGTCGGGGCCGCCGTCGTCACCGGAGGTGAAGCGGAGCGGCCCGCTGTCGAGATAGTGCTCCTCGGCGGCGGCGTCGAGCCGGCCCAGCTCGGCGGCGAGGACGTCCGAGGACGGCACCGCGAGCTGCGAGTCGAGCAGGTCCATGGTGAGGTCGTCGAGGTAGGCGGGTACGCCGGCCCGGACCTGCCGGGGGGCCGCGATGGTGCCGCTCGCGTCCCGTACCGCGTCCGGCAGCGGAGAGCGGGACCGCCGGGTCGATCCGGCCGTGAGGGACGCCTCGGCGTGCGGCCAGTGGCCGGTCAGCGCGTAGTAGAGGATGCCGCCGACCGCCCGTACGTCGGTCTCGGGGGTGTCCGCGCCGTCGGTACGCGCGTCGGCCAGCACCACCCGGCCGTCGTCGCCGACCATCACGGTGCCGGGGTGCAGGTTGCCGTGCACCATCCCGGTGGCGTGAATGGCGGAGATCGCTCCGGAGACCGCGTGCGCGATGCTGGTGGCCCGGGCGGGGTCGAGCACCCCCTCGGCGACGAGTTCACGCAGGGAGTGTCCGTCCACCCACTCGCGGACGACGTACGCCCGGTCCTCCTCGTCGATCGCGTCGTAGACGCCGACCAGGTTGGGGTGGATCACCCGGCTGGCCGCCACCGCGGCCTGGAGCATCTCCTTCGCGGAGTCGCCACCGGGATAGCGCAGCACCACGGCGACCGGTCGGCGCAGCACCACGTCGACACCGCGCCAGACCTGCCGGCCCGCGCTGTCGTCGTTGATGTGTTCGGCAAGCTCGTACCGCTCGGCCAGGATCTCACCGACGGCGGGGGCACCGAAGGTCATCACGGACGGAGCTGCCTCGTCCGCCTCCTGACCTTCGCCGACCTGGGTCACCCGTCCTCCCTCGGTGATCGTGTCGATCGATGGACCCGTGCTGCTAGGCATCTGGCTTCCCGCTCCGCCTTCGAAGGAATCGGACGGCCACCGGCACTCCTAGCCTAGGCGCTCGCCGCACCCGTCGAGAGCGACCTTACCCGGGTCTGACTGATCCCCGACACGTCATCTTGCGGCCGTGCGCCGACCTGCTGGGCGGATGTGTCGGGAAGCGCGCTGGATCGTCCGCTGTCAGCCACCTTGATGGCCCGTGCATTTAGCAATCTATAGGTTAATTTCAACAGTTTGCTACGGGGTCGGTGTGCCGGCCCGCCGCCCCCGCCCGGCACCCTTGTCGTCCGGGACGTCGGCATGCACCCGGCACCTTCCCCTGTGCGCCGGAAGTATGCCGGATGCACAAGGTCGAGAGCATCCGGGTCGGCGTGCCACGGCGGTCACGTCGATCACATCGCGGACAGTACGACGCCGCCGCACCGTGACAGTCGGTCAGGCATCGTCCACAGGGTGTGTGTGGAGTTCCAAGCGGGACGCGCCGGGTTTTCCACAGGTACGTCCCCAGCCCCTACCCCGACCGGTTACCGGTGGCTCACCGACCGAGCCGGCGCCGGAGCATGCCGACCACCGTGGTTATCTCCCGGATCCGCAGCAGCAGCGCCAGTCCGAGGTACGTGGCACCGATCGCCGCCCCGCCGATCGCCACCTCCAGGAAGCCCAGCCAGCGGTTCTCGGTCGCCTGGCCGGGCAGCAGGGTCACCACCAGCAGGCCGACCAGTGCCGCACCGAGGGCGGCCACGAGCACCCGGCCGAAGGTGTTGAGCATGTCGCCGAGACCGATCCGGCCGATCCGGGGTCGCAGCAGCCAGGCGGAGATCACCGCCGCGGCGACGTACGAGACGGCGTTGCCGACCATCATCCCGGAGGCGAGCACCGAGGTGGAGAAGGCGGCGAAGGCGAGGATCTGCACCAGGATCCGGACCAGCACCACCGGGATGTTGATCAGCGCCGGCATCCGGGTGTCGGGCAGCGCCCAGAACGCGAAGGTGAAGACCTGGCTGACCGCGAACGGAATCAGCGCCAGCGCGGCGACCAGCAGCACCGGCGAGATCGCCCCCGCGTCGCCCCGGGCCGCGCCGTAGTCGAAGAGGCTCACCGCGATCGGATCGGCGAGTACGGCGTAGCAGACCGCGATCGGTGCGAGCACGGCGGTGACGGTCCGGACGGTACGGGACAGGTCGGCCGCCATGTCCTCGAACCGGCCGTCGGCGGCGGCGGCGCTCATCCGGGGCATCAGCGCGGTGATGATCGAGACCGCGATGATGCCGTGCGCCATCATCAGCAGCAGGAAGACGTTGTTGTAGATGGCCGGTCCGGCCGACTCGCCCTCGACCTGGTTGAGCAGGTTGAAGAGCACGATCAGGCCGATCGAGTTGACGGCCACGTAGCAGAACATCCAGCCACCGAGCCGGCCCAGCTCGCGCAGGCCCAGCGCCCGGAAGTCGAACCGCCACCGCCAGCGGAAGCCGACCCTGCGCAGCGCCGGCAGCAGGCCGATGGCCTGGACGACTATCCCGAGCAGGGTGCCGCCGCCGAGCAGCAGGATCCGACCCGGACTCATCTCGGCTGGGTCGATGAGTTCGGTGCCGTAGATGGCGATGTAGAGGGCGCAGGCGGCGATGATGACGAGGTTGTTGAGGATCGGTGTCCACATCGGCGCCGCGAAGTGGCCACGGGTGTTGAGGATCGCGGCGACCAGCGCGCTCAGCCCGGAGAAGAAGATGATCGGCAGCAGCAGCCGGGAGAGCGTGGTGACCAGCGAGTGGTAGTCGCTGCCGCGACCACCCGCGTAGATCGCGGTCAGCAGCGGAGCGGCCGCGATCGCCAGCAGCGCGGCCACGCCGAGGGCCAGCACGGCGAGGGTGAGCAGGCGCTGGGCGTACGCCTGACCGCCGTCGGGGTCGACCCGGCGTCGGCGTACCAGCACCGGCACCAGCACGCTGGTCAGGATGCCGCCGAGCAGGAACTCGTAGACCATCTGCGGGATGATCAGCGCGGTCGCGTACGCGTCGTTGACCGCGAAGGCGCCCAGCGCGGCCGTCACCATCAGGGTGCGCAGGAAGCCCGTACCCCGGCTCACCAGGCTGCCGATCGCCATGATCGCGCTGTTCCCGGCGGCGCTGCCGGCGGTCTCCGGCGGCGGCGAGGTGCTCTCCAGGGCCGGCGACGCGGAGATCAGCGTGGCGCCGTCCTGGGGCGGCGGGACGCCGTCGGGCATGGCGTTCGCGCTGCGGTACAGCCCGCCAGCCATGTCAGCCTCCCAAAGGGGTACGGCGGGCAGGGCACCCGCCGGCACCTTGGAACCTTAGTCAACCCGGTCATCCGCCCGCCCGGCCGCGTCACCGCCGAGCGTGCAAGGAAGGGCCCCTTCTTATACAAAAAGCGATAAGAAGGGGCCCTTCCTTGCACGCCGGGCGTGTGCCCGGCGCTTGGCGGTGCCGGACGGTTCAGTAGGCTGGCGATCCCATGTCCGAAACATCCGCCCCGAACAGCGCACCCTCGACGCCGTCCGCCAGCCGGTCGGCCCTGAGCGCTGCCCAGCGCAACGCCGTCACGGAACTGCTCCGGGTCTCGCCGGTTGCCGACGAACTGGGGCGCCGGTTCGCCCGCGCCGGTCACGAGCTGCACCTAGTCGGCGGCTCGGTCCGGGACGCCCTGCTCGGCCGGCTCGGCGAGGATCTCGACTTCGCCACCGACGCGCACCCGGACGAGACGCTGCGGCTGCTGAAGGGCTGGGCCGAGGCGACCTGGGAGACCGGGCGCGAGTTCGGCACGATCGGCGCACAGCGGGACGGGCTGCGACTGGAGATCACCACCTTCCGGGCCGAGTCCTACGACCAGGTGAGCCGGAACCCGGTCGTCCGGTACGGCACCAACCTCGGCGACGACCTGCGGCGGCGCGACTTCACCATCAACGCCATGGCGGTCAGCCTGCCGGGGCACGACTTCACCGACCCGTACGGCGGGCTCGACGACCTCGCCGACAAGGTGATCCGGACCCCGGGCACCCCCGCCGAGTCGTTCGGGGACGACCCGCTGCGGATGCTCCGGGCGGCCCGGTTCGCCGCGCAGCTACGCTTCGCCGTCTCGCCGGAGGTCCGGGTGGCGATGCGGGCGATGGCGGCCGACCTCGACCGGATCACCGCCGAGCGGATCCGGGACGAGTTCACCAAGCTGCTCTGCGGTGCCGACCCGATCACCGGGCTGCGGCTGCTGGTCGACACCGGCCTCGCCGACCGGTTCCTGCCGGAGCTGTCCGGCCTGAAGCTGGAGATCGACGAGCACGCACAGCACAAGGACGTCTACGAGCACACCCTGATCGTCGTCAGCAACGCCGTCCGGCTGGAGGAGGGCGGTTGCGACTTCGTACTCCGGATGGCCGCGCTGATGCACGACGTCGGCAAGCCGGCCACCAAGGCGGTCGGGCCGGACGGCCGGGTCAGCTTCCATCACCACGAGGTGGTCGGCGCCCGGCTCACCAAGCAGCGGATGAAGGCGCTGCGCTACCCCAAGGACGTGATCGGCCAAGTGGTCGGGCTGGTCGGGCTGCACCTGCGGTTCTACGGGTACGGCCGGGGCGAGTGGACCGACTCGGCGGTGCGCCGGTACGTCACCGACGCCGGTGACCTGCTGCCCCGGCTGCACAAGCTGACCCGCTCCGACTGCACCACCCGGAACCGCCGCAAGGCCGCCGCGCTCGCCGCCGACTACGACGCGCTGGAGGAGCGGATCGCGCGCCTCCAGGACGAGGAGGACCTCGCCCGGGTACGCCCCGACCTCGACGGCAACGCCATCATGGAACTGCTCGGGATACCACCGGGGCCGATCGTCGGTCGGGCCTGGCGGCACCTGAAGGAAGTGCGTCTGGAGCGGGGCCCGCTGGACCGGGACGAGGCCGAGGCCGAGTTGTGGCGCTGGGCCCGGGAACAGGGTGCCGTCGACTGAACTCCGGCCTCGTGGTCGACGCTGCGCCGAGCGGGTCGTCGGAGCCAGCCGCGGCTGTCGCGGGCCCGGTGAGCGTGCCGGAGAGTTCGCGGAGTTAGTGGTTGGTCAATGCCGGAACGGACGGTTCACCCCCGCGCTCGCTGGCGATACCGTGCTATCCGGCAGTCGACGGGCGGGGAGGTGTGACCGTGACCGTCTCGGGCCGGCCGGGTGAACGCTCCTTCCTGGTGCCGATCGTGGCGCTGGGGTCGACCTTGCTGGCCCTCGTCGTCGCGATCGTGCTGGTGCTCGTACTCCGCGACGACGGGTCGCGGGACGCGGCCGGCGCCGGCCCGACGGAGCCCGGCCCCGCCACCGGCGGCAGCCGACCGGCCGGGAGTACCCCGAGCGGCGGACCGGTCGCCGACGGGGCCGGCTGCCTGGTCGGCATCTGGCGGGTGACCTCTCACGACGAGCAGGTGGACGTGCCCGGGGTGGGCCGGCTGGCCTTCACCGGCGGCACCGGCTCGACGCTCTCGCTCGGCGCCGGGGGCACCGGGATCGCCGACTACGGCGACGGCACCTCCTTCGCCGGCAGTTACGCCGGACAGGAGGTCGTGCTCGAACTGCGGGGCCGGGTCGACTACCGCTACGCCGTGGTCGGGAACCGGATCGAGCTGCGGGACGTACGCTCCGCCGCCGAGGTGCGGCTGCGGGTCGGTGCCGGTACGCCCGGAGCCTGGCGGCCCTTCACCGCCTCCACCGCCCCGGCCGACTACACCTGTGCCGGTGACCTGCTGACCCAGAGGTCCCTGGCCTTCACCACCCTGTACACCCGCTCGGGTTAGCGGTTCCGGCACGCTGACGGACCAGGCCGCCCGGTCCGGTCGCCACCGCCTGTGCGGCGGGGGCCGGTCGGGGGACGGCAGGCGGCCCGGCACCGGAGCGGCAACTCCGGGCCGGGCCGCGGGTGGAACGTCCTCGGGTCAGCTCTTCGGCTCGACCGCCTTGCCGCCGTTGGTCAGCGTCCCGTCGACGACCTGGTCGGCACCGCCCCGGGTCGCGCCGAGCCGGGCGAGCATCCCGGCCAGGTCGACCCCGGTCAGGTCGGTGCCGAGCTGGAGCCCCTGCGCCACGTTCGCCGCCACCGACTTTGTCAGCGAGGAGGCGCCGTCGGTGGAGATGACCGTGATCTTGTCGATCGCGCCGACCGGGGCGCTCGCGGCCTCGACCACCTGCGGCAGCACCTTGACCAGCAGGTCGAGTACGGCCGCCTCGCCGTACGACGCGAAGGCCTCGGCCTTGCGCGACATCGCCTCGGCCTCGGCCTGGCCCCGGGCGAGGATCGCCGCGGCCTCCGCCTGGCCCTCCCGCTCGACCGCGTCGGCGATGGCGGTACGCCGGCGCTGCTCGGCCTCACCCTCCTTGGCGCCCTCGATGGCGTTCGCCTCGGCCAGGGCCGCCCGGCGGGCCCGCTCGCCCTCACCGGTCAGCCGCGCCTGCTCGGCGGCGGCCTGGGCGGCGGCGATGGTGGCCTGCCGCTCGGCGTCGGCGGCCAGCACCGCCGCGTTGCGGGACGCCTCGGCCTCCTGCTCCACCTTGTACCGGGCCGCGTCGGCCGGCTTGCGGACCTCGGTGTCGAGCTGGCGCTGCTTCAGCTCGGCGTTGCGCTCGGCGACCTTCTGCTGTTCGGTGAGGATCGCCTGGTCCCGCTCGGCCTGGGCCAGTGGGCCGGCGGCGGCGGACTTGGCCTTGGCGGCGTCGATCTCGGCCTGGATGCCGGCCTGCTTCAGCGCCAGGTTCCGGTTCGCCTCGGCGATCTTCTCCTCGGCGAGCAGCCGCTCCGTCTCGGCGATCTGCCGGGCCCGCGCCTCGGCGATGGCGGCGTCCTTGAGCACCCGGGCGGCCTCCGGCCGGCCCAGGTCCTGGAGGTAGGAGCCCTCGGCCAGGATGTCCTGGAGCTGGAAGGTGTCCAGCACCAGACCCTGGTTGGTCATCGAGTGCTCGGCCTCCTCGGCGACCGCGCTGGCGAACGCCGCCCGGTCCCGGATGACCTCCTCCACGGTGAGCCGGCCGACGATCGAGCGGAGTGCACCGGCGAGCACCTCCCGGGTGAAGCTCTCGATCTCGTCCTGCTGGTGCAGGAACCGCTGCGCCGCCGCGCGGATCGCGTCCTCGGTGCCGCCGACCTTGACGATCGCCACGCCGTGCAGCTCGGCCCGGATGCCCTGCTTGCTGACCGCGCCCTTGATGCTGACGTCGATCCGCCGGCTGGACAGGTCGAGCGACTGGAGCTTCTGCACCACCGGCAGGACGAAGACCGAGGCACCGAGGACGACCTTCTGCCCGGACATGTCGGTGGAGCGGCTCCCGTCGGCGCTCTGCGTCGTACGGCCCTTGCGGCCGGTGACGATGAATGCCTCGTTCGGCCCGGCCACCTTGATCCGGGAGAGCACGAACATGACGAGGATGAGGGCCAGGAGCACTGCTCCGCCGATGGCGATGAGGATCAGCATGGCACCGTCCATTTCGGATTGGGGGTTGGCGTGCGCGATTGACTGCCGACGTTCGTGGGTGGTGGATGGGGTGTGCCTGGTGCGTGGTGCAGGTGTCCGAGCGGCACGCGGCCCGCGGAACGACCCGGGTTCAGTAGGTCTCGACCAGGACGCTGGTCTCGGTCAGCGCCTCGACGACGAAGATCTGCGCGCCGAGCGCGATCGGCCGCTCGGCCCTGGCGTTGAGTTTCACCGGCTGGCCGCCCACCCGGACCCGCACCTCGCCGTAGCCGGCGCTGGGGATCGGGGTGACCACCACCCCCAGGGACCCGACCAGGTCGTTGCGGGTGGGAGTGCCGTCGGTCCGCATGTTGCGGGCCGCCCGGGAGATCCGGGTCGCGAGCCAACCGGCCGGCACCGCCGCCAGCGCGCCCAGGCCGCCCGCGGCGGCGACCTGAGCGAGGGTACGACCGCCGAGCAGTTCGTTGGCGATGGCTCCGCCGAAGCCGAGTACGCCGGCGAACGCGGCGATCGCCTCCAGGCTGACCGGGCCGTCGATGTCCGGGTTGCCGATGTGCGCCAACTCCGTACCGAGCAGGGCGAGCACCAGCACCGCGACTCCGGCGCCGCCGATGATGAGGAAGATCAGAGTCCCCGCTGCCACGACTGCAAGGTATCCGGTCCAGGCAACCTGGGAATCGGCTGAGCGCGAGACCCGGGCGCACACAGTCCACAGCGGACGGGCTCGGAGGGCGGGCCGGAGCGCCTGCGGCAAGCCTCCGGCGGGCGGTTCGGACGCCGGCCGGTGGGCAGCGGATCGGGGCCTGGTTCACCGCACCCACCCCGGCCGGACGTCCGTGCGACATTAGCCGTTCGCAGTCCTGGATGGGGGTGAAACTTCCCCGATCCGGGGTGTACGTACCGGATCGTTACCCGATGATCATCGTACCGCGACCGTGATCTCGGCGCTCCTGACGAGTTCGGCGGGGAGTTCGGCCCGTTCGTGCTCCATGCCGGTCGGGTCGACGAGTACGGCGGTGAGCCGACCGGACCGGGCAGTACCGTCCAGATAGAGCAGTCGGTCGGGGGTGAGCCAGGTGACGTCGGCGCTGCGCATCCGACCTATCACCTCGCCGGTCTGCACCGAGACGAGTTCTGCGGTCGTCTCCTTCCCGGCGCCCGACGGCGTCGGGTTGCCCCGTGCCGGGGGTTCGGATCCGGCGGAGACCACCACCAGCGAGCCGTCCGGGGACCACGCCCCCGAGCTGGAGACATCGCCGTACACCGGCAGCGACCGGGTGGGCATGCCGTCGTCGGCCGCGAAGAGCTGTAGGCCGGGTCGGGAGGTCGCGCCCGCCCCCGGAGGGTTCACGACCGGGTCGGCCTGCGACAGTGCCACCTCCCGGCCGTTCGGCACCCAGGTGAAGCGGCACAGGCCGGCGCAGCTCACCGGGCGCGTCTTGACCGGGTGGAACTCAAGCGTTCCCTCCACGAGGGTGAACAGCCCGATCGACGAGACCCCCTTCTTGTTCTGGAGGGTGGCGAGCAGCCGTCGTCCGTCCGGCGACCACTCGACGCCCGCGACGGTGGCGCGGGTCTCGAACCACTGCGGCTTGCCGGTGGCCAGGTCGTACAGCCCGATCTCGCTGGGGCGCTTGGAGCTGTGTACCGCGGCGACCGGGTGGCGCGGAGACACCCGGACCGAGGTGTAGGTCTCCGGGATGCTGACGTAGCGCCGCCGATCGGTGTCGTACGCCCAGGTCGGGCCCTTCGGCCCGATCGGGCGCGCGCTGAGCACCAGGGCACCGCCGGGCAACTGCACCGGTCCGGCGCGCCAGTCGCCCGACGGCTCCGGCGCGGGAGTCGACGAACTCGTCGGCACCGCCACCGGCGTGGTCGCCGCCGGTGGGCCGCCGACCGCCAGGGCCGGTGGCCGCGGGTCGGGCCGGAGCCAGACGTACGGTGCCGCGATGGCGGCGACCGCGACAACCGCCGCCGCGGCCGCGATCGTCTGCCGGCGTCGGCGCATCCGCTGTCCCCGTGCGACGGCGACGGCCGCGAGATCGGGCGGCTGGTGCGGGCTGCCGGCCAACTCGTGTACCGCCTCCCGCAGCAGCCGGTCCGCGCGTTCGCTCATCGCAGTGCCTCCGCCCGCTCGGTCAGCTCCGCGAACTCCGGCACGAGTTCGCGGAGCTTGCTCAGTGCCCGGGATGCCTGGCTGGCCACCGTGCCGGGGCGGCAGCCGAGCGCGGCGGCGGTCTGTTCCACGGTCTGGTCCTCCAGATAGCGCAGCACCAGTACCGCCCGCTGCCGGGGTGGCAACATCATCAGCGCGTCCCGGAGCATCATCCGGAGCGCCGTGTCGTGGTCGTGCTGGGTGTCGGCGGCGGGTGGTTCAGGTACCTCGGCGTGCGGTACCTCGGCCCGCCGTCCGCGCCGCCGCCAGGCCGAGACCTGGTCGTGGTAGAGGATCTGCCGGACGTACGGCTCCGCGTCGCCCCGGATCCGGGGCCACCGGGCGTACGCCTTCGCCAGCGCGTTCTGCAACAGGTCCTCGGCGGCGTAGCGGTCACCGGCGAGCGCCTGGGCGACGCGGAGCAGCACGTCGCCCCGCTCGTGCACGAATGCGGTGAATTCCCGCTCGGACGCCCGACCCAAGACACACCTCCCGCCTGCTCAGACGCCGGGGACGGGGAAAAGTTTGCCTGGCTCGCAAAACGTGGGCTGCCACCGCCCCGGCGGGGGTGGTGGCAGCCCACGGTCGGGCGGTGCTCAG
This sequence comes from Plantactinospora veratri, assembly GCF_036421995.1. NCBI lineage: Bacteria > Bacillati > Actinomycetota > Actinomycetes > Micromonosporales > Micromonosporaceae > Plantactinospora > Plantactinospora veratri. The sequence goes on from NZ_JAZGQL010000032.1 coordinate 103,524, forward strand.
ACCCGGGCGGGGGTGCGGTCGGGCTCGGCGTCCGGGGCGAGGTGCCGGCGCAGGCGTTCGCCCTCGATGTCGACGTTGGGCAGCAGCTTCGACAGCCAGCCCGGCAGCCACCAGGCGCTCCGGCCGAGCAGCGAGATCACCGCCGGCACGATCGTCATCCGGACCACGAAGGCGTCGATCGCCACCCCGATGGCCAGCGCGAAGCCCATCGACTTGATCACCGGGTCGTCGAGCAGGACGAAGCCGGCGAAGACCGAGGTCATGATGAGCGCGGCGGCGGTGACCACCCGGGCGCCGTGCCCCATGCCGTTGATGGTGGCCTGGGTCGGGGTGTCGCCGTGCACGAAGTCCTCCCGCATCCGGGAGACCAGGAACACCTCGTAGTCCATGGCCAGGCCGAAGAGGATGCCGATCAGCAGGATCGGCAGGAAGCTGACCAGCGGCCCCGGGGTGTCCAGCCCGACCAGCTCGCTGAGGTGGCCCTGCTGGAAGACGAGCACGGTGAGCCCGAAGGTGGCCCCGACGGTGAGCAGGAAGCCCAGCGCCGCCTTCAGCGGTACCAGCAGCGACCGGAAGACCAGCATCAGCAGCAGTACCGACAGTCCCACCACGAGCAGCAGATACCAGGGCATCGCGTCGGCGAGGGTCTCCGAGACGTCGATCCCGACCGCCGTCTGGCCGGTCAACGCCACGTCGGTGCCGGCTACCCCGTCGATCGGGCCGACCTTCTCCCGGATCTGGTGCACCAGGGTCTCGGTCGCCGGGTCGGTCGGACCGGTCGTCGGGATCACCGCCAGCAGGGCGGTCAGCCGGTCCTGGCTCAGGTTGGGCGGGCTGACCGCGAGAAGGTTCTCGGTGCCCTGGAGTACGGCGGTCACCTCCTGGGCGACCGTGGCGGTCCGCTCGGGCGACTCACTGGAGACCACCAGCGCCAGCCGGTTGTTGAAGCCCGGCCCGAACCCCTCGGTGATCAGGTCGGCGGCCTCGCGCTGCGGCGTACCCTGCGGGCTGGTGCCGTGGTCCGGCAGCGCGACCCGCATGTCGGCGGCGGGCAGGGCGAGCGCGCCGAGCCCGAGCACGGAGACCAGGATCAGCGGTATCCGGAGCCGGATGACCAGCCGGGCCCAGCGGAACCCGAATCCCTCGGCGGCTGCGGCGGCCGACTCCGGACCGGTCGTGCTGTTACGCAGCCGGCGCGGCAGCACGCGGCGGCCGGCGAAGCCGAGCAGCGCGGGCAGCAGCGTCAGGGCCACGAGTACGGCGACCGCGACGGTCCCGGCGGCGGCGAGCCCCATGATGGTCAGGAACGGAATGTTGACCACGGCCAGCCCGGCGAGCGCGATGACGACGGTTACCCCGGCGAAGAGCACCGCCGAACCGGCCGTGCCGATCGCCCGCCCCGCCGCCTCCTCCGGCTCCAACCCCTCCAGCAGGTTCTGCCGGTAGCGGGAGGTGATGAAGAGCGAGTAGTCGATCCCGACCGCGAGGCCGAGCATCAGGGCGAGGATCGGAGCGGTACTGGTCAGCTCGATGATGTTGCTCAGCGCGTACAGGCCGGCCATTCCGGCGGCGACCCCGATCAGCGCGTTGAGCATCGTCATCCCGGCCGCGACCAGCGAGCCCAGCGTCACGACCAGTACAACCAGCGCGACCAGTACGCCGATCGCCTCCGTGCTGCCCACCTCGGGCACGCTGGACATCGCCTCGCCGCCGTGTTCCACCCGCAGCCCGGCCGCCGTCGCGGCGGAGCCGCTGCGCTCGTACGCCTCGCGCTGCGCCTCGGTGATCTCGTCGGCCTGGTCGGCGAACTGGACCTGCACGAGCGCGTACCGGCCGTCCTGGGAGAGCGCTCCGGTGGTGAACGGGTCGAGCGCGCCGACCGCGCCGGGCAGGGTGGCAGCCTCGCGTACCAGCTCGGCCACTGCCGCCCGGCGGTCCGGGGTGCCGAGTTGCTGGCCCTCGGGCGCGGCGACCACGATCGTGCCGGTCGCGCCGCTCGCCTCCGGGAACTCCCGCTCCAGCGCGTCGATCGCTCGCTGCGACTCGGTGCCGGGGATGGAGAAGTTGCTCGAGGTCGGGCCCATGAACGCCACCGCTGCCCCGCCGAGCGCGGCCAGCAGGACGAGCCAGAGGACCACCACGAGCCGGCGGCGCCGGAAGGATGCCCGGCCTAGTCGGTAGAGGAGTGTCGCCATGTTGCTCGCTTCCTTGGTCGTCGGATCGGTTGTGCTTGCCGGGTTGGCGGTCCGTGCCCGTGCGAGGCGGCCGGCAAACGGGGGTTCAGGTGCGGTCCGGGCTCAGGTGCGGTCCGTGGAGATCGGGGCCGGTGCCGGGTGGAGGGCCCGACGGGCGACCCGGACCAGCGCGGAGCGGAGTTCGACCGCGTCGTCGTCGGGCCGGTCGATGACGATCGCGGAGATCCCGGCGAGCAGCACCTGTGCGGCGATCTCGTCGGCCGGATCGGTCGATCGACCGGCGAAGGCCGCGACCAGCCGGGCAGTCGCGGGTTGCAGACCGGCGAAGGCCGGATGTTCGAGCAGGTACGGCAGGTCGTGGTAGATGAGCGCGACCTCCCGCCGGTACGTCACCACCAGGTCGACGAAGCCGTCGATGGCGGCTTCCCGCACGGCGTCGGCATCCAGCCCGCCGAGCCGGGCGTCGAGTTCGACCAGCTCGCGGGCGGCCGGGGCGACCAGGGCGAGGAGGATCGCCTCCTTGCTGTCGAAGTGGTAGAGCAGGGTGGCCTTCGAGCAGCCGACCTCGACCGCGATGTCGTGTAGGGACGTGCCCTTGAATCCGGCGTGCGCGAACTGCTCGGCCGCCACGGCCAGGATTTCGGCGCGGGTCCTGCCGCGTGCCATGCGCTCTCACCTCCGCGTCCCAGAGTGCATTGACCGATCGGTCAGTAACTAACCGATCGGTCAGAATGTGAGTCGCATTACGGAATCCGGGGGCCGGGTGGCGGGGTGGAGAATGGCGGGATGCGCTGGACCGTACTCGACTCCCCGATCGGGGAGCTTTCCGTCGGGGTCGACGACGTCGGCGTCTGTGGCGTGCACTTCGGGCCGGTGGAAGGGGCACTACCCGCCACCGCCCTGCCCGGAGCACCCGACCCGGACGCCGCCGGGCTGGCGATGGCGGTGACGGAGCTGCGGGCGTACTTCGCCGGGGCGTTGACGGAGTTCGCCGTGCCGCTCTCGGTACGCCGGGGCTCGGAGTTCGAGCGGGCGGTCTGGACCGAGATGTCGAAGATCCCGTACGGCGAGACGCGTACCTACGGCGAGGTGGCGGCGGCGGTCGGCGACTCCGGGGCGGCCCGGGCGGTCGGGGTGGCCTGCAACCGCAACCCGATCCCGGTGATCGTGCCCTGCCACCGGATCGTCGGTGCCGGCGGCAAACTGGTCGGCTTCGGCGGTGGCCTGCCCCGCAAACGCCAGTTGCTCGAACTGGAGGCACGGATCGCCTTCGAGCGCGCCTGGGCCTGATCCCGCCCCCGCCGTACGGCCGCCATATATATAGGTGTCGTAACCGGGACTCAGCGTGCCGGCGGGGCCAGCCGTACCCGGCGGAGGAGTTGGGCGTTCAGCGCCACGACGATGGTGGAGCCGGACATCAGTACGGCGCCGACCGCCGGACTCAGCGCGATCCCGGCCCAGGCGAGCACCCCGGCGGCGAGCGGCAGCGCCACCACGTTGTAGCCGGCGGCCCAGACCAGGTTCTGGATCATCTTCCGGTACGAGGCCCGGGACAGCCGGATGACGCCGGTGACGCCGCGCGGGTCGGACGAGGCGAGCACCACCCCGGCCGACTCGATCGCCACGTCGGTGCCGGCGCCGATCGCGATCCCGACGCTGGCCCGGGCCAGTGCCGGGGCGTCGTTGACCCCGTCGCCGACCATCGCCACCGTCGCGCCCCGGCGCTGGAGGTCGGTCACCTTGTCGTCCTTCTCCGCCGGCAGCACCTCGGCGAAGACCTCGTCCACCCCCGGTCGGAAGCCGAGCTTCCCGGCGACCGACTCGGCGACCGACCGGGCGTCACCAGTGATCATGGCGATCCGACGTACCCCCTCGGCCCGCAGCTCGGTGAGCGCCTCGGCGGCCTCCGGGCGTACCTCGTCCTCCAGCGCCAGCGCGCCGAGCACACGCGGCCCGGCGTCGTCCAGGCGTACCAGGTAGAGCACGGCGGCACCGCGCGCCGACCAGCCGGCGGCGACCCGTCCGAGGTCGGCGCCGGGCCGGGCGGCCAGCTCGCGCAGCAGCGCCGGCCCGCCGACCGCGAGGTCCCGCCCCTCGACGGTGGCCCGCACACCCCGGCCGGGCAGCGAGCGGAAGCCGGTGGCGGTGGCCGCGCCGCCGCGTTCGTCGGCGGCCGCGACGATGGCCCGGGCGAGCGGATGCTCGCTGTCCGACTCGACCGCGGCTGCCAGCCGGAGCAGCTCGTCCTCGGCGCCCGCTGTTCCCGGGTCGGCCGTCCCGTCGCCGATCGGGTCGAGGTGGCCCCCAGGACGACGGTCGGCGGCGAGGGTCGGGTCGGCGGCGACGGCGGTGACGGTGTGGGCGCCTCGGGTGAGGGTGCCGGTCTTGTCGAACAGCACGGTGTCGACGGTGCGCATCCGCTCCAGCGCCAACCGGTCCTTGACCAGGATGCCGGCCTTGGCGGCCACGGCGGTGGAGAGCGCGATCACCAGCGGGATCGCCAGGCCGAGCGCGTGCGGGCAGGCGATCACCAACACCGTCACGGTACGCACCACCGCCTCGTCGACGTCGCCCAGCGCGGACCACACCACGAAGGTGATCACCGCGGTGGCGGTGGCGACGTAGAACAGCCAGGCGGCGAAGCGGTCGGCGAGCACCTGGGCGCGACCGCTGGACCGCTGGGCCTGGGCCACCAGCCGCTGGATGCCGGCGAGCGCGGTGTCGTCGCCGACGGCGTCGATCCGGACCCGGATCGCGGAGTCGGTCGCCACGGTGCCGGCCACCACCCGGTCGTCGACGGTACGGGAGACCGGGCGGGACTCGCCGGTGATCATCGACTCGTCCAGCTCGGCGGTGCCGTCGGCGATCCGGCCGTCGGCCGGTACCCGGGCGCCGGGGCGGACCAGCACCACGTCGCCGACGCGCAGCTCGGCCAGGGACACCCGGTGTACGTCGCCGTCGGCCGCCACCCGTTCGGCCTCGTCCGGCAGCAGTGCGGCGAGCGCGGCGAGCGCACCCCGGGCCTGGCCGATGGCTTTCATCTCCTGCCAGTGCCCGAGCAGCATGATGGTGACCAGGGCGGCCAGTTCCCACCAGAAGTCGAGGTCGAAGGTGCCGAGGCTGGTGGCGAGCGAGGCGACGTACGCGACGGTGATCGCCATCGAGATCAGCAGCATCATTCCCGGCGTACGGTCGCGCAGCTCGTGCAGCCCGCCGGCCAGGAACGGCCAGCCGCCGTAGAGGAAGACCACCGAGCCGAGTACCGGTCCGACCAGCGAGATGCCGGGGAAGTCGAGCGAGTAGCCGAACCAGTCCATCACCATGTGGCTGGTCAGCACGATCGGCACGGTCAGCGCCAGGCTCAGCCAGAACTTCCGGCGGAACGCCTCCGGATCGTGCCCGGCATGTTTGTCGTGCCCGCCGTGCCCGGGCTGTTCCTCGTGGTGCTGGTGGTCGTGACGCACGACCGATCACCCCCTCGGGACGAATATACCCCCCGGGGGTAGCTGGGCAACCGTATCGGGTCGGCCGGTGGGCTCAGTCCGGGGCGGGCAGGCAGCCGCCGTCCTGGATCGGGGTGCCGATCTCGACCGTGGACGCCGGTCGGCCGTGGGTGCCGAAGACGCAGGCGTGCCCGGTCCAGCCGGCAAAGAGCAGCCCGGCCCCGCCCGCGGGGTCGAGTCGGCCGGGTGGGCGGACCTCGACCTGGCTCAGGCGCGTCCGCTCGAGCGCCTCGGTGAGCGAAGTCGTGTCGTACCGCCCCAGCCGGCGTAGCCGGTCCAGTTCGGCGCGTACCCGGATCGCGCAGCCGGCCGCGTCGGCGGCCGCCGCGTCGCCGAGCCGGCCACGGGTCCGGAACCCCTCGTTGGCCTGCTCGTTGCGGTGGAACTGCTCGGCCAGTTCCTGCTCGGTCGGAGGTCGGGTGGTGGCGCCCAGGGAGATGTCCGGCATCGGCCCCGGGCTCCGGGTGCCGGCTGGCGTCGCCGGTGTCACCCGAGCGGCAGGAGGAGCCGGCGGGCACCGATAGGGCGGTCGGGAGGGGCTGCCGGCCGGAGTCGGCCGGACCACGTCGG
>NZ_JAZGQL010000033.1:0-203054 GCF_036421995.1 Plantactinospora veratri
GGGGGGGGGCCCGGGTCCGCGCCCCGCCCCTTCGTCATGTCGGCATCCGCCGCTGGTTGCGTCGCTTCTCCGCCTGGCTGAACGGCTCCCGGACCGAGATCGGCGCGTCCACCGGCGCCACAGCCTCCTCGGGCGCGGAACTCCCGGCCCCGGCCATCTCCGCCCGCTGGTCGGCATCCCCGTAGTCCAACCGGGCCGCCGGACCGGGCGTGGAGAGATCCGCCGTCGGGGCCCAGGCGACCGAGAGATCGTCAACCGGTTCGTCGTCTTCTGCCATGCTTCCTCCTCCAGGAAACGGTAGGAGGCCCGGGCCGGTCACACGGGCAAATGGCACGGTGTCGATGCGCACCGCTGCCGGAGCCGCCCGCCCCGGCGGCCGCCCGCTAGAGCTGCTTGCCGTAGAGGAAGAAGACGCGCTCGATCCGCGCCCCGGCGCTGCCCGCGTAGAACGGCACCGGGCCGACCCAGCCGATCTCGGCCCGCAGGTGTCCGGCCGCCCGCTGGTCACGCAGGCAGCGGCGCAGCAGTACGCCGCCGATTCCCAGGCCCTGGGCGGCCGGCGCGGTACCCATCGGCCCGAACCAGCTCGGCCGGGACGAGCCGTACGCGGCGAAGCCGAGCAGTTCCGGTGCGCCGCTCCCGGCCGGCGTACGGACCGCGAGGTGGCAGCCGGCGCCCGATCGACCGATCGAGTGCAGCAGTTCGAGGTCCCAACTGCCGCCGAAGGTCGACAGGGCGAACCCGGTCAGCATCTCCAGGTCGGCCGGCTCGGCCCGACGGACCGTGACGCCCTGCTCCGCCAGCCGTCGCTCGGCCGCCTCGGTGGAGCGCAGCGCCGGAGAGGAGTCGGTGGAGAGGTCGGCGGTCATGTTCCAGGCGGTGCCCTCCGGGCTGTAGTCGAGCGCCAGCACGGTGCAGATCGCCGGGGTGTACCGGACGTCGATGCCGGGCCAGACGTAGTGCGGCGGGTTTCCGGCGACGCGTACCCGAGACGCCCCGAGCCCGCCGAGCGCCTGCTCCAGCCGCCTCACCAGGGCGCGGCCGATGCCCTGTCGCCGCCGGTCGGGGCGCACCGCGACCAGGTCGAGGTGGCCGGCGGTCGGGTCCGGACCCCGGTCCGCCATCGAGCCGAGCGCGACCCCGGCGAGCGCGCCGTCCTGCCAGGCGGCCACCCCGACGGTACGGCGTGGCCCGGCCGCACCCGGCAGCGGCGAGTCGTCCCGGAGCCGGGCCACGATCTCGGCAGCCTCGGCCGAGTCGTCGGGCAGGTCCAGTGCCGCCCGGCAGAGTTCCACCACGGCGGGTAGCTGGTCGTCGGTCAACTCGGTGAGGGACGGCTCGGCGCTCATGGTCGGCGACCCTAACCGAGCCCGGCCGACCCGACACGGCCCGGTCCGGCGCCGGCCGGGCCGGGGGCGGCTACCGCCCGGTCCGGCCGAGTTCCCGGGCGGCCTCGACCGCCGCGTACGCGTCGACCAGTCCGGCGCCGGTGAGGTGGCGTTCCGCGCCGCACGTGTCGGTGTTCAGTCCCGACGGGTCGGTCGGGTCGGCCGGGCCGGCGGTGTCGACCAGGATGCGTCGGGTCGCCTCCAGGTCACCGACCAGCGCCGGGTTGGCCGACCAGATCAGCGCGACCACCCCGGCCAGGTGCGGTGCCGCCATCGAGGTGCCGCTGAGCGGGCCGTACCCGCCGCCGGGCAGCGCCGACAGCACGTCGGCGCCGGGCGCGACCAGGTCCGGTTTGCTCACCCCGCCCGGCGCCGGGCCACGGCTGGAGAAGGAGGTGACCCGGCGCTGCCGGTCCACCGCACCGACGGTGAAGACGTCCGGGTACGGGGCGGGCGGGTCGTCGACCGACCCGCAGAACGGGCCGGTGTTGCCGGCGGCGGCGACGAAGAAGATCCCGGCCGCCGCCAGCGCCGAGGTGGCCGGCTGGAGGGTCTCCCGGGCGCAGCCCTCGACCTCCGGGCAGCCCCACGAGTTGCTGAGCACCTGGGGTGCCCGGTCCGGGCGCCCCTGGCTGAACGGGTCGGCACCCGGCGGGAACGGTGCCAGCATGAACTGGAGACAGTCGAGGTAGTGCGCCGGGTTCCCCAGGTTCCGGTCCAGGTTCACGCAGCCGACCCACTGCGCACCGGGCGCCACCCCGACCCGCTCGTCGCCGACGGCGGTAGCCAGGGTGTGCGTACCGTGGCCGCCCAGGTCGGTGGGGGAGCGGGAGCCGTTCCACGGGTCGTGCCAGGAGTCGTCGCCGCCCCGGAAACCGGCGGAGAGTGCCGGGTGCCGGCCGTCCACGCCGGAGTCCGAACTGCCCACCACGATGCCGGAGCCGTCCACGCCGAGCTGCGACCAGACCCGGTCCGCGCCGATCAGGCCGAGGTTCCAGCTCGGTACGGTCGGTGCCGGCTCGTCGCCACGTCTCGGTGAACCGCCGGCCGGCAGCGGGCGCAACCGCTGGCTGACCAGTACCCGGTCGACGTCTCCGCGCCGGGCCAGCCAGGCCCGTACCGCCGCGCCGCCCTGCACCTCGATCCCGTTGACCAGGTAGTACGGGGTGTGCTCCAGGTGCAGCCGGTCCAGTTCCCGGCGCAGGTCCGCCTGGGAGCGTTCGGCGGTCTCGACCAGTCTCCGGTACACCTCCCGGCCCCGGGCCTGCCGACCGGCCGGACCGGTCTGCGCCGCCACCCCGGTCAGGTCCGCCTGCTCCCGGAGTACCACGAAGAGCCGTTCGCCGTGCCAGCCCGGGGAGCCGAGCCCGACGTACACCGCGCCGGTGGCGAGCAGCAGGACTCCGGCCACGGCCGCGGCGACCGGGCGGCGCGGTACGGGTGCGGCGGTGCGACCGAGGCCGACCCCGTACCCGATGCCGAGCAGCACCGCGACGGCGAGCGAGCCGGTGGCGGCGACGGCGGCCCAGAACGGCACGTCCCGGGCACCGGAGAGCAGCAGCGTGATCTCCTCCGGGTCGACCAGGGTCAGCGGCCCGGCGACGGCGATGCCGACCAGCCAACCGACCGGGGCGGAGCCGACCGGCCGTAGTCCCGATTCCGTCGCCCCGGCCGCTGGCCGGGCCCGGGAGGTCACCCGCAGGGCGGCGAGCGCGAAGCCGGCCGGTGGGAGCAGGAGCAGCGCCCCGAGTTGCGCCCCGGACTGGCCGATCCCGCCCGCGAGCAGCGCCAGCGTCACCCCGGCCACCAGCCCGCCGACCAGGACCAGTCGGGCCCCGCCCACCGGGCGTTCCGTCGCCGGGCCGCCGCCGTGACCCGTCGCCGGGCGCTCATAACCGGCCCAGAACCCTCCATCGAGGACGGTGGCGGCCAGCCAGCCCAGCGCGGCCGAGGCGAGCAGCCCGCAGAGCGTCTCCACCACGCCACCGAGGGCGCCGAGCCAGACCCAGGGCAGCAGCAGGGCGAGTCCGCCGGCCACGGCCAGGCCGGTCGCGGCCGGCTCGGCCCGGACCTGCCCCGGCCGGCCGGGTGACCGCCGAGACGCGCCGCCGAGACGCCGGATCAGCAGGGCGCCCACTCCGGCCGTCCCGGCCAGCCCGCCGAGGTAGACCTCCGGCAGGGTGGGCGGTACCGCCCGGAGCAGTCCCAGCCCGCCGAGGGCGATCGCGCCGAGCAGCCAGGCCCGGCCGGCGGCCCGGACGGCCGGGGAGCGGGGCAGCGCGGCGAGCAGGCCGGCGGGTACCCCGACGAGCAGCGCGGTGACGACACCGGTCACCGGCCAGAGCCAGTCCTGCCGGTCCAGGCCGGCGACGAGCAGGACCTGTTCGAGGAGCCAGCCGACGGTCTGGCCGCCGACGGTCGCGCCGACCGCCCCGACCCCGACCAGCGCGGCGGCGACCACCGGCCAGGCCCCGCCGCCGGCCGCCGGCACCGGCCGGACCGGCGGTGCCGGCCATCCCGGGTACGGCCCGCCGGGCCAGGGCTGCTGCGGTGCCGTCGACCAGGGCTGCTGCGCTGACGCCGGCCAGGGCTGCTGCGCTGCCGGCGGTGCCGACCGGCCCGGAACCGGCGGGGGTGGGGGCGGTGGCAGCGGGGAGGGTTCGTCGGGCGGCGGTGGCGGACCATCCTGCATCACCGAACAGTACGGCCCGGCCCTGCCCAGCGCCGACCTGCCGTACGGCCGTGATCAGCCGTCTGCCGTACGGCCGCGATCAGCCGTCCGCCTCCGGCTCGGCGGTGGCGTTGCGCAGCCGGCTGACCAACTGCTCCAGCGCGGCGACCTCGGCGCGCAGCGCGGCCCGGCCCTGGCGGGTGAGTCGCAGCCAGGTGCAGGGCCGGCGTCCCTCGTACCCCTTGACCACCCGGAGCAGTTCGGCCTGTTCGAGGATGCGCAGGTGCCGGTTGAGGTTGCCGTCGGTCAACCCCAGCTCGTCCCGGAGGGTGGCGAACTTGCACTCCCGGGTCTCGCTGAGCACGGTGAGGATGCCGAGGCGGACCCGCTGGTGGACGGTGTCGTCCAGGGCCAGTGCCGGATGGGCCGGGGTCGGCCGCTCGTCAGGCATCGCGGACGCGTCTGGCCCGGGCCGCGCGTACGGCGGCGAAGACGAGGAGCGGCAGTGCCATCAGCACAAGGTAGTGCCCGGGCCGGAGGGCGAGCTGGCCGCCGAGTGAACCGGACTCGCCGCCGAGGATGTCGGTAGCCCAGGGCGGCAGGTAGCCCAGCGGGTAGGTGCCGCACAGCCAGGCGGTGAGCAGGGCGATCCAGATCCCGGCGGCGGTGAGACCCGCACTGCGCTCGGCCCGGGCGAGCGCCAGTACGGCCACCGCGACCGGCAGCAGCGGGGTCAGCAGGCCCGGCCAGAACCAGGCGGGTGCGGGGGCGAGGGCGGTGGACCGGACCTCCGTCCCGGGTACCGCCGCGAGGACCGCGAGCAACAGCAGCACTCCGAGACCGGCGCCGACGAAGAGCGGCCAGGAGACCCGCAGTCCGAGCCGGCGCGCCCGCAGGGTGTACCAGGCGGCTGTCGTGGCGAACAGCAGCGGGGTGCCGACGAACCAGAAGGCGTAGGACAGGACCGGGTGTCGCTGCTCGTCCGGGAGGCCGGCCCAGTATGGATGGTCGATGCTGAGCGCGACCGGTTGGCCGAAGGGCGTCCGGTAGAGGGCGATGCTGGCCAGCAGCAGCACGGCGACGGCGAGTGCCGGCAGCCAGGCGCCGCCGTGGGTCCGGGTGCGGGTGCGGCTGCGCAGCCGGTCCAGCTCGGCCAGGATCTCGGCGGGCCGTTCCTCGTCGGTGGAACTCATCGTCGCCCCCTCAACTTTGCATCAGCACTGAACTCTGCAATGCAAAGTCTAGAGGCCCTGTCAATGCTCCGCGCCGGCTCCGCTGGAAGTGACACCCGCCGAGGCCCGCTCCGGCACCGGTACGGCTACCGTGGACGGGTGCGTGACCCCAGCCTTTCCCGGAACACGGCCAGCCGGCTCTCCCCGTCCCGTCGCGCCGCGGACCTACGACGGCTGCGGAGCGAGCGCTTCGACGTACTCGTCATCGGTGGTGGGGTGACCGGCGCGGGCGCCGCACTCGACGCCGCCTCCCGAGGGCTCAAGGTGGCCCTGGTCGAGGCCCGCGACTTCGCCGCCGGCACCTCCAGCCGGTCCAGCAAGCTGATCCACGGCGGGCTGCGCTACCTGGAGCAACTGGAGTTCCACCTGGTCCACGAGGCGCTGACCGAACGGGGCCTGCTCGCCACCCGGCTCGCACCGCACCTGGTGCGCCCGGTGCCGATCCTGGTGCCGCTGCCGCCCGGCAGCGGTCCGGCCGGACTCGCCGGCCGGGCCTGGCGACGCTCCTACTACGGCACCGGGGTCGCCGCCTACGACGCCTTCGCCGGGATCTTCGGCGGCGGGCGGGGCATGCCGCTGCACCGGCACCTCACCCGGGAGGGAGCCCGGCGCACCTTCCCCAGCCTCCGCGCCGACGCGATCTCCGGGGCGATCCGCTACTACGACGGGCAGGTCGACGACGCCCGCCTGGTGGTCACCCTGGCCCGCACCGCGGCCAGCCTCGGCGCGGCGACGGTGAGCAGCGCCCGCGTCGTCGGCCTGCTCCGGCAGGCCCGCGAGGTGACCGGGGTGCGGGTCCGGGACATGGAGGCGCCGCCCGGCTCCCCGGACGCCGAGTTCGAGGTACGCGCCCGCACCGTCATCGCGGCCACCGGGGTGTGGAGCGACGACATGTCCGAACTCCTCGGCGACGTCGGGGTGCGGCGCGGCCTGCGGGTACGGGCCTCCAAGGGAGTACACCTGGTGGTGCCCCGTTCGGCGATCACCGGCGACGCCGGGCTGATCCTGCGTACCCCGACCTCGGTGCTCTTCGTGATCCCGTGGGGCGGGCACTGGATCATCGGCACCACCGACACCGACTGGCGGCTCGACCGGGCCCACCCGGCGGCCTCGGCCCGGGACATCGACTATCTGCTCGACCAGGTCAACACCGTGCTGGACCGGCCGCTGACCACCGCCGACATCGAGGGCGTCTACGCCGGGCTGCGCCCGCTGCTCAGTGGCGAGGCGGACTCGACCTCGAAGCTCTCCCGCGAGCACGCCGTCTACGAGCCGATGCTCGGGCTGCTGCTGGTGGCCGGCGGGAAATACACGACGTACCGGGTGATGGCCGCCGACGTGGTCGACCGGGCCGCCCGCCGGCTCGGCGGGGTACGCGCCTCACGCACCGCCGACCTGCCGCTGGTCGGCGCCGACGGCTACGCCGCGCTGTGGCGGGACCGGGCCGACCTGGCCCGCCGGCACGGGGTGCAGGCCGGGGTGGTCGAACACCTGCTGGAGCGGTACGGCAACCTCACCACCCACCTGCTGGACATGGTCGACGCCGAGCCGCTGCTCGGCTCCCCGCTGGCCGGGGCACCCGAGTACCTCGCCGCCGAGGTGGCGTACGCCGCCCGGGCCGAGGGGGCGCTGCACCTCGACGACGTGCTGACCCGGCGTACCCGGATCTCCTTCGAGACCGCGCACCGGGGCACCGAGTCGGCCGAACACACCGCCGAGATCATGGGTCGGGTGCTCGGCTGGGACGCCCCGGTCCGGGCCCGCGAGGTCGAGCACTACCTGGCCCGGGTGCAGGCGGAACGGCAGTCCCAGCGGATGCCGGACGACGCCACCGCCGACGCGGCCCGGGTCGGGGCGCCCGACGTACGCGGTTTCGCCGCCGACCGGGGTGCCGGCCGGGACGGGGCGGAACTGCCCGGCTGAGGCGCGCCGGACCCCGTTCAGCCCGCGCCGTCAGCGCACCTCGCCCGGACCCGGCTCAGCCCCGCCCCGTCAGAGCACCTTGCCGGGGTTGAGCAGCCCGGTCGGGTCGAGTGCGTCCTTGATGGCCCGGTGCACCCGCAGGCCCACCGGCCCGATCTCCCGGGCCAGCCAGTCCCGCTTGAGCAGGCCGACGCCGTGCTCGCCGGTGCAGGTGCCGCCGAGCGAGAGACCCAGCTCCATGATCGCGTCGAAGGCGCGCCGGCCCCGCTCCAGGTTCGCCGGGTCGGCCCGGTCGACCACGATGTTCGGATGCATGTTGCCGTCCCCGGCGTGCCCGACCACGCCGATCGGCACGTCGTGCTCGGCGGAGATCCGGGCCACCCCGTCGAGCAGCGCCGCGAGCGCGTCCCGGGGTACCGCCACGTCGTCGATGACCAGCCCGCCGATGCCGTCCGGATAGGTGGCGGCGGCGAACCGCTCCATCGCCGGGTGGGCCAGCCGACGGGCCTGGAGCAGCGCCGCCGCCTCCTCCGCGTCGGTGGCCGCGAAGACCTCGTCGGCGCCGCTCGCCGTGCAGACCTCGGCGAGCTTGGCGAGGTCTGCGGCGGCCCGGGTGCCGGTGTCGGCGGCGGCGAGCAGCAGCGCCTCGGCGTCGGTGCGCAACCCCATCGGCCGGTACGCCTCGATCGCGCCCAGATGGGTGCGGTCGAGCAGTTCCAGCAGGCTCGGGCTGAGCCCCCGGGCGGAGATCTCCGCGACCGCCCGGCCGGCGGCGGTGGTGGAGGGGAAGACCGCGACCAGGGTCAGCGACTCCTCGGCGGCCGGCCGGAGCGAGACGGTCACCTCGGTGATCACTCCGAGGGTGCCCTCCGAGCCGACGAAGAGCCGGGTCAGGTCGTATCCGGCGACCCCCTTGGCGGTACGCCGTCCGGTGCGCAGCACCTCACCGTCGGCGAGCACCACCTCCAGACCGAGGACGTACTCCGTCGTCACGCCGTACTTGACGCAGCACATTCCGCCCGCGTTCGTCGCCACGTTGCCGCCGATGGTGGAGGACTCCCACGAGCCGGGGTCGGGCGGATAGCGCAGGCCGTGCTTGGCGACGGCGGCGGCCAGCATGGCGTTGACCACGCCCGGCTGGACCACCGCGATCCGGTTCACCGGGTCGACCTCGCGGATCTCGTCCATCGACACCGTGGAGAGCAGCACCGCCCCGTCGACCGCGTTGGCGGCTCCGGCGAGCCCGGTCCGGGCCCCCTGCGGCACCACCGGTACCCCGTGCGCGGCGGCGGTGCGGACCACCGCGACCACCTCCTCGGTGGTCCGGGGCCGGACCAGCACGGCCGGTGTTCCGGCCACGCAGAGGTCGGCCTCGTCGCGCTGGTGGCTGCGGAGCAGGTCGGGGTCGGTGAGCACGGCGGAGTCGCCGAGCGCCGCCCGCAGGTCGTCGAGAAGATCCGGCATGCCTGGCAGGCTAGTCGCCCGACGAGTACGTCGACCACGGTCGTTTCCGACCGTCGGGGAACACCTCGGACAACCCGGTCGACGCTCACTGGCGCCGCCCGGACGGGTTCGACCGGTTCGTCAGCGGGTAGTCCCCGCCATGCGCTCCGTCCGGGCCACCGTGGCCAAAACGCCCGTGGACCTCGATCGGGAGCGGATCGCCAACCTGGCGAAGGAGTTCCGGCAGCGGTCCCGGGCCACCGTGCGGGACCGCTGGCACGCCGTACGCTTCAACCTGGTGCTGGCGCTCCAGGCGGGGGTGGCGGCCGCGCTGGCCTGGGTCGGCTCGCACGAGTTCCTGGGCAACCCGTCGCCGGTCTTCGCACCGATCTCCGCGATCGGTACCCTCGCCTCCTCCGTCGGCCAGCGGCTCCGCCGGACGGTCGAGTTGATCATTGGCGTGGCGGTCGGCATCGGCATCGGCGACGCCCTGGTCTTCTCCGCCGGCGCCGGACCCTGGCAGCTCGGCGTGATCGTCTTCCTGGCGATCGTGGTCACCATCTTCCTCGGCGGTGGTCCGGCGGTGGTGACCCAGGCGGCGGCGACCGCGGTGCTGATCGTGACCGTCGAATCGCCGCTGCGGGGCACCATCGAGTTCCCCCGGGTCATCGACGCGCTGATCGGCGGGGCCGCCGGGCTCGTGGTGATCGCACTGGTGCTGCCGTTGAACCCGTTGCGCGTGGTGGACCGGGCGGCCCGGCCGGCCCTGGGCCGGCTCGCCGAGGAACTCTCCGAGACCGGGGAGGCGCTCAAGGTCCGGGATCCGGGCCGGGCAGAGGCCGCGCTGGACCGGCTCCGCGAGGTGGAGAGGCACCTGCAGGGCTTCGAGGAGGCGTTGGAGGGCGGCCGGGAGACCGCGATCCTGGCACCGGTGCGCTGGCACCGCCGGGGAGCGCTGACCCAGTACGTGGAGAGTTCCGAGTACATCGAGCACGCCGTGCACAACAGCGGGACCCTGATCCGGCGGGCGGTCACCGCGCTGGAGGACGAGGAGCCGATCCCGGAGGAGATGTCGAACGCGGTCACCATGCTCGCCGAGGCGGTACGGCTGCTGCGCCGGGACCTCGGGCACGGCGTACGCCCGGAGGCCGCCCGGGAGCAGGCGTTGCAGGCGATCGGCAAGGCCGGTCGGGCGTACGCCGAGGGGGTCGGGTTCTCCGGCAGCGTGGTGATCGCACAGGTGCGTACCACCGGCAGTGACCTGCTCCGGGCCACCGGCATCGAACGGCTGGAGGCGAACCAGCTCGTACGCCGGGCGGCGGGCGGGCACGCCGGAGAGGCAGCCGCGGAGGCCGCCCGGCAGCCCGACATGCCGCCGTCGGACCGACGCTCCGGTGGCCCCTCGTTCGGGATGGGCCCGGCACGTTGACCGTGGCGCCGCCACTCCGCCCGGCAGCGCGCCCGCACCGGGCGCGGACCACCGGGTGCCGGGCGCGGCGCAGGTCAGCGGGGGGCCGCCAGGGCGGTGAGCAGCCGGTCGACGTGCCCGGCGGTGCTGCCCAGCCCGATGCTCGCGCGCAGCGCGGTCGGCGGCAGGTCCGGCCGCCCGCTCCGGGCGGCCGCCTCGGCGAGCAGCCGCCGGGCCAGCGGGTGCGCACAGAAGAGCCCGTCCCGCAGCCCGAGCTGCCAGCGCTGGGCGAGGTCGGCCGCGACCGCCGCCGAGTCCCGGCCGGCGACCACGAACGAGACGATGCCGACCCGGGGCGCGGCCGCGTCGAAGGTACGCAGTTCGACCACCTCCGGCAGGGCGGCGAGCCCGGACCGCAGCCGGGCGAGCAGGGCCTGCTCGTGCGCGTACAGCGCGCTGCGGTCCGCCCCGGCCAGGGCAGCGCAGACCGCGGCCAGCGCCACCGCGCCGAGCAGGTTGGGCGTGCCCGCCTCGTGCCGGGCGGGCCCCTCGACCCAGCGCACGTCATGGGTGGCCGCCCCGACCCCGAGGGTCGCACCGCCACCGGCCAGGTACGGCGGGGCGGCGTCGAGCCAGTCCGCCCGTCCGGCCAGTACGCCGATTCCGAACGGCGCGTACAGCTTGTGTCCGGAAACGGCCACGTAGTCGACTGCCAGGGCGGCGATGTCCAGTTCGGCGTGCGGGGCGAGCTGGGCGGCGTCCAGCGCGATCCGGGCGCCGTGCCGGTGGGCGACCCGGGCCAGGTCGGCGACCGGCCAGCACTCGCCGGTGACGTTGCTGGCCCCGGTCACCGCGACCAGGATCGGTGCGCCGCCGCCGCTGCCCCGGCGCAGTTCCCGCAGTGCCGCGTCGACCGCTCGCACGGCGTCGGCGACCGAGCCGGGCACCGGCAACCGGACCGTACCGGTGGGCCAGGGCAGCAGGTTCGCGTGGTGCTCGGCGGCGAAGGTCACCACCCGGGTGCCGGGCGGCAGGGCCCGGGCCAGCAGGTTGAGCGCGTCGGTGGTGTTGCGGGTGAAGACGACGTGGTCGTCCGCGCGTGACCCTAGGAAGTCGCCGACCTGCTGCCGGGCCCGCTCGTACGCCAGGGTGCTGCGCCGGGAGAGCGCTCCGGCGCCCCGGTGCACGCTGCCGTACCAGGGCAGCAGCTCGGCCACGGCGTCGGCGGCGGCCTGCGCGCACGGTGCGGTGGCGGCGTAGTCGAGGTTGATCTGTCCCGGCACTCCGAGCACCCCGAGCGGCGCTGCCGGAGTCGACGTTGCCGGTGCGGTTACGCCGGTCGGCCGGGCGGGTGCGGAAACGACACTGGTGCTCATCGGGGATACCTCCGGTGGCCAGGGACCCCGGAGCGGGTGGGGACGGGGTCCGCGCTTGCCCGGTGCGGGCGCGCACCGAGCCCGGTCATCACCCGGGGCACCCCACCGCGAACCTCGACGAGGGTTGCCGGCCAGCAAGCCGGGGCTTGACGCTGGCGCTCGTGACCTGCCAGAGAGCATAACCGGCCCGGTTGTGGTCCGGCCGGGCTGGCCGGAGGAACTACGCTGATCACATGGCCGACACCCCGCCCGGTACGGCGGCGCCCCAGCCGCCGTCGCCGACCCCGCCGTGGCCGCCCGCCCCGTCGGGGCAGTTCCCGCCCCCCGCATTCGGCCTGCCGGAGGTGGCGGCGCCCGAGCGGCGCAGCCTGGCCCGGCTGTTGACGATGATCGGGGCGATAGCGCTGATCGTCGTCTGCGCGGTGCTGATGGCCTGGGAACTGGTGTCGCCGGCCGGGGTCACGCCGCCACTGATCGGGCTGGGCGCGGCGGCGCTGCCGGTGCCGGTACTGGTCGCCTGTTTCCTCTGGCTCGACCGGTACGACCCGGAGCCGGTCAAGTATCTCGCCTTCTGCCTCGGCTGGGGTGCGGCGGTCTCCACCTTCGCCGCGCTGCGCACCAACACCTTCGCGGCCGACACCCTCCAGCTCCCCCTCCCGGTGGTCGGGGTGCTGGTCGCGCCCTTCATCGAGGAGCTGACCAAGGCGCTCGGGCCGCTTCTGCTCCTGCTCTACCAGCGCCGCAAGTGGTCCGGGATCACCGACGGCATCGTCTACTGTGGTCTGTCGGCGGTCGGCTTCGCCATGGTCGAGAACATCCTCTACTTCGGCCTGCACGGCTACGCCGAGGGCGTCGACCAGTACGGCCCGGCCACCGGTGCGCAGAACGTCTTCGGGATCTTCATCCTGCGGGTACTGATCAGCGGCTTCGCCCACCCGCTCTTCACCTCGATGACCGGCATCGGGCTCGGCATCGCCGTCCGGTCGGCCAGCCGCCCGATCCGGATCCTCGCCCCGCTCGCCGGCCTGCTGCTGGCGATGATGCTGCACGGCGCCTGGAACCTGGCAGCGACCCTCACCCAGCTCTCCGGTGAGCCGCTGATCCTGCTCTACAGCTACCTCGGGCTGATGGTGCCGATCTTCCTGGGCGTGGTCGGCCTGGCCGTCTGGGTCCGGAGCTGGGAGGGCCGGCTCACCCAGCGCCGGCTCCCCGACTACGTCTCGACGGGCTGGCTCACCCCACCCGAACTGGCCGCGCTCGGCACCCTCGGCCGGCGGCACGCGGCCCGCCGCTGGGCCCGCCGGATCGCCGGTGAGGAGGGCGCCAAGGCGATGCGCGCGCTCCAGATCTCCGCGACCCGGCTCGCCCTGCTCCGGGACGGGCTGGTGCGTGGGCTGGAGCGCCGGCCGGCGCAGCTCGCCCGCAAGCTCGACGAGGAACGCCGGCTGCTCGACGCGATCCAGGCCGCCCGCAGGGTCTTCGTCGGCCGGGATCCGCAGGCACCGGCGGGAATCTGGGACGGATCCCGCTACCACCTGTCCTTCCCGGACGGCTCCCGCCGGACCCTGCCGGCGCCGGCCGAGCCGGTGGTACCGATCCCGGTGGTCCTGGTGGCGCCCCCGCGCCCACCGGCTCCGGTCTACCCCGCCCCCGGGTACGGCCCGTACGGCGGACCGCCGGCCTCGTACCCCGGAGCACCCGGCCCGTACGGCGGACCGCCCGCACCCGGCTCCGGGCCGGTCGGACCCTGGCCGGGGCCGTACCGGCGCTGACTCCGAGCGTCAGTGGCGGCGGGCGGCCGGGCGCGTCACAGGTAGAGGCCGGTGGAGTCGGTCTCTACCCGCTGGGCGGCGACGGCGTGCACGTCGCGTTCGCGCAGCAGCACGTACTCCCGGCCGTGCAGCTCGACCTCGGACCGGTCGTCGGGGTCGAAGAGCACCCGGTCGCCGGAGACGATGGAGCGCACGTTCGGACCGACACCCACCGCGGTCGCCCAGGCCAGCCGCCGGCCCATCGAGGCGGTCGCCGGGATGACGATGCCGGCGGTCGAGCGCCGCTCGCCCTCGCCGCCGTCCGCCCGGACCAGCACCCGGTCGTGCAGCAGGCGGATGGGCAGGCCGTTGTCGTTGGTTTCCTCGGCGGTCACGACCGGAACGGTACCGCGTGCCACCTCGGGCGGGTCGCCGGTGTCACCCCCCGCCGGCCGTCCGAGCCGGCCGGTCAGGGTGCGGCTACCGTAGGAAGGCCGGTTCCGCCGTGGGAGGTGCGCTTGCGCCGTTTCGAGCAGCTACGAGCAAGGATTCGTCGCGCGTACGCGTTCGGACGTTCGTCGGACCCGTCCGGCGGGCACACCGATCCGGCGGGGGTGAGTCCGGCCGCCACGCCCGAGGCGGCGCCCGTCCCGCCGCCGGTCGGGGGCGAACCGGCCAGGGAACTGCACCCGTCGACGTCGAGCCGGGACGACGCGGACGTACCGCACGCGCTGCGGATCGCCGCCGCCTGGTCGTGGCGGCTGATCGTCATCGGCCTGGTCGCCTGGGCACTGCTGCGGCTGGTCGGCGCGGTCCGGATCGTGATCATTCCGTTGGCGATCGCGCTGCTGCTCTCCGCCCTGCTGGCCCCGCTGGTCGGGCTGCTGCTCCGGGCCCGCTTCCCCCGCTCCCTGGCCACCGCGGTGGTGCTGGTCACCGGGCTGGCCGCGGTGGTCGGCACGCTCACCCTGGTGGTCAACGAGTTCATCCAGGGCGTACCGGACCTCAGCCGCAACGCCACCAGCGGTATCCGGCAGATCCAGGAGTGGCTGAAGACCGGGCCGCTGCACCTGTCGGACAACCAGCTCAACTCGTACATCGAGCAGGGCGAGCAGTGGATCAACGAAAACACCCAGTCGTTGACCAGCGGGGCGGTCTCCACCGCCGCGACCGTCGCCGAGCTGCTCACCGGGGCGCTGCTGGTGCTCTTCGCCACCTTCTTCTTCCTCCGGGACGGCGAGAAGATCTGGCGCTTCCTCGTCCGGCTGCTCCCGGTGGCCGCCCGGTGGCGGGTCGACGACGCCGGCCGGGCCTCCTGGGCGACGCTGGTCGCGTACGTCCGGGCGACCGTACTCGTCGCGTTCATCGACGCGGTCGGGATCGGCATCTTCCTGGTCATCTTCGACATCCCGTTCGCGTTCCCGCTGGCCGCGCTGGTCTTCCTCGGCGCGTTCATCCCGATCGTCGGCGCCACCCTCTCCGGCGCGGTGGCGGTGCTGGTCGCCCTGGTCGACAGCGGCTGGGTGACCGCGCTGATCATCCTCGGCGTGGTGATCGGGGTGCAGCAGGTCGAGGGACACATCCTGCAACCGCTGATCATGGGTCGGGCGGTGGCGATCCACCCGCTCGCGGTGATCGTCGGGATCGCCGCCGGTGTCGTGCTGGCCGGCATCGTCGGCGCCCTGGTCTCGGTACCGCTGATCGCGGTGCTCAACACCGCCGTCCGTCGACTGGCGCACCGCCGCCCGCCCGCGGTGCCCCCGGACGCCGTCGTGGTCGCCGCGAAGGCACCGTAACCGCCCCGGCGCGGAGCGGCTCAGGACTTGCCGAGTCGCTCCAGCGCGCCCCGGGCGACCTCCGGCCGGGTCGTGTACCAGAACGGTGGCAGCGACTTCCGCAGGAAGGCGCCGTACCCCCGGGCGGTCTCCAGCCGGGAGTCGAGTACCGCCACCACGCCCTTGTCGCCGGTCGACCTAATCAGCCGGCCGACCCCCTGCGCCAGGCGTACGGCGGCGACCGGGACGCTCACCGAGGCGAAGCCCGAACCGCCGGACGCGTCCACCGCCGCCGCCCGGGCCGCTGCCAGTGGCTCGTCCGGGCGCGGGAACGGCAGCCGGTCGATCACGACGAGCTGGCAGGAGTCACCGGGCACGTCCACGCCCTGCCAGAGCGACATCACCCCGAAGAGGCAGCTCGCCCGCTCCTGCCGGAAGCGGCGGACCAGCAGCGGCAGCGCCTCCTCGCCCTGGAGCAGGATCGGCAGGTCGGTGCGGGCCCGGAGCAGCTCGGCAGCCTGCAACGCGGCCCGGCGCGACGAGAAGAGCCCCAGGGTACGGCCGCCGAGCGCGCCCACCAGCCCGAGCAGTTCCTCGCCGGCCGCCGCCGGCAGCCCCGAGGCGCTCGGCCGGGGCAGATGCGCGGCGACGTAGAGGATGCCCTGACGCGGGTAGTCGAACGGGGAGCCGACGTCGAGCGAGCGCCAGCCGGCGTCCGGCTGCGGCCCGTCCGCGTTCGAGGTCTCCGCCTTCGAGGTCTCCGCGCTCGCGCTGCCCGCCCTCGCGGCACCGTGCTGCTCGGTGGCGTCCGGCTGCGCCGGGCGGGACGCCCCGGCACCCGGTCGCGCCGCCTCGGGTCGTACCGTCCGCAGCGCCGCCGCGCGCGGGTGCGGCCGGGTCGGGTCGACCGCCGGATCGGCCGGTGCGGCGAGCCCGAGAGCCCGGGCCACGGTGTCGAACCGGCCGCCGAGGGCGAGCGTGGCCGAGGTGGCGACGACGGTGCGGTCCTCGTACAGGTGGGTGGCGAGGGTGCCGGCCACGGAGAGCGGCGCGACGACCAGGGCCCGCCGGCCCGCGCCGCCGCCGTCCGGCTTCTCGACCCAGGCCACGTCGTGGTCGGCCTCCTCCAGCAGCCGCTGGGCGGTCTTCGACAGGTCGTCGAGTACGGCCTTCGCCTGCTGCTTGCGGACCGGGTCGGGATCGTCGGCCTTCACGTCGCCGATCTTCTCCAGCGCGCCCCGGGTCGCCGCGTCCAGCAGCGTGCACGCCTCCCGCAGCGGCCCCGGCAGCTCGCCGGTGATCCGCCCGGCCGGCGCCTCGGCGAGTCCCACCGCCAGCGAGTCGCCGGCCGCCACCAGCGACTCGGCCAGCTCCGGGTCGAGCAGGGGCCGACTGCGCCGGGCGGCCCGGTCGATCAGCTCCGGGATCAGTTCCGCCTGCGCCGCCGAGGAGACCCGGTCCGCCAGCTCGTGCGCCTCGTCGATCACCAGCAGCTTGTGCGGCGGCACGATGTGCCGGCCGGCGAGCATGTCGACGGCGAGCAGGCTGTGGTTGGTCACCACCACATCCGCCTCGCGGGCCCGGGCCCGGGACGCCTCGGCGAAGCACTCGGTGCCGTACGGGCAGCGGCCGGCGCCGACGCACTCCCGGGCCGGCATCGAGACCAGCCGCCACGCCTGGTCGTCGACGCCCGGGTCGAGTTCGTCACGGTCACCGGTCCCGGTCTCCATCGCCCAGTCCCGGATCCGCTCGATCTGCTTGCCCAGCCGACCGGCCTCACCGAGCCACTTCATCCCGCCGCCACCGCCCCGGCCCGGCGTGTCGAAGAGGGCGTCCTCCGGCTCGTCCTCTGTGGAGTTCTCCAGCCGGGCCAGGCAGAGGTAGTGGTGCCGGCCCTTCAGCACCGCGAACGTCGGCCGCTCGCCGAGGACCGGGGTGACCGCGTCGGCGAGCCGGGGCAGGTCGTGCTCGACGAGCTGGGACTGGAGCGCGAGAGTCGCCGTGGAGACCACCACCGGACCGTCCACGGTCAGCGCCGGGGCGAGGTACGCCAGCGACTTGCCGGTGCCGGTGCCGGCCTGCACCAACAGGTGCTCGCCGGAGAGGATGCTCTCCTCGATCGCGGCGGCCATCTGCTGCTGACCCGGACGGGCCTTGCCACCCGGCACGGCCCCGACCGCCGCGGCGAGCAGCTCCGCTCCGCTGGGGCGCTCGCCCCGGCGCCGCCGACGGGACCGGGGCGCCGGGGGGCGGCCGGATTCCGCCGCCTCGGAGCCGATCAGGGTGGGGACGCTGGAGTCGGTGGCGGGGACGGTCACCGTGCGACCGTACCCGCCGTTCCCGACACCGCCGCGCTCCCTCGCCCCGGCGGGTCCGCGACCCCGCCCCGACCGGCGTACGGGCCAGGGCTGCCGGCCGCCCGCGGGCTGGGGCGATGTTGTCGATTCCGATGCCTGCCGGTCCCTTCGCGCACCGCGTGTACTGGGCGACATCGGCTAGGGTGCGGGCATGTCGAGCGATGTGGTCCGAGTCGTCTACCGCAAGTACGACGGCACCGCGCACCGGGACTACCCCGCCCGCAGACTGACCGAGGACGACCTCGGCGTGTGGCTCGGCGTGACCGCCGGGACGGCGTCGGTCTACCACGGCCGCCCCTCGGTGGAACAGATCCCGTTCGTGCTGCTGGTACCGCACGGCACGTGGTGGAGCGCGATGTTCAACCCGCCGCCCCGGACCAGCGAGGTCTACTGCGACATCACCAGCCCGGCCCGCTGGGAGGGGGACACCGTCCACCTGATCGACCTCGACCTCGACGTGGTGCGCCGCCGCGGCACCGGCGTGGTGGAGCTGCGCGACGAGGACGAGTTCGCCGAGCACCGGGTCCGGTTCGGCTATCCGGAGGAGACGGTGACGCAGGCCCGGGCCGCGGCGGAGTGGCTGCACGTCGCGCTCGGCGACGGTACCGAGCCGTTCGCGTCGGCGTACCGGAAGTGGCTGGCGCTGGTCGTCTGATCCCGGCGCCGGAGGCACCCGGACGGGCGCGGACGCCGCGCGGCGCAGCTCAGCGCCGGAGCAGCCAGGGGTGCTCGTCCTGCCCCATCCGGGGCACCCGGGCCAGCTTCTCCGGGTTGAGCTGGTGGTAGGCGGCGGTGATCCGGCCGTCGGCGGCGGTGAACCACATGACGCCGTGCAGCGGCAGGCCCGGCCGGTAGTCCGCCTCGATCTGGAGGCCGAGCGTGCCGTTGACGAGCACCGGCCGCATCCGCAGGTCGCGGGTCTCCCAGGCGGCCCGGCGGATCAGCCCGAGCGTGAACCGGGCGACCTTGACCGCGCCGACCACCGGGCGCCGCGACGTCGGGAAGAGGCCGCCGCCGTCGCCGACGAAGAGCACGTCCGGGGCGAGCACCTCGAGCAGCCGCTCGGGTTCGCCGGACTCGACGGCCGCCAGGAACGCCCTGACCAGCCGCTGGTGTTCGGCCGGGTCGGCGGAGTCGCGCGGGCCCTCCTCGGCGACCGCCCGCCGGGCCCGGGAGGCGAGCTGCCGGGCGGCGGCCGGGCTGGTCCCCAGCACCGTGGCGATCTCCGCGAAGGGCACCGCGAAGACGTCGTGCAGCACGAACGCGACCCGTTGCTCCGGACTGAGCCGTTCCAGCACGGTGAGCAGGGCGATGCCGACCTGCTCGGTGTGCGCGGCCCGCTCGGCCGGGTCGGGCGCGAAGCCCTCCGCCCCGCCGGCCGGGTCGGTGAACCGGCTGACGACCGGCTCCGGCAGCCACTCGCCGTGGTAGGACTCCCGGCGTACCCGGGCGGAGCGGAGCACGTCAAGACAGATCCGGGCGGTGGCGGTGGTGAGCCAGGCCCGCAGGTCGCGTACCTCGGCGCGGGCCTGCGGGGTGTCCAGGGCGGCGGCGTAGCGCAGCCAGGTCTCCTGTACGGCGTCCTCCGCCTCCGCCCGGCTGCCGAGCATCCGGTAGGCGACCGTGGTGAGGTGGGCCCGTTCGGCCTCGAACTCGCTGGCCAGATCGCGCACCGCTGCCTCCCCCGCCGCCGTACGTCCCTGCCGCGAGGTTAGCCCCGACCCGGGGTCCGGCCGCGCCCGGTCCCGGGTCCGGTGGTACGGAATCGGCAGGTCAGGACCTTCCGGCACCTGAACGGGCGGTCTCGGCGCGGCGAATCTCACACCGCCGGTGCGGTGGGGTCGTTCGGGCGGATTCGTCCCGGCGTGCCGGTAACCAAGGTGAACATCAGATGAATGGCAGATGAATCGCCTCCGACCAGGGGTGGGCGGGCGAAAACTGCGATCCGAGGTTTCCTAGCATTCCCCCAGGGGCAGCCTCTTGCGGCCCGCCACCCGTCCGCCGACGCAACGAGGTCCGTGCCGTGAAGTTTTCCCTCCGCCCCTCCGAGGGCGCGTTCTACGAGTTGTTCACCAGGGCCGCTCAGAACCTCGTGCGGGGCACCGAGCTGCTGAACGAGCTGGCGCTGCCCGGGGTCGACGTGCAGTCGGTCAGCGAGCGGCTCACCGAGGTCGAGCACGACAGCGACCAGATCACCCACGACCTGTACAAGAAGATCAACTCCACCTTCGTCACGCCGTTCGACCGGGAGGACATCTACCGGCTCGGCTCGCTGCTCGACGACGTGATGGACCACCTGGAGGCGGTCGGCAACCTGCTCTACCTCTACGGGCTGACCAAGCTGCCGTCGCTGCCCCGGGAGATGCACGAGCTGGTGAACGTCCTCGACCAGCAGGCGAAGCTCACCGCCGAGGCGATGCCCCGGCTGCGGGCGATGAAGGACCTCGAGGACTACTGGATCGAGTGCAACCGGCTGGAGAACGACGGCGACCAGGCGTACCGGATGCTGCTGGTCCGGCTCTTCTCCGGCGAGTACGACGCGCTGACCGTGCTCAAGATGAAGGAGGTCGCCGACGAGCTGGAGGCGGCCTGCGACGCGTTCGAGCACGTGGCCAACACGGTCGAGACCATCGCGGTCAAGGAAAGCTGACCTCCTGTGGAACCTGAACTCATCGCCGTACTGGCGGTGATCGCCGTCGCGCTGCTCTTCGACTACACCAACGGCTTCCACGACGCCGCGAACGCCATCGCCACCAGCATCTCCACCCGGGCGCTGACGCCCCGGGTCGCCCTCGGCATGGCGGCGATCGGCAACTTCATCGGCGCGCACTTCGGCGCGGACGTGGCCAAGACCGTCGGCTCCGGCCTGGTCGAGCTGCCGCCCGGCGTCTCCAGCCTCGGCATCGTCTTCGCCGGGGTGATCGGCGCGATCACCTGGAACCTGGTCACCTGGTACTTCGGCCTGCCCTCCTCGTCCTCGCACGCGCTGATCGGCGGGCTGGTCGGGTCGACGCTCGCCGCCTCCGGCACGGTGCTCTGGAAGGGCATCGGGGAGAGCGTCGTCCTGCCGATGATCCTCTCGCCGCTGGTCGGTTTCCTCCTCGGTTACCTGGTCATGGTCGCCGTTCAGTGGATTTTCCGGAACGGCCAGCCGGGCAAGCTCAACCGGGGCTTCCGGTGGGCCCAGACCGCCTCGGCGGCGGCGATGTCGATCGGGCACGGCATGCAGGACGCCGCCAAGACGATCGGCATCGTGGTGCTCGCCCTCTTCGTCGGCGGCTACCAGGGCAGCGCCGAGCACATCCCGGAGTGGGCGTTCTGGACCTCGGCGACCGTACTGGCCCTCGGCACGTACGCGGGCGGCTGGCGGATCATCCGTACCCTCGGGCGGAAGATCATCGACCTCCGCCCGCCGGAGGGCTTCGCCGCCGAGACCGTCGCCAGCGGGGTGCTCTACTTCAACGCCCTGGTGCTGGGCGCGCCGATCTCCACCACCCACACCATCACCTCGGCGATCATGGGTGTCGGAGCGACCAAGCGGCTCTCCGCCGTCCGGTGGGGCGTGGCCGGCAACATCGTCGGCGCCTGGATCCTGACCTTCCCGGCGGCCGGCTCGATCGGCGCGCTGATGTACGTCGTGGTCAACCCGCTCTTCTGAGCACGCAGAGGTGTTAGGAAGGGCCCCTTCTACAACAGAAAGCGATAAGCGGGGGCCCTTCCTTTCACGGGTACGTGACGCCGATCTGGGCGCGGATGTCGTCTAGCAGGGCCATCACCTCCAGGGTGGCGGCGTGCGGCACCAGCGGGCTCTCCAGCAGCCCGGCGGCGAGGCAGCGCTGCACCTCGGCCGCCTCGTGCTGGTAACCCGAGCCGGTCAGGTCGACCGGCAGCAGCTCCGGGTCGGCGCCGTCCCGGATCAGCGTGACCTGGCCGGGCCGGTAGAACGGCGGCGCCAGCTCGATCCGGCCGGTCCGTCCGGTGATCGCCGCCGCCACCCGGGTCGCGCCGATCATGCCGCAGCTCAGCGTGGCGACCGCACCCGTCTCGTAGCCGAGGATGATCCCGGTGTTCTCGTCGACCCCCTCCGGGCTGATCCTGGCCCAGGAGCGGATCTGGTCCGGCCGCCCGAGCAGCAGGTGCGCCAGGCTGATCGGATAGACCCCGAGGTCCAGCAGGGCGCCGCCGCCGAGCGCCCGGGCCCGCATCCGGTGCTCCGGCGGGAACGGGCCGCCGACCCCGAAGTCCGCCTGCACGCTGGTCACCTCGCCGATCGCGCCGTCGGCGATCAGCTCCAGGATCCGGAGTACGACCGGATTGCACCGCATCCACATCGCTTCCATCAGGAAGCGGTTGCTGGCGGTGGCGGCGTCGACGAGCCGCTGTGCGGCGGGCCGGTCCAGGGTGATCGGTTTCTCGACGAGTACCGCCCGGCCGGCGTCGAGGCAGGCCATCGTGGCGTCGAAGTGTGCCGCGTGCGGGGTGGCGACGTACACCACGTCGAGGTCGTCGTCGGCGGCGAACTCCTGCCACGACCCGTACGCCCGGGGGACCCCGTGCCGCTCCGCGAAGGCGCGGGCGGTCTCCGGGGTACGGGAGCCGACGGCGACGACCTCGGCGTCCGGCAGCAGCTTCAGATCCTCGACGAAGGTCGCGGCGATGTAACCGGTGGCCAGGATGCCCCAACGGGTCCTGCTGTCGGGGCTGGATTGCTGCGCCATGGAACCTCTTCGACTACGGGCCGGCGGCTACGTCCGGCAGCCAACGGCAGTCAACGGCACGGGGGCACGACTCCGAAGCATCTGCCGGACCTGCCGGGTGAACCTGATCATCGTCCACCACGTCAGCCCCGTTCCGCGACTCAACCCGCCCCCGGGTTGCCGCACAGTCGCCGCGCCGGGCTGAAGATCGCGCACAATCCGGGAAGTGGTGCGCTTCGCCCTGGGCTGAGGGCGCCACTTCCCGGAAACAGCATTCCCGGCGTTCACTACGCTCGCTGCATGACCAGCTTCGCCGTCCCGGAGTCGATTGCCGCGCACGCTCGTCGGTTCTACGCCGAGGGCGGGGTGCCGGTGGCGCCTCGGCCGGCCGCGACCGTACTGCTGCTTCGGCCCGACGCGTCCGACGAGACCGGCTTCGAGGTCTACATGATCCGCCGCGCCGCCAGCATGACCTTCGGCGGCATGTACGCCTTCCCGGGCGGCAGCGTCGACCCGGGTGACGAGGAGATCCGGCTCGACTGGACCGGGCCGGACGCCGCCGGCTGGGGCGACCGGCTCGGCCTGGCCCCCGGGGCGGCCCAGGCGGTGGTCTGCGCAGCGGCCCGCGAGGTCTTCGAGGAGGCGGGGGTGCTGCTCGCCGGCCCGGACCGCGACGCGGTGGTCGGCGACGTCAGCGGCGACGAGTGGGAGCGGGCCCGGCAGGCGCTGGTGAACCGGCGTACGGGTTTCGCCGACCTGCTCCGGGACTGCCGGCTCACCCTCCGCTCCGACCTGCTGCTGCCGTGGAGCCGGTGGGTCACCCCGGAGTTCGAGCCGCGTCGCTTCGACACGTACTTCTTCGTGGCGCTGCTGCCGCTGGGACAGCGGCCCCGGGACGTCTCCGGGGAGGCCGACCACACCACATGGATCCGGCCGGCGGACGCGCTGGCCCGGGCGGCGGCGGGGGAGATGGCGATGTTGCCGCCCACCCTGATCATGCTGACCGAACTCGACGCATGTCCCGACCTGGCCAGCCTGCCGGAGATGGCCGCCGGCCGGAACCCGGCGGCCCCGGTCGTGCCCCGCATCGCGGAGGCCGAGGACGGCACCCCGCGTTTCGTACTCGACTGAACCTCACTCGCGGAGGACCGGTTGCGGGTCAGCCGAAGCGGCCGGTGATGTAATCCTCGGTCTTCTTCACGCTCGGGTTGCTGAAGATCTTCTGGGTGTCGTCGTACTCGATGAGCCGGCCCGGGTCGCCGGTGCGCTCGATCGAGAAGAAGGCCGTCCGGTCCGAGACCCGGGCCGCCTGCTGCATGTTGTGCGTCACGATGATGATCGTGTAGCGGTCCTTGAGCTTGAACATCAGGTCCTCGATCGCCAGCGTGGAGATCGGGTCCAGCGCCGAGCAGGGCTCGTCCATCAGTACCACCTGCGGTTCGACCGCGATGGTCCGGGCGATGCAGAGCCGCTGCTGTTGCCCGCCGGAAAGGCCCGCGCCGGGCTTGCCGAGCCGGTCCTTGACCTCGTCCCAGAGGTTGGCCGAGCGCAGCGCCCGTTCGGCCGACTCCGCCAGGACCGACTTCTTCCGTACCCCGTTGAGCCGCAGCCCGGCGACCACGTTGTCGAAGATCGACATGGTGGGGAAGGGGTTGGGGCGCTGGAAGACCATCCCGATCATCCGGCGGACCGCGGTCACGTCCACGTCCCGCTCGTAGATGTTCTGGTCGTCGATGGTGAGCCTGCCGTCGACCCGGGCGCCGGGCAGCACCTCGTGCATCCGGTTGATGGTGCGCAGGAAGGTCGACTTGCCGCAGCCCGAGGGCCCGATGAGCGCGGTGACGGTCTTCGGTTCGACGGTGAGGTGGATGTCCTCGATCGCCTTGAACGAGCCGTAGTACGCGGTGACACTGGTCGCGTCGATTCGCTTGGCCATGATGGTCATTCCTTCGGATTGGCGGCTGGAGCCGTCGGGTTAGCGGCTGAACCGGTTGCGGCGGGCCAGCAGTTTCGCCGCGATCGTCAGGATCAGCACGAGGGCGACGAGGGTGAGTGCGGCGGCCCAGGCGCGGGCCGGCGCGTACCGGGAGGCGTCCCCGGCCTGCTGGTAGACGAAGAGCGCCAGCGACGACTGGTTGTTCTCGAACGGGTTGAAGTTGATCGCCGCGCCGCCACCGGCGACCAGTAGCACCGGTGCGGTCTCGCCGGCCGCCCGGGCGACGGCCAGCATCACGCCGGTGACGATCCCGGGCAGCGCGGTGGGGAGCACGATCCGCAGGATCGTCTTCCACTTCGGGATGCCGAGCGCGTACGCGCCCTCGCGCAGCGGCGCCGGCACCAGCCGGAGCATCTCCTCGGTGGACCGGACGATGGTGGGCAGCATCAGCACGCTCAACGCGAGCGAGGCGGCGAAGCCCGAGTAGCCCGGCCGCCCGTCGTTGAAGTACGGCGAGACGATCAGGATCCAGAAGGCGAGTACGAAGAGGCCGGCGACGATCGACGGGATGCCGGTCATCACGTCCACGAAGAACCGGATGGTGAAGGCGAACCGGCCCCGGCCGTACTCGACGATGTAGATCGCGCAGGCGATCCCGAGCGGCACGGTGATCAGGGTGGCGACGCCGACCTGCTCCAGCGTGCCGACGATGGCGTGGTAGGCGCCGCCGTTCGGGTCCCGGGCCCCGATGTTGTTCATCGAGGTGCCGAAGAAGTTGCCGTCCAGCCGCTCGACGCCCTTGCTGACCAGCGTCCAGGTGACCGAGGCCAGCGGCAGCAGGGCGAGTACGAAGGCGGAGTGGATCAGCGCGCTCCAGGTGCGGTTGCGCGCCTGCCGCCGCCCCTCCACCGCGTTGCTGGCGGCGAAGAGACCGACCAGGTAGAAGACCACCGCGAGCGCGACGACCAGGGCGGCGCCGCCGATCCCGGCGCCGTAGACCAGTGCGGCGGAGACCACCACGGCGGCCACCGCGATGCCGAGGCTCGCCGCCACCGGCAGTTTCCGGGTACGCAGTTGCGGGCTCTGCCCCGGCGCGGCCGAGGGGGGTGCCGGCGTCAGTGTTGTCGTCATGCGGCGGACTCCGTGAACTCCCGGCGCCGGTAGATGATCGCCCGCGCGGTGATGTTGACGATCAGCGTGATCGAGAAGAGCACCAGGCCGGAGGCGATCAGCGCGCCCCGGCCGACGTCGTTGGCCTCGCCGAACGCGTTGGCGATGTTGGCGGCCACGGTGTTGCCACCGTTTTCGATGATGTTGAACGAGATGTTCGAGACGATGCCGAGGGTCATCGCCAGCGCGATGGTCTCGCCGAGCGCCCGGCCCAGGCCGAGCATGGTGGCGCCGATGACGCCCGGGCGGCCGTACGGCAGCACCGCCGTGCGGATCATCTCCCACTTGGTGGCGCCGAGCGCGAGCGCGGCCTCCTCGTTGGCGGTCGGGGTCTGCCGGAACACCTCGCGGGAGAGCGAGGTGATGATCGGCAGCACCATGATGGCCAGTACCAGCGAGCCGAGCAGGATCGACCGGCCGAACGGCCCCTCGCCGCCGAAGATCGGGATCCAGCCGAAGTACCTGTTCAGCCAGACCGAGAACTCCTGGACCGGGCTGTAGAAGAAGTCCCGCCCCCAGAGCCCGAAGACCACGCTCGGCACCGCGGCCAGCAGGTCGACCAGGAAGCCCAGCGCGGTGCCGAGCCGCCGGGGCGCGTAGTGCGACAGGTAGAGCGCGATGCCCAGCGCCACCGGTACGGCCAGCAGCAGCGCCAGCACCGAGGTGAGTACGGTGCCGAAGGCCAGCGCCCCGATGCCGAACCTCGGCTGCGCCTCGTTGGGGAACCAGCCCTCGAAGGTGAGGAAGTTGACGGTGTTGGCGTTGAGCGCCGGTACGGCCTTGGCGATCAGGAAGATCGCGATCGCCACGATGATGACCAGCACCATCGTCCCGGCGGCCATGGTGAAGCCGTGGAAGAGGCGCTCGGCGCCGAAGGCCCGCCGCCGGGGCAGCGCGCCGCCGCCACCCAGGCCGGTGCCGTCGCCGCCGCGCCAGCCGGCTCCGTCCGGAGCGCGGCCTGCGGGTGTCACTGGTGCGTCGACCGACAGCGCGGCACCGGCGGACCCGGGGTGACCGATGGTCACAGCGGGTCCGCCGGTGCCGGCGTTGGCCGAGCGGTCTGGGGTGTCGCCCATCTGCTCGCTCGCTCCGTTGACGAAGTTATGAGGATGATCTATCGGTGGATCAGGCGAGAGCCTTGACCGACGCCTCGACCTTGCTGCGGACCGACTCCGGCAGCGGGGCGTAGCCCAGCTCGGTCAGGTCGGCCTGCCCCTCGGTGCTGGCGGCGTAGCTGAGGAAGCCCTTGACCAGCGCCAGCTTGTCCGCGGCGAGGCCCTTGGAGCAGACGATCTCGTAGGTCACCAGGACGATCGGGTACGCCCCGGACTCCTTGGTGTTGAAGTCGATCTTCATCTTGAGGTCGTCGCCCTGGCCCACCACCTCGGCACCGGCGATGGTCTTACCGGCCGACTCGGCGGTCAGCTCGGCGAACTCGCCGGCCCCGTTGCCGATCTTGGCCATCTTCAGGCCGCCGTTCTCGGCGTACGACATCTCGACGTAGCTGATGCTGCCGTCGGCCTGCTTGACCGCGCTGGCCACGCCATCCGACTTGGCCGCACCGGTGCCGCCCGGCGCCTTCCACGCCTTGCCCTTGCCGAAGGTCCAGTCCGCCTCGGCGGTCTTGGCCAGGAAGTCGGTGAAGTTGTCGGTGGTGCCCGACTCGTCCGAGCGGTGCACGGTCTGGATCGTGGTCGACGGCAGGGTCGCGCCCGGGTTGTCGGCCTTGATCGCGGCGTCGTCCCACTTGGTGACCTTGCCCGCGAAGATCTTGGCGAGGGTGGCCGGCTTGAGCTGGAGGTTGTCCAGCCCGTTGACGTTGTAGACGACCGCGACCGGGCCGATCACCATCGGCAGGTGGATGGCCTTGCCGTCGGGGCACTTGGCGTCGGCCTTCGGCTGCTCGTCCTCCTTGAGTGCCGAGTCCGAGCCGGCGAAGTCCGCGGTACCGGCGATGAAGGCCTGGATGCCCGCACCGGAACCGCTCGGCTCGTAGTTGATGGTCGAGCCGGTGCACTTCTGCTGGTACGCCTTGCGCCACTCGTCGACCGCGTTCTTCTGTGCCGACGAACCCTGGGCGTTGATCGTGCCCGTGGCGCAGTCGGCCGCCGCGGAGGACCCGGAGGCCGATGCCTCGGTGGGCTCGTTATTGTCCGAGCCGCACGCGCTGACTGCCAGTGCCGTGGCCAGAGCGAGGCAGGCAATGGTGCCGTGCCGCTGGAGCTTCACCTGAAAGGTTCCCTTCACCTTGTACGAAGCAAGCCCGAGGCGCGCCCCGGGAGCCGACTGGTGGTCGGCTAGTAGGGAAGTTAGGAGCGCCAGGTAGCCGGTTCGCCGGTCGTGAGTGAACGCAGGGTGAACAGGGGGAGCCGGCTGGGTGGCCGGATCCTGAGGGCGAGATGTCCGTTCCGTGAACCGTGGGACCGGTGCGACATGTAGGGCCGTTAGTGCGGTTCGCCACCACCCGGGCCGACCGGACGGAGGGTGCCGGATGCTCCGTACGGCCCGGTCAGGCCGGGGTCTGCGCCGACGGCGGTGACGAGCGGTACCGCACGTGCCGCAGCCAGTTCGCGAAGCCGAGCCGGGTGTAGAGCGCCATCGCCCCGGTGTTGGACTCGTCGACGTAGAGCATCACCCGGGTCAACCCACGGTCACGCAGGTGGTGCAGGCCGGTCAGGGTGAGCGCCCGACCCAGCCCGAGTCCGTGGCTATCCGGGTCGACGCCGAGCACGTACACCTCGCCGATCGGCGCGCCGCCCGCCGGCTGGTCGGGCGGCGCCGTCGCGCCGTGCACCTTCGCCCGGTCGTGCACCTTCGTCCAGTGGAAGCCGAGCAGCCGTCCCGACGACTCCTCGACGGCGAGCAGGAAGCCGGCCGGGTCGAACCACGGCTCGGCGAGGCGCAGCCGCAGCTCGGCCAGGTCCCAGCGGCCCTGCTCGGGATGGCTGGCGAAGGCCCGCCGGTTGACCGCCAGCCACGCCTCGTCGTCGGTGCCGGGCCGGAAGGCGCGCACCGAGACCCCGTCCGGCAGTTGCGGCTCGGGCAGCGGGTCCCGCAGCGAGCGGCGCAGTTGCCAGAGCACCCGGGAGCGGTGCAGTCCCAGGTCGAGGGCGAGCGCGGCGGCCGACGGGTGGTCGCTGTGCGCCCAGACCAGTAGCGCGCCGGTTTCGGGTACGCCCGCCAGCGCCGTCGAGACCAGCCTCCGGCCGAGCCCCTGCCGACGCCACATCGGGTGTACGACGAGTTCGGCGGCGACCTCGGCCGCCCCGTCCGGCGCCTCCAGGTGCGCGTAGCCGACCACCGTACCGGCGGGTTCGCGGGCGACGAGGTGGGTGGCGGTGTCCTCCCCGGCGGCCCGCCGGAGCCGCAGCGTGACGTGTTCGGAGAGCGGGTCGGCGCCGTCGGCGGCACCGGCGGCGCCGGCCAGTGCGAGTATCGCCTCGACATCGTCCGTTGCGAGCCGGTCGAGCCTGGCCACCCGAGGGTCCGCCGCGTGCTCCATGGTCATCTTGTCACCGTAGCTCCCGCTGCGGTGTGACCACCGGCCGGAGGATCAGGACCACACCGGCTGCCCGGCCGCTGGGGTACCGGCGGCGGGTTGTCCAGCCGGGGCCGCCGCACCGCCCGGCCGGCCCTGCGGCGGCGTACCGGCCGAGGGCTGTCCGGCCGCGGGTTGTCCGGCCGAGGGCGTGCCGGCCGGCGGCGTGCCGGCCGGCGGGGGGCCGCTGGGCAGCGCCGCCAGGGCGTATTTCCGGGCGAGGTCGGGCAGCAGCCAGTGGAGCGCGACCAGGGTGCCCTGCCGGTTGCCACCGGCGTCGTGCAGCAGCACGATCGCCCCGGGGCCGACGCCGGCACTCACCCGCGCCGCGATGGCACCGGCGCCGGGGCGGGTCCAGTCCTGCGGGTCCACCGCCCAGTGCAGCGAGGTCATCTCCAACTGCCGGGCCACCGCGACCACGGACGCCGTCCAGGCCCCGCCGGGCTGCCGGAAATAGCCGATCCGCGCGTCGGGTACGGCGGCCCGGATCGCCTCGTTGGTGCGGACCAGGTCGGCCCGGATGCTGGCGCTGGGTCGGCTGCCCAGCTTGACGTCGTGCCGCCAGGAGTGGTTGCAGAGGGTGTGTCCCTCCGCCACGATCGCCCGGACCAGTTCCGGATGCGCCTGGGCGTTCTCGCCGACCAGGCAGAAGGTGGCCTTGACGTGGTATTCGGCGAGCGCCGCCAGGATCTGTGGGGTGTACCGGGGGTCGGGGCCGTCGTCGAAGGTCAGCGCCACGTAGCTGGCGCCGGTGCTGATCCGGGCACCCTGCGGCCCGTCCTGCTCGGGTGGCAGCCTCGGCGGCTCGTGGCCCCGGGTCCGGTCCGGATCGGCGGGTTGCGGACCGCCGCTGGGCGGGACGGTGGCGGGCGGGGCCGGCAGCGCCGGATCCGCCGGCCCGCCGGGCTGCCCCGGGTCGGCCCGTCCCTCGGCGGGCCCGCCGGCCCGGTCTGCGGAGTGCTGGTCGGTCGGCCCGTCTGCCTGGTGCTGGGCCCGGCTCTCCGGCCGGGCGGCCAGTGGTCCGCCGGGCCGGCCGAGGGTGTGGCCGAGGGCGTACGCGCCGCCGAGCACGGTGACGGCGACCAGCGTCGCGATCGTGAGCATCCGGGTACGGGACATGGTCGGCATCAGCGGTCCACCCCGGGGACATAGGCCCGTCCCGTCCTGAAACCCACCGTGGAAACCGCTGGTGCCACCTCTGCCTCCTCCGGACGCTCCCGGTCAAAGGCTACGTACGTATTGCCCGAATCATTATGGTTTCTCGCATCTGCTGTGAACTCTCCTCACGCCGGTACGCCAGAAGGCCACCCGGCCGTGCCGGATGGCCTTCCTGGTCGAACTTGGACGTCGTCGGGATCGGTTCAGACGGGCAGCGGCACGCTCTCCGACTCGGGCAGCGGGCGGGACGGCGGGGTGACGAACTTGTAGCCCACCTGCCGGACGGTGCCGATCATCGACTCGTACTCCGAGCCGAGCTTGGCCCGCAGGCGGCGTACGTGCACGTCGACGGTGCGGGTACCGCCGAAGTAGTCGTAGCCCCAGACCTCGCGGAGCAACTGGTCGCGGGTGAAGACCCGGCCCGGGTGCTGGGCGAGGAACTTCAGCAGCTCGAACTCCTTGTAGGTCAGGTCGAGCGGCCGGCCCTTGAGCTTGGCGGCGTAGGTGTCGGGGTCGATGGTCAGCTCGCCGGCCCGGATCAGCCCGCCGGCCGCCGCGGTCGCGTTGCTGAGCCGGCCGACCGCCAGCCGCAGCCGGGCCTCCACCTCGGCCGGACCGGCACTGGCCAGGATCACGTCGTCGACGCCCCAGTCCGCGTTCAGGGCGATCAGACCGGCCTCGGTCACCACCGCGACCAGCGGCACGCCGAGCCCCGTGGCGTGCAGCATCCGGCAGGTGGCCCGGGCCTCGCTCAGCTCGGAGCGGGCGTCGACGAGCACGGCGTCCGGGCTGGGCCCGGAGACGAGGGTGCGGACATCGCGCGGGGCGGTACGCACCGAGTGGGGGAGCAGGTCGAGAGCCGGCAGCACAACGGACGGTTCGCCTGCGCGCGCGGTCACCAGCAGCAGGATCTCCACACATCACCTCCGTCCCGGCGGCACCAGGGGCGCCGCGCGGTGGCCAGCGGCACTCGGCCGGGGGGATCCGGGACCGCTGGAGACTGGGGTCGTCCCGGCGTCACTGACGGGTAGGTAAGGCTCAACCTTATCGGAACTTCCGCCGGACGCTCTCACACGTTCGGTTCATGGGTTGTGGGATCGGTCATTACAGGCAGGTTTCCGATCGTGCCACCGGTTCGGGGAAGCCGGGCCCGGCGCGTCGGGCGGTCGGTCTGGCACGATCGGGGCGTGTACCCCTCGACGCCACCGGAGACAGGCCGCGACTCGTGGCCGGAGAACCGCCCCGGCCCGGCCGGCCCGCACCGCGCCCCGGACCCGCGCGGCCGCCCCGCCGGCCCGGACCCCCGCACCCCCTTCGACGGTCCGCGCCCGGCCGACGCCCCGCGACCACCGGACGGCGAGGCGGACCCCGAGGACCTCGACGCCGACGAGGAGCTGCCGCCGGTACCGATCCGCCGGCTGCTGTCGGTGGCGATCGCCGGCTTCGCCGGACTGCTCGGCATCGGCCTGATCTTCGGGGCCCAGACGGCCGGTCCGGGTGCCCGGCTGCCGTTCGCCGTGGTCGTCTTCGGGGTGCAGCTGCTCTTCGTCCTGGCCTGGACCATGGCGATGCGCCCGCCGGCCCTGCTGCTGGTCGGCGGCGTCGCGGTGGCGGTCGCGGCGGCCGCCGACGCCGCCGCGGTGCTGCCGCAGATCGCCGCGCTCGCCCCCCTCGGGTACATGGCCGCGGGCGGCTTCCTCGTCGGGGTGCTCGGGCAACTCGTCCGCCGGGCCGACCGGGCCCGGGTGACCGAGTCGCTCGGCGCCACCCTCTTCATCGTGGTCGGCGTGGTCGCCTTCGGCACGCTGATCGTGCTCAGCCGGATCCCGAAGGGTACCCAGGCGATCCTCGTCTGCCTGACCGCTGCCGCGGTGGCGCTGACCGTCGCCCGGGTGACCGACGCGGTGCTGCCCTGGCCGCGCCTGGCCCCGCA
Organism: Plantactinospora veratri; assembly: GCF_036421995.1. Lineage (NCBI taxonomy): Bacteria > Bacillati > Actinomycetota > Actinomycetes > Micromonosporales > Micromonosporaceae > Plantactinospora > Plantactinospora veratri. The sequence goes on from NZ_JAZGQL010000033.1 coordinate 31,757, forward strand.
GGTGCCGCGCGGTGCCGCCGGTGTGGTGATCGGGGCGATGCTCGGCACCCTCGCCGCCGGCATCCTCGGCAGCTACCTGGTCGCGTTCACCCCGACCAGTGGTGCCCTGGTCGGACTGGTCGCCGCCGCCGCGGCGGTGCTGGCCGACCTCGGGGTGGGCTACGCCGAGGCGGGCCGGTTGATGGCCGGGGAACCGCCGACGATGTGGGTCGCCCGGCACATGCAGGGCCCGCTCGGCGGCTTCGCGCTGGCCGCACCTGCCGCGTACGCGATGAGCGTCTTCTTCCTCTGACCAGGGCCGTCCCCGGCGGCGGGCGAGGCGCTTCCCGACCCCCGGTACGGCGGTGTACCTCGACGGTTGGAGATGTGGCCGGTCGGGTAGATAGTGGTCCCGGCGACGGTGGTAGATGGGTGCGACGGCACCGGATCAGGGGGACGGCGTGGCGGACAGCTATCCGGCAGACGGCGGGACGTACGAGGAACGGCCCCGTCGGCGCAGGGGGCGTCGGGCGCTCGTCATCCTGCTGATCCTGCTCCTGGTGCTGGCCGCGCTGCTGGTGGTGGCCGACCGGGTCGCCGCCGGTGTCGCCGAGCGGGTCGTCGCGGACCAGATCGACCGGGAGATATCCCGGAAGAACGTGCAGTCCGCCGCGCCCGAGGTGACGGTCGGCGGCTTCCCGTTCCTCACCCAGGTGCTGAACGGCCGGTACGACTCCGTCAAGGTCCTGCTCCGGGACGTACAGGGGCCGGTGGAGGGCAGCAACGCGACGGTGAAGGTGCCGGAGCTGACCGTCGACGCGCGGGACGTGACCGCCTCCCTCGACACGCTCCGCTCCGGCCAGGGCGAGGTCACCGCCAAGACGGTCCAGGGCACCGGCACGGTGACCTACGACAGCGTGGTGGCGCTGATCAACCGGCCGGGAGTGCAACTGCGGGAGCAGGACGGCAAGCTCGGCGTGACCGCACCGCTCCAGGTGCCGATCATCAACCAGGAGCTGACCGTGCAGGGCATCGCGAACCTGACCGTCGACGGCGGCGAGATCGTGATCGGCTTCGACCAGCTCACCTCGGCCGACCTGCCGAACAACCCGTTGATCAAGACCTTCGTCAGCAACTTCGCCCGGCAGCTCTCGGTCCGGGTGCCGCTGCCGCCGCTGCCGTTCGCGCTGGAGGTGCACGAGGTGCGGCCACTGCCGAACGGACTGGCAGTGACCGCCAGCGCCCGCGATGTTGCGCTGAGCGAGGTCAGCTGATCAGAGTGGTCGTACCCGGCCCGGTGTCGATCCCGGATCGTGGTTGGTCCTGGGTGACGAGTCGGTAGCGCTGATAGGCTCCGTGGTCATGGGGACGCTCCTCACCAAACGGCGCGCGGTCGACCTGTGCCGCGTGGCCACCTGCCTGTGTCGCCCCGTCATCTGACGGCGGGGCTGTTCTGCGTACCCTCTGAGTCCTTTCCTCACGCCCGGCAGCGGCGCCGTCGCACGTACCCGTGATCCGTCCTATCAATGGGTCCCGCGCGTGACATGCGACAACAACATCGGTCGACCTCCACGCGCAGGCTCACACACAATCCTCACCAAGGAGTGATCTGATGAGTCGCGACACCGCACTCGTCTCGGCCGACTGGGCCGAGAAGAACCTCGACGCTCCCGGCGTGGTCTTCGTCGAGGTCGACGAGGACACCACCGCGTACGACGGTGGGCACATCGCCGGTGCGATCAAGCTCGACTGGAAGACCGACCTCCAGGACCCGGTGCGCCGGGACTTCGTCAACAAGGAGCAGTTCGAGGCGCTGCTCTCCGAGCGCGGCATCTCCAACGACGACACCGTGGTGCTCTACGGCGGCAACAACAACTGGTTCGCCGCCTACGCGTACTGGTACTTCAAGCTCTACGGCCACCGCGACGTGAAGCTGCTCGACGGCGGCCGCAAGAAGTGGGAGCTGGACGCCCGCCCGCTCGTCACCGACCAGGTCTCCCGCCCCGCGACGCAGTACGTCGCGCAGGAGCCGGACCTGTCGATCCGGGCCTTCCGCGACGAGACGGTCGCCGCGATCGGCGTCAAGAACCTGGTCGACGTCCGCTCCCCCGACGAGTACGCCGGCCGCCTGCTCGCCCCGGCGCACCTGCCGCAGGAGCAGGCGCAGCGGGGTGGGCACATCCCGACCGCGCTCAGCGTGCCGTGGTCGAAGGCGGCCAACGAGGACGGCACCTTCAAGTCCGACGACGAGCTGCGCCGGATCTACGGCGAGGCGGGGCTGGACGGCAGCAAGGACACCATCGCCTACTGCCGGATCGGCGAGCGCTCCTCGCACACCTGGTTCGTGCTCAAGGAGCTGCTCGGGCACCAGAACGTGAAGAACTACGACGGATCCTGGACCGAGTACGGCTCGCTGGTCGGCGTGCCGGTGGCGCTCGGCGACGAGCCGGGGGAGGCGTGAGCACCATGACCGCTCCGATCGCCGCCGGTTGCGCGGCACCCGACCAGGCGGCTCCGCTGCCGGCGGGCCTGGACCTGGAGAAGGAAACCGTCATCACCGGGATCGTCAGCGCCGAAAGCGGCGAGGCGGTTCCCGGGGCGTACGTCCGGCTGCTCGACTCGACCGGTGAGTTCACCGCCGAGGTGGTCACCTCGCCGGCCGGGCAGTTCCGGTTCTTCGCCGCGCCGGGCACCTGGACGCTGCGGGCGCTCTCCCGGCACGGCAACGGCGACCTCTCGGTCACCGCCGGCCGGGGGGTCAACGAGGTGGCCGTCACGGTCGCCTGATCCGCCGCCAGATTCCACGCCGGAGTCCCGCCGATCGCCTCCGATCGGCGGGACTCCGGCGTTTCGGGGTGTCCGGGCCAGCCGGTGGTGGAGCCAGCGGCACGGCTGCCGATTGAGCGATCGCTCAAACTCGCCTATCCTGACTTTTGAGCGATTGCTCAACCTGTCTGACGGGGGTGTCGAGATGGACGAGCCGGAGCGACCGCCAGGTCGGCGGAGCGGCGCGAACTGGATCCTGGCCGGACTGATCGCCGGAGGCGGCGCGATCGCCTTCGTGCTCACCGTGCGGACCGGGCGGGCCGACAGCGCCATGCTCTTCGTCGGGCTGCCGGTGCTGCTCGCCGCGGCGCTGGCACTCATGCCGCCGCGGACCACCCACGGCCGGGTCTTCGTGGTCACCACCATCGTGTTGCTGCTGGCCGCGGTGGCCCTGCACGAGGGCGCCATCTGCGTGGTGCTCGCCGCCCCGCTGGTGTACGCGGTCGTGCACGGCAGCACCGCACTGATCCGCTGGCTCCGCGAGTCGTCCTCGCGCGCCTACGGGGCGCTGGTGTTGCCGTTGCTGCTGCTCGGCGGGGTCGAGGGCAGCGTCGACGGGTTGCGGATCGCGCCGGACCAGTCGGTCGAGGTGGTCCGGACGGTCCCGGTCCCGGCCGGTGAACTCGCCGGCCGGTTGGCCGCCGGCCCACGACCCACCCCGGTCCGGTCCGTTCCGCTGCGGCTGCTCGGCGTACCCGTACCCCAGCACGTCGGCGGGACCGGGCTGGAGGTCGGCGACCGGTGGGCGTTCGGATACCACGGCACGGCACACGGTCCCGGCGGCCACCTCCTGGCCGAGGTCGACTCGGTGGCGCCGGACCGGATCGGCTTCCGGTTCGTCGAGGACACCTCGATCACCGCCCGGTGGTTGACCTGGGAGCGGGCCGACCTGCACTGGCGTGCGGTCGACGCCGGACACACCGAGGTACGGGTCACCGCCGCCTACCGGCGGGGCCTCGACCCCTCCTGGTACTTCGGGCCCCTCCAGGACGCGCTGGTGCACGAGGGCACCGGCCACCTGCTCGACATGCTCGACCTGCGATGACGACACCGGCAGCGGCACCCTCGGCGGCAGCGTCGACGGCACTGGCTCCGGCGACGACGGCGGTGCTGGGATGAACCTGACGACGGTCCGCTACCTCTGCCTGCTGGTACCCGTGGCGCTGACCCTCGGCGCGGCCCGGCTGGAGCGCGGCCGCGAGGCCCGGTTCGCCGCGCTGCTCGCCTTCGTCGCGGCGGCCGTCGGGATCGCGGCCCTGACCGAACTGGCCCGCCCCACCGGGTGGTACGCCTTCGCCCCGGTCGACGGCACGTTCCGGGGCATGCCGGTCGACCTCTGGCTCGGCTGGGCCCTGCTCTGGGGGCCGATACCGGTGCTGCTGCGCGGCGTGCTGCCGCTGCCGGTGGCGCTCGGCCTGCTCTGCTGGCTCGACGCGGTCGCGATGCCGCAACTGCGCCCGCTGGTCCACCTCGGACCGTCCTGGCTGGTCGGCGAGGCCGTCGGCCTGCTCTGCGTGGCGCTGCCCGCCCAGTTGCTCGGCCGGTGGAGCGCCGACCGCCGCCGGTTGCCCGCCCGGGTACTGCTGCAACTGGTCGTCTTCACCGCGCTGGTGCTGTGGCTGCTGCCGACCGTGGTGTTCGAGTTCGGCGACGGCTCGTGGGACCGGCTCCTCCGGTTACCGGCGACCTCGCTGTTCGTACTGGCCCAGCTCGGCCTGCTGCTGGCCGTACCGGCACTGGCGGCGGTACGCGAGTTCGCGGTCCGGGGCGGTGGCACGCCGTACCCCTGGGACCCGCCGCGCCGGCTGGTCACCACCGGTCCGTACGGCTATGTCGGCAACCCGATGCAGGTCAGCGTCGTTGGGCTGCTCCTGCTGCTGGCAGTGGCGACCGGCAGCGGTTGGCTCGCCGTCGCCGCGCTGGCCGGGGTGGCCTTCGGTGCCGGCGTGGCCGGCCCGCACGAGCGGCGCGACCTCGACGACCGGTACGGTCCGGACTGGCGCCGTTACCGGGCCCAGGTCCGTGACTGGTGGCCCCGGTGGCGGCCGTACCCGTCGGACGGGCCGACCGCGCGGCTCTGGCTCGACGGCGACTGCGGACCCTGCGCGGCCGTCGGCGCCTTCCTGGACCGGTGCGCTCCGCGCCGACTCCTCCTCCGACCGGCGGCGGAGCACGACCGCCCGCTGCGCCGTGCCGGTTATGCCGACGGCGACGGGTACCAGGAACGGGGGGTGGCCGCCGTCGCCCGCGCACTGGACCACGTCACCCTGGGCTGGGCCTATCTGGGCTGGTTGCTGCGGTTGCCGGGAGTGGCCTGGCTGGCGCAGTTGGTGACCGATGCGATGATCGCACCGCCACATCTGACCCGCCCGCGAGGAGAGGAATGTCCGACACCAAGCAGCGACTCCTCCACGGGACCCTCGCCGCCATCGGCACGCACGGCATCGCCGGGATATCCGCCCGGACCATCGCCAGCGCCGCCGGGGTGAACCAGGCGCTGGTCTTCTACCACTTCGGCAGCGTGGACGAACTGCTGGCGGCGGCGTGTACGGCCAACACCGCCGATCGGGTCGCGACCTACTCCGCCCGGTTCGCCGAGGTACGCACGCTGCGCGAACTGCTCGACGTCGGCCGGGCGCTGCACGAGCAGGAGAAGGAACTCGGACACGTCTCGGTGCTCGCGCAACTCCTGGCCGGCGCCCAGACCGACCGGCGGCTCGCCGAGTCGGTCGCCGCCGCGCTGAAGCTCTGGGTCGACGAGATCGAGTCGGTGCTCCGCCGGCTACTGGTGAATTCCCCCTTCGCGGAGATCGCCGACGTCGGCGGGCTGGCCCGGGCGATCTCCGGGGCATTCGTCGGCCTCGAACTCTACGAGGGAGTGGACCCGGCGGGGGCCAGCCGGGCGTTCGTCGCTCTCGAACAGCTCGCCCTGCTGATCGACGTCGTCGACGACCTGGGCCCGGTACCCCGGCGGGCGCTGAAGGCCACGGTCGAGCGCGCGGTCCGCCGTAGCCGGGGAGCCTGACCCGGCCTGACCCGGGCCGACCCGGCCTGACCCGCAGCCGGCCGCCCGGGCCGTGGCGGCCCGGCGGAGCTGGACGGGTGCGTGCCGGAGCGGCGTGCCGGACGTGTGCGACGGGCGGGAACGGGAACCCGCACGGGTGGCGGAAACGGGCTGAAACGGTCGATGGGGGACGTCATGCCGCAGAACTCGGCCGAGACCACCACCGTCGGCGAGTACCTGCTCTGCCGGCTGCACGACCTCGGCGTACGGCACATCTTCGGGCTGCCCGGCGACTACAACATGGAGTTCCTCGACCAGGTCGAGGCGTTCCCGGACATCGAGTGGATCGGTAGCTGCAACGAGGTCAACGCGGCGTACGCCGCCGACGGGTACGCCCGGCTCGCCGGCATCTCCGCGATCGTCACCACCTTCGGCCCCGGCGAGCTGTCGGTGGTCAACGGCCTGGCCGGCGCGATGGCCGAGTCGGTGCCGATCGTCTCGATCGTCGGCGGCCCGACCACGGAGATCATGGACCGCCGGACCGCCATGCACCACTCCCTCGGCGACGGTGACTTCGACCGGTGGGTCCGGGTCGCCCGGGAGGTGACGGTCGCCCAGGCCACCCTGAGCGCCGGCAACGCCACCGTCGAGATCGACCGGGTGTTGCGGGAATGCTGGATCCAGCAACGCCCGGTCTACCTCCGGCTGCCCGGCGACGTCGCCCGGCAGCCGGTCCCGAAGCCACCCCGGCGGTTCGACCGGCCGGCACCGGAGGTCGCCCGCGAGCAGCTCGACGCGTTCGACGCCGCCGCCCAGCGACTGCTCAACGGTGCCACCTGCCCGGCCCTGCTGGTCGGCAATCTCGCCCTCCGGTACGGCCTCGGCGCCGAGATCGCGGCGCTGCTGGCCGAACGGCACTGGCCGGCCGCGACCCAGGGGCTCGGCCGGGGGCTGCTCGACGAGACCAGCCCGAACTACGTCGGCGTCTACAACGGCGGGGACAGCGCCGAACCGGTGCGGCGGATCGTCGAGGAGGCCGACGTGCTGGTCTGCGTCGGTACCAAGTTCTTCGACTGGGACGGCCTCTTCACCGCCGACCTCGACCCGGCCAGGATCATCTCGATCGGTCGGCGGGCGAGTTCGGTCGGCGGGCGGCTCTTCGAACCGGTCGCCCCGGCCGCCGCGCTGGCCCGGCTGCACACCCTCGGACCGGTCCGCGCGGTCGACTGGGCGACCGCACCCGATCCGGGCCGGCCGGCGGCAGCGCGGCTCGACCCGGCCAGCAACGCGCCGATCACCCAGGCCCGGCTCTGGCCGGCGGTCGCGGCGATGCTCGCCGAGGGCGACATCGTGGTACCGGAGACCGGTACCCCGTCGTTCGGGGTCGCCTCGATCCGGCTGCCGAGGCGCGCGGTCTGCGTACAGGCGCCGCTGTGGGGAGCGATCGGGTACGCCGTACCGGCCGCGTTCGGCGCGGCGACGGCGGCACCGCAGCGGCGGGTGGTGCTGATCACCGGCGACGGTTCGCTGCAACTGACCGCGCAGGAGATCAGCCGGATGATCGCCACCGGTCAGCGACCGGTCATCCTCGTGCTGAACAACGCCGGCTACACCGTGGAACGGGCCGTCGACGGGCGGCGCCAGCCCTACAACGACATCGACAACTGGCGGTACGCCGACCTGCCGGCCGTCTTCACCCGGCAGGTCACGGTCGACTCGCACCTGGTCAGCACCGAGGGCGAGCTGGCCCGGGTACTGGCCGAGCTGGGCGGCGTACCGGATCGGCCGACCCTGGTCGAGGTGGTCCTCGACCCGCAGGACCTGCCGGCCGGGATGCCGCAGTGGGGCCGGGAGACGACGGCGGTCGACTACCAGTCGACGCTGGGCGACGAACCCCGGCTCTCCTGGCGGGGTCTGCCCGACCAGGTGTGATCGGTGGCGGGAGGACTTGACCCTGACGCTACGTCAACCCGCCATGCTGCCTGTCATGGAATTGCCGGCAACAACCAATCGGCTCCAGGAGCCTGCGATCCACGTGCAGGGCCTGACGAAGTCGTACAAGGAACTGCGGGTGCTGCGTGGCGTGGATCTCGACGTGGCCCGGGGCAGCATCTTCGCCCTGCTCGGCTCGAACGGGGCCGGCAAGACGACCCTGGTGAGGATCCTCTCCACGCTGCTTCGGGCCGACGCGGGCACCGCCCGGGTCAACGGTTTCGACGTCGCGAACCAGGCCGCCGGGGTACGCGAGTCGATCAGCCTCACCGGCCAGTTCACGGCGGTCGACCAGATCCTCACCGGGCGGGAGAACCTCGTCCTGGTCGCCCGGCTGCGGCACCTGAAGAACCCGGGCGTGACCGCCGACGAGCTGCTGAGGCGCTTCTCGCTGACCGAGGCGGGCAACCGGCGGGTGGCGACGTACTCCGGAGGCATGCGCCGCCGGCTGGACATCGCGATGAGCCTCATCGGGAACCCGCCGGTGATCTTCCTCGACGAGCCGACGACCGGGCTGGATCCGGAGGCGCGCATCGAGGTGTGGCAGGCCGTGAAGGAACTCGCCAACGGCGGCACGACCGTGCTGCTCACCACCCAGTACCTGGAGGAGGCCGAGCAGCTCGCCGACCGGATCGCGATCCTGCACCGGGGTCGGATCATCGTCGACGGCACCCTGGCCGAGCTGAAGCAGCTACTGCCGCCGGCCAAGGTCGAGTACGTCGAGAAGCAGCCCTCCCTCGAAGACGTCTTCTTCGCGGTCGTCGGCGATGCCGGCGGGGACGGGGGCGGCGGCGGGGACGGCGAGGCAGACAGGGGCAGCCAGGCTGTCAAGACCAGGTCGAGCAGGAAGTAAGGGACGACAATGGCCACGCATTTCCTCGCCGACACCGCCGTCCTCACCGGACGGACCATGCGGCACGTCACCCGCAGCCTGGACACCATCATCACCACCGCGATCACACCGGTCGCGATGATGCTGCTCTTCGTCTACGTCTTCGGCGGCGCGATCGACACCGGTGCGGTCTCGTACGTGAACTACATGCTGCCCGGCATCCTGCTCATCACCATCGCGTCCGGCATCTCCTACACCGCGTTCCGGCTCTTCACCGACATGCAGGGCGGAATCTTCGAGCGATTCCAGTCGATGCCGATCGCCCGCTCGGGGGTGCTCTGGGCGCACGTCCTGACCTCGCTGCTCGCCAACCTCATCTCGCTGGTGATCGTCGTCGGCGTCGCCCTCCTGATGGGCTTCCGCTCGGGTGCCGGAGTGCTGGCCTGGCTCGCGGTCGCCGGAATCCTCGTCCTGCTCACCCTGGCGCTGACCTGGCTCGCCGTCATTCCCGGCCTCACCGCGAAGTCCATCGACGGCGCGAGCGCGTTCTCCTACCCGCTGATCTTCCTGCCCTTCATCAGCTCGGCGTTCGTGCCCACCGACACCATGCCCGGCCCGGTACGCGCCTTCGCCGAGCACCAGCCGGTGACCTCCATCGTCAACACGATCCGCGACCTGCTCACCAGGCAACCGGTCGGCACCGAGGTCTGGACCGCCCTCGCCTGGTGCGTCGGCATCCTCCTCGTCGCCTACCTCTTCGCCAACATCTCCTACCGGCGCAGGATCTCCTGACCCGGCGTCGACGGGGTCGGGGCAGGATCAGGGCATGCTGACGATCGGTCAACTGGCGGCGTACGCGGGCGTCACGGTGCGGACGGTGCGGCACTACCACCAGATCGGGCTACTGCCCGAGCCGGAACGGGACGCCTCGGGCTACCGGCGGTACGGCGCGACGGCGGTGGTCTCGCTCATCAAGATCCGTACCCTCGCCAACGCCGGCGTGCCGCTGGCCCAGATCGATCAGCTACTCGACGCCGACGCGTCGACCTTCGCCGAGGCGGTCCAGGAGATCGACGGCCAGCTGCGCGACGAGATCGAACGGCTGGAGACCAGCCGTAAGCAGATCGCGCAGCTAGTCGCCGGGGACGATCTGGTACTCCCGCCGGAGGTGACCGCCTATCTCGATCGGCTGCGGGAGATGGGGGTGTCGGAGCGGATCGTGCAGGGCGAGCGGGACGGGTGGATCCTGCTCAGGGCCCGCTGGCCCGATCGCATCCGCGAGTTCATGCCCGGAAAGTTCGCGCAGCTCGACGACCCGCGACAGGTCCAGCTCTATCGGGTCCTGTCGGAGATCGTCGACGGCGACCCGTCCGAGGCGGGCGACGAGTCGCGTCTGGAGGAGGTTGCCGACATCATGGCCGGCCTGTTCGAGCAGGCGTACGCCTCCGGCGAGGCCGATCTCGGCGTGGTGCTGGGCGACACCCTGCCGTTCGACCTCCTGCACGCACTCGCCGTCGAGGCCGACCCTCGGGCGCGGCGGCTGCTGGGGCTGATGCGTGAGCGTGGCTGGACCGGTTGGACCAGGCTGGAGCGGCTGGCGGAGCCGCCGGCCCGCACCGCGCCGGACGCGACCGGCACCGAATAGAACCGGCCCGCACTGTCCAAATGGCGGAAGCGCGACGCTCGCCAGGAGACGCCCTGACACACGGCTCGGTGCGTCCGATCATGTCTTGAGTTGGACATCAGGCCGCGATGTCGCCGGAAGCGTAACCTACGGGTTACGCTTCCGAGCGTGGACGAGGTGGTGGCCGCGATCGCCGATCAGGTGCGGCGGGAGATCCTGCTGATGCTGCGCGACGAACCGCTCTCGGCCGGGCAGATCGCCGACCGCTTCGTGATCAGCCGGCCGGCGGTCAGCCGTCACCTGCGGGTGTTGCGCGAGGCCGGTCTGGTGCGCGACACGGCCGACGGACGTCGACGTGTCTACACACTGGTCACCGCGCCGCTCGACGAGCTGACCGGGTGGCTGGGACGGCTGATGCGCCCGTCCGGCTGGCAGCACCGCCTCGATGCACTGGAGACCGAGGTCTACCGCACCCGCCGCGAGCGGCAGACGGCCGCCGGGCGGCACCCATCCCAGAAGGAGACCGCATGAGCCCGACACCGACCGGCCGACTGTTCGGCAACGACCTCGTCCTGACCCGCACCTTCCGCGCGCCCGTCGCCGACGTCTGGGCGAGCCTCACCGATCCGGCGCGCACGGCACGCTGGTTCGGCCCGTGGCAGGGCGACGCGGCGCCGGGAAGCACCATCAAGGTCCAGTTGGTGCACGAGGAGGGCGAGCCCTGGATGGACCTGACCGTCGACGCGTGCGAGCCGCCGCGTCGGCTGGTGGTCTCCGCCGTGGACGAGCACGGCAGTTGGCACCTGGACCTGGCGCTGGTCGAGAATGCGGGCGTGACCGAGCTGCGGTTCACGCAGCACCTGACCGGTACCGAGGAGGTCGGCGAGGTCGGACCGGGCTGGGAGTACTACCTCGACGCGCTGGTAGCCTCCCGCGACGGCCGGCCGGCGCCGAACTTCGACGACTACTACCCGGCGATGAAAGGGCACTTCGAGGCAGAGCGATAGGCGATCCGCCCAAGAGCGAAGGCGGCTGCTGCGGCTTCGTCGCGCAATGCCGTGCGACGGGGTCGTCGGATCAGTCGCGTGCCGCGATCGTGTACGGCTGGCCCGCCACCGTGACCGGCGTGCCGAAGTACGTGTACCCGAGGTGGTAGACGAAGCCCTGCTCACCGGCGGCCGAGTCGTCGGTGAACGTGACCCGCAGGGTCGCCGTGTACGTCTGCCCGGGCTGGAGGCTCGGATAGCCGTCGGCGTACCACCAGTAGTAGCCGCTGCTCGGCCCGGACACCTGGGTCCACTGCCCACCGTCGAGCCGCTCGACGATGACCTGCTCGTTGCCGGAGCGGTACAGGGCGAGGCCCGGCCTCAGCAGCGGGTACGGCAGCGGCGTGGTGTTGGTGAGCGTCATCGTGACCACGGCCGGGGCGCCGACGGGGAGCCGGTCCGGCCAACCGGTCAGCTCGGCCCGGGGTTCCACCATCGTCATCCGGTCCGGCTCGGGATCGGTCGCGAACGTCGTGCCGTAGTCGTCCAGCGCCTCGGTCGTCACCCGCACCGTCACGTCGTCGACGTGCGGGGCGGAGCTGGTCGGCCGGGTGGACACCTGGAGGCGAACCGTGGCAGTGCCGCCGGCATCCACTCCGGACAGTTCCGGGGTGGTGGCGACGAGGCTGTCGCCACGGGTCTCGTAGCTCAGCTGGCGGTACTGGCTACCGAACTGGTGGGTCAGGACCAGCGTGGAGGCGAGCGGTCGTACCGCACTGCCGGCCACCGGTGTGACGGTCAGCCGCAGCCGAATCGAGAAGTGGGCGGTACCGCCGGTGTTGACGACCTGCACCGGGAGGTCGGTCGGATTGAGTCCGGCACCGACGACGGCCGGCGGACTGATGTCGACGTACGGGCCGGCGGTGGCTGCCCCGGCCCGGGTGGCAGGCAGCACGACCGAGCTGACCAGCAGCAGAGTCGCTGTCGTGCCGCGCAGGAACGCAAGGCGCATGTCGGTAACCCCCGTAATGGACACGTACGCTCCCGCGAGCGTAACGGCCGGGATCGCTGCCCGCCGTCCGGTTCCCGGCGGCGGTTGTATGGTCGGGACCGTGCGGGAGCTGCCGGCGTTCGGGGTGCAGTTGAGGCGGCTGGCCGAGCCGCGTGGCATCGACGTCGGCTCGTTGGCCGGACGGGTGGACGTCGCCGAGATCACGTCGGTGCTCGACGGTGGCGAGCCCGACCCGTTGCTGTTGCGTCAGCTGGGGCCTCTCCTCGGCCTGCATCGAAGCGACCTCTTCGTCATCGCCAATCGACAGGTACCCGACGACCTCGCCCCACGGGACGCGATGGCCGGCGGCGCCGTCGGGTGGCTGGCGTGGTCACTGACGTACCTGCCGCGCGCCGTACCGGAACTGCACCAGTTCGTCCGATCGCTGCCCCGGGAACCCCGGCCGGAGCGAGCCCGTCCGCCGGAGTCGCCGCCTGCGGTGCCCGCGCACCAGCGGTACCCGAACACCGCCGGTGGGCTGGTGGTGCGCCTGCTGCACAACCGCAATCTCACCTGGAGCGGTTCCGCCAAGTTCCTGTTCGGGCTGGGCGGCGGCCCGATGCTGTCGGCGTCGACGATCGGCCTGATCGGGGGTGCCAGGAAGGCGCTGACACCCGAACTGCTGGCCGGGTTCGCGGCGTTCCTCGACATCCCGGCAGCCGACCTCAGCGCGCTCACCGGCATCGACCTGACCGGCGTCGAACCGACCGGAGTCGGCCGGCCGGTCCACCCGGACGCGGCCGAGGCCGCGGCGTTGATCTGGAGCGCCCGTAGCCTGACCGCCGACCAACTGCGGCAGGTGGACGATCGGGCGCACGCCATCCGACACGACCGCGCCGACGAACTTCGGCCCGAACTCCGGTGCGGTTGCCCCGGGCCGCGCTGAGGCCAGGTTTCCGAGTTCGACGGCCAGGTTTCCGAGTACGGCGCGGCTACCCGGGTCGACGCGGATTGCCATGAGCTGGGGCGTTACGACGTTTCGCGCACCGGAGGTAGGGCTGGCACCACCTTGCCGGTAGCGCAGCCTGATCCCGGGATTGGTCAGTGGGCTGCAATGACCTGGCCGGGAATCCTCGACAGGATCGATGCATGACGACGACGCAGAACAGCACCGGCAGGAAATCCCGACTGGTCAGAATGACGGCGGTCATGGTGGCCGCCGCGGCCGCGCTGACCGCGACCGGTGCCGGCACCGCCGTTGCCGTGGCGGCCGACGACCGCCCGGCGGTGGCGACCCTCGGCAACCCCGGCAAGAACGACGTGATGGAGGACGTCGCCCGCCGGATGATGGCGGTCGGCCCACCCGGATTCGCGTCCCGGATCGGCAAGGACCACCGGGTCGGACGTACGGCCGCCGGGCTCGCGGACATCGCCACCAAGCGGCCCATGGCCCCGCGCGACCAGTTCGAGGCCGGCAGCAACACCAAGACCTTCACGGCGGTACTCGTCCTGCAACTGGTGGACCGGGGACAGCTCCGGCTCGACGCACCGGTCTCGCGGTACCTGCCGGGCGTCGTGCCGAACGGCGGGAACATCACCGTACGGATGCTGCTCAACCACACCAGCGGGCTGTTCAGCTACACCGCTGACGACGACTTCATGGCTGGACTGGAGCGCGACCCGCTGCGGGTGTGGACCGACCGGGAACTGCTCGCCGTGGCGTTCAAACACGAGCCGAACTTCCCGCCGGGCAAGGACTGGTCCTACTCCAACACCAACTACACGCTGCTCGGGATGATCCTGGAAAAGCTGACCGGCAAGAGCCTGCCCGTGCTGGTGCAGCAGCGCATCGCCGGACCGCTCGGCCTGCGGCACACCTACTACGCCAACCCGGCCGCGGTGCGGACCGGGCCGGGCTACGCCCACGGTTACGGGGTCAAGCTCGCCGGCCCGGAGCCGGCCTACGTGGACACGACCGGCTGGCCGATCGGCGGCTGGGGCGGTGCGGCCGGGGCCGTCATCTCCAACACCGACGACCTCGCCCGGTTCTTCTCCGCCGTACTCCAGGGCAAGCTCTTCTCGAAGGCGCAGCTCAAGCAGATGACGACCACGGTCGAACTGCCGGCGGGCTTCGGTATGACGGGTGGCTACGGTCTCGGGCTGATCCGGCTCGACGCGGCGTGCGGCACGGTGTGGGGCCACGGCGGCGACACCCTCGGGCACCACAGCGTCGCGCTGGCGACGGTCGACGGCCGGCGTACCGTGGTCAGCGTCGCCAACGCGGAGCCGTTCGACGCCGAGCCGAACCCCCGCTGGGACCACTACTACCGGGTGGCGATGGCCGCGACCGACGCGTCCGTCTGCGAAATGCTCGACAAGCCGGTGCCGGACTCGGTCCTGGAGGACCTGCACAGCGAGGCTCCCGCCTCGGCCACCGCGAAGTAGCTCCGCTCCGTACCGCTCACGACGCCTCCCGGCGGTCCTCGCCGGGAGGCTCGTCGCGTCCACGGTCGGGCGAAGCCACCCAGCATGCTGCTCCGGCCGTGGCCGTCATTGCGGAACTTCGGTCGCGGCGACGGCGCGCTCGGCGGCACGGCTGACCCGCTCCCAGCCGGCCCAGGTCTCCATCCTCCGGCGGGAGATGTCGAACGCCAGGTCGTAGACCATGCTGCCGAGCAGCAGCCGGAGCGGCGGATCGTCACTGTCGACCAGCTTCAGCAGCGCCTCGGCGGCCAGCCGGGGATCGCTGTCGATCGAGCCCTCCGCCCACTGCCGCTCCAGCTCGGCGCGGAGCGGCGCGTAGGCCGCCATCGGGGTGGTGGCGGCCATGCTGGTGTACAGGTCGGTCCAGTACCCGCCCGGCTGCACGATGCTGACCTTGATGTCGAAGGCCGCCGCCTCCATCGCCAGGGCCTCGCTCATGCCTTCCAGCGCGAACTTGCTCGCGCTGTACATCCCGGTGCTCGGGAAGCCGCCGAGCGCGGCGATGCTGGAGATCTGCACGATGTGGCCGGCACGCCGGGCGCGCAGGTGCGGCAGTACGGCCTGGTTGACCCAGAGCGCGCCGAAGAGGTTGACCTCGAACTGGGCCCGGGCCTCGGCCTCGGTGAACTCTTCGAGCATCCCCATCGACATGGTGCCGGCGTTGTTGACGACGATGTCGAGGTGGCCGAAGTGCTCGACCGCGGTGGCCACGGCGTCGATGACCGCCGCCCGGTCGGTCACGTCGAGCGGCAGCGCCAGCAGCCGGTCACCGTGCCGCTGGTCGAAGGCGTCCCGGGCGATGCTGCGGGCCGCGGCGACCACCCGGTCACCGCGGTCGAGGGCGGCGACGGCGAAGGCGCGGCCGAGACCGCGGCTGGCGCCGGTGATGAACCAGGTACGCGGCGCGGCGGTGGGAGGTGGGGTGCGCATGGGTGGAACTCCGTTCGTTGCATCTGTGAGACGAGACGGTCCGTCTCGTTGTGTTCTCGAAGGTAGGCCACCTCGCTTCCTGCGTCAAGACGAGACGGTTCGTCTCGCCTTTGATATGGTGATCTCATGACGCCCAACACAGCCCGCCGCAGAGAGGCGTCCCGACGCGCCATCCTCACTGCCGCGTTCGACCTCATGCAGGAGGTCGGCTACGCCAAACTCAGCATCGAGGGCATCGCCGCCCGCGCTGGCGTCGGCAAACAGACCATCTACCGCTGGTGGCCCTCGAAGGGCGCGGTCCTCTTCGACGCCTTCCTCGTACTCAGTGAGGGCAGCGAGGGCGAGCCGCCCGTACTCCCGGACACCGGCGACCTGGCGGCCGACCTGACAGCGGTGCTGCGTGCCACGGTCGAGGAGCTGAACGATCCCCGCTACGAGCAACCGATGCGCGCCCTGGCCACCGAGATCGCCCACGACCCCGAGCTGGCCGCCGCCTACGCCGAACGGTTGGACGGGCCGTTGAAGGAAGCCAAGCGACAGCGACTGCGCAGCGCACAGCGGGCCGGGCAACTAGCCGAGGACCTCGACCTCGACGTGGCCGTGGAGCTGATCTGGGGACCGCTGCTCAACCGCTGGCTGCAACGCAGCGGGCCACTCACCCCCGAGTACGCCGATCGGGTCGTCGCCACCGCCCTCAACGGCCTACGGCCCCGCCGCTCCGGCGATTGACCCAGCGCTCGACGCGGGGAGTCAGCGGTCGTCGGGGTCGATCCGCAGGCAGTCGTTGACGTGCCCGGCGCGCAGCGGGCACCGCCCGCCGCCGTCGAGCGGCTGGTCGCAGAAGACCGGGTGCCGCAGCGCCGGATCGCCGGCCGGGGCGACGGCCGTCTCGCCGGGGACCAGGTCGGGCAGGAAACGCAGCGACCGGGCGAGGGTACGGGCCAGCAACTCCGCCGCCGGCAGGTCCGTGCTGGTGACGGTCAGATGGACGACGTACCGCTGGCGAGGTCTGGTGGTCGTCGGCCCGTCGGCGGCGGCGGTGGTCTCCCGGCTCATACCCGGTTCGCCCGCCGGTAACGGGCCTGCCAGTCCCGCAGGGCGTTCTTGATCCGGCTGTTCTCGGTGCGGGTCCGGGCAAGCTCGGCCCGGACCTCGGCGAACTCGTCCGCGACCCGGTAGAGGAAGCTGCGCACCTCCTCCGGATCGAGTCCGCGACGCACGCCGGAGAATCGCTGGAAGCGGATCTGGCCGGCGGTCAGCGGCGGGTACGCGACCCGGGCATAGTGGCTGCCGGCGTTCGGTGGCCTGGCCGGGGTGGTCGGCGGCGGCGGGGCCGCTGCCGGGAAGAAGGATTGGAACAGTGAGCGCTCCTGGCTGCCACGCGAGGAGTACCCGGCAGCAACTATTGGAAGAACTGGAAGAAGCCAATGAGTTGTTGCAGGTGGCGTCTCAGGCCTGATCAGATTGGAGGGCCACGCGAGGAGTGCCATGCCAGCGACCCCGGATTACATCCGGATCTCCGACGAGATCATCGCCGACGTTCGGTCGGGAAGGTACAAGCCTGGGGACAGGCTGCCCTCCATCGCCGAGCAGTGCAAGCTCTACAACACCAGCTCGTCGACCATCAATCTGGTGAATGTGCGACTTGAGGCGCTCGGTGTCATCGACCGGCACCAGGGCAAGGGTGTCTTCGTGACCGATCCGAAGACCTGGCTGCGCAAGCCCTGACCACAGTGCCAGCTTCCTACTTGGCGTGCTGGCGGCGGACCATTTCGTTGATCCAGATGGGCGCGAACGGAGACGTGCAGCCGGCAGGCGTCGGGTAATCCTTGAGTACTTCCAGGCGCTCGCCGATGGCGAGGGCGCGGGCGCGGTGCTCGGGGTGTTCGATGCCGATCTGGGCCAGGCAGTTGTTCATCGCCCACTGGAGGCGATCCGGGGCGTCCTTCATCTCCGCCTCGACGATGTCGAGCAGTCCGGCGAGGTCGAGGCCCTCGGGCTTCTTGACCACGCGTTCGCTGGTCAGCGCCCAGCCGGCGCTCGCGACCACCGGGTCCGGATCGGCAAACCAGGCCAGGCGCAGAGCCTCGGAGTGCGGACTCTTCTTCACCACGTAGTTCACCAGCCAGTCGTGCACCTTGGGGGTGCGCGCCTCGCGCAACATGACGTCCAACTCGTCCCGCTCGAACGCCTTCGGGCGGCAGATCAGCAACGCCAGCAGCCTCGCCGCGGTGTCGCCGGTCTGCCAGAGCTGGCGCGCGAGTTCCTGCTGCGTCTTCAGCCGCTTAGCGACCGCGCGCAGCTTGCCGAGGTTCACCCCGTGATCGTCACCGTGTTTCTCGTTCACCTCGCGCATCTTCGGGTCGTCGAGCGCGGCCAGTTCGGCCATCACCTCGGCGACCGTCGTCCCGGTCGTCCCGGCCACCTCAGCCTCCTCTCCGGCACCTGCGACGTGCAGCGTACGTCGGAATGCCGGTGACCGGGGCCGGCGCGGCGGGCCGGCAGCGACCGCGACGGGCGTGGCCAGACCAGCGCATCGATTCGGGTTGATCCACGAGTCCACTTTCCGGCTCGGCCCTGCGACAATGGCCGTGCTCCAGCTAGGAGGGACACGCGGATGGCCGGGAGAAGTTGGCGGCTGAGCCTGACCTTCAGTCCCGTCGCGGTACTGCCGACGGCCGCACTCGCGCTGCTGACCCCGCTGATGGACGGACTCGACTTCGACGGCGGGTTCTGGAGCTGGGGAGTGCCGCTCGTCGCGGTCTACGTCGTCAACGCGGGACTGGACTGGCTGGGCACCGGCTCCGGTTATTCCGGCTGGCTCTCGGGGCGGACCGGCGGCTGGGTCAAACTGCGCTGGCTGTTGACCGGTGTGCTGGTCAACGTGCTTCTGCTCGCCGTGCTTCCCCGGTTGCAGGGCCTCTTCGGGTTGGACACCTCGACCGGCGGGCCGGGTACGGTGCTGCCGGCGGGAGCGATCCTCGGCCTCTGTTTCTTCGTCGGCTCCCGGTTCGAGGACGTGTCGTTCTTCTTCGAGAAGGGCGGTTCCGGCGACCCGCCGGAGGGCGTACGAACCGAGGACTGACCGGCCCGTCGAACCGGCCCGGCGGGTCGTCAGAGACCGAGGTCGCTCAGCCCCGGATGGTCGTCGGGGCGGCGCCCGAGCGGCCAGTGGTACTTCCGCTCAGACTCTCCGATCGGCAGGTCGTTGATGCTGGCCAGCCGGACCCGCATCAGGCCGTTCTCGTCGAACTCCCAGTTCTCGTTCCCGTACGACCGGAACCAGTTCCCCGAGTCGTCGTGGAACTCGTAGGCGAACCGTACGGCGATCCGGTTCCCCTCGGTGGCCCAGAGTTCCTTGATCAGGCGGTACTCCAGCTCCCTGGCCCACTTGCGCCGGAGGAACGCGACGATCTCGTCCCGCCCGTTGAGGAACTCGGCCCGGTTGCGCCACCGGGAATCCGGGGTGTACGCCTGCGCCACCTTCTCCGGATCCCGACCGTTCCAGGCATCCTCGGCCATCCGCACCTTCTGCGCGGCGGTCTCACGGGTGAACGGCGGTAGCGGAGGACGGGTCGTCATTTCCGCATCCTATGGAGCAGCGCCGGTGATTGCCGGTGTTCACCCGGGAGTCAGGCACCAGTAGCCGTACGGGTTGCGGTAGAGGTCGTCCGGGTCGTAGCGGGCACAGTCGCGGCGGCCGAGCAGCCAGTGCGGTGCGTCGGCGGCGAGCGCGAACACCTCACCGTCGCGGATGCGCCGGCCCGCCGGCTCGGTCAGCAGGTAGCGGGCCAGGGCGTCGAGCAGGCGTACCTGCTCGTCGACCTCGGCCGGCCCGGTCGGCTGCCCGGCGCGCAGTTCGACGTCCGGGGCGCCGAGCAGGTGCATGCCACAGCTGTAGACCGCCACGCCGTCGGTGATCGGCCGCTTCACCCAGGCCCGGTGCAGCACCACCGCCAGGGTCGAATCGTCGGTCGCGGCGGCGGCCCGGTCGGCCAGGTCGAGCCAGCGGTCGCGGCCGTGTGCCAGGCCGCTGCTCTCGTTGCGTACCGCCGTGGCGCCGGTCCGGAGCAGCGCGGCGGTCAACGCCAGCATCCGCCGGGAGACCTCGATCGCGGTCTGCCGGGTCACGGGCGGCGAGAGCAGGTACGCCACCGTGTCGTGCTCCTTGACCGCCCGCCGGTCCGCCTCGGTGAAACTGCGGCCGGTCAGCGAGGAGCGGAACGAGGCGGCCATCCTCGGGTCGGGCTCCGGACGGGAGTACTCGGAGTCGAGGCCGCATTCCGGGCCACCGATCTCGGCCGCGAGTCGGGCCACGACGTCGAGGTCCAGCCCCGCGCCGAGCACACAGAGGACGTGCTGCGGCGGTACCGATCCGGCCTCGTCGATCACGCCCGGCAGGTTACCAACGGGTACGGCCGCACTGTCAACGCCTCCGGCACAACGGATCGCCCGCACCCGGTACCGGCCGGGCGCCCGACGGCAGGGGCGGGGGGGCCCCCCCCCCCCCCCCCCCCCCGCGGGGGCCCCCCCCCGCCGGGGGGGGGCCCCCCCCCCCCCGGGGGGCGGGGGGGCCCCCCGCCGCTCGACAGTCACCGCCGGATCAGCACTCCGGCCGAGCCGCCGGTCAGATCCCGCCCAGCCGGGCCGGACACGGGTTCACCGGCTCCAGGGTGAAATCGAGCGTGCTGACCAGGCTGGCCTGGATCTGCTGTCGCCGCACCTGCGGCACCCAGCCGTCCTTGGCGACGATGACGTCGTACCGGCCGCGCGCCAGCCACCAGGAGTAGCCGCCCCGGTTGCTCGCCGACAGGGTGTAGCCGGTGGCCGGATCGCCGACCAGGTTGGCCCGGACCGTCGCCGCCAACGGCACCTCGGCGCCGCCACAGGTCCGGCCGATCACCGTGCCCTGGATCTTGCCCCAGCTGCCGGGCGGGGAGACGTTCATCTCCACCCCGACCACCGGTACCGGATAGGGGCTGTCGGTGACCAGGCCGAGTTCGGCGGTGTAGGTGCCGGGCTGCGCGACCCCGGCCGCCGCGGTGGCGGTCAGGCTGACCGTGATGGTCCGGGACGCACCGGCGGCCACGGTGAAGCTGGCCGGCGTACTGCTCAGCCAGGACGCCCCGCCGTCCTCCAGACACGCCTCCAGCCCGCCGAGCCGCTCGGTCTCGGCCGACCCGACGAACGAACTCGGCGAACCACCGACCTTGTACGCCCCGCATACGCCAGCGCCCCGGTAGCGGGCGAACTGCGCGTTCGGCAGGTTCACCCAGGCGCCGGCCACCGGGTCGTAGCCGATCGTCCGGTTCGTCAGCGTGGTCGAGGCGGCGGTGGCGCCGCCGGCCAGCACCAGCATGCCGCCGGCCGCCGCGTACTGCGAGCCCCAGAGGTCGAGCGGCATGTCGGGCAGCGGGGACCAGGCGTCGGTCGCCGGGTCGTAGACGTAGCCGTTCTTGAACTCGACCGCGCCGACGCCACCGGCGCAGTAGACCCGGCCGCCGATGCCGCCGCAGGACATCCAGGAGGAGCCCTGCGGATAGTCGGCGGCGGTGTCGAACTTGCCGGTCAGCGGGTCGAAGACCGTCACGTCCGCGGTGTCGACCGAGCACTCGTTGTCGCCGCAGCCGCCGATGACGTAGAGCTTGCCGCCACTGGTCGCGAACGCCGCCGCCGCCCGGGGCGCCGGGTTGGAGACCCCGGGCAGGGTGCTCCAGGTCCCGGTCGCCGGGTTGAACATGTCGACCGTCTCCACCGGGGCGTCACCGTCGCCCCAGCCGCCGATGGCGTAGATCCGGCCGTTCAGCGCGGCGACCGCCGGCTTCGACCGCGCGGTCGGCAGGTCCGGCAGCGCCGTCCAGACGTTGGTCGCCGGGTCGTAGACCCAGCTCTTGCGCTCGGTGCCGGTGTCGGCACCGCCACCGATCGAATAGACCTTGCCGTCCAGGGTCACCGCCGAGTTGTCGTAGACCGACGCCGGGAGGTTCGCCACCCGGGTCCACGCCTCGTCGACCAGCGGTGCCGCGGCCGCCGTCCCGGTGCCGGGCCCGTACGCGGTTCCGGTGCGACTCTTGCTCAGCCCCTTCATCCTGTACTCGACCAGCTCGGCACCCTTCGCCGAGAGCTGGCTGAACCGGGCCGCCCGCTCCAGCGCCTGCACGGTGGCCGGCGCGTTGCCGGTGTTGGTGACCGTCAGGGTGACGTTCCGGGTGCTGCCGTACGGCTGGTGCAGCTCCAGCGCCTTCGGGGTGACCGTCAGCCGGGCCGCCTTGAGCGCGAAGTCGGCCCGCCGGGTGGCGTCCGGCGCCACCGTCACCTGCTTGCTGAGTCCCCGGTACGGCGACAGGCTGGCGGTGAACGGCTGCGCCCCGGTCAGGCTGGAGTAGAGCCAGTAGAAGCCGTCCGGGATGTTCGGGTCGTCCGGCGTCGCCGCCGACACGCCCCGGTCGGCCGGCTGGTTGCCGCTGACCACCGTGACACCGTTGACCGGGTCGCCGGTGTTGGCGTCGGTGGTGAAGCCGGCGACCAGGCCGCCCGGCTTCGGGGTGCAGGTCCGGTTGACCAGCGCGACGTCGTCGACCTGCCACCACCAGGCGAAGGTGCCGTTGAAGCGGAACCGCACCCGGGCGTTCGCCGCCCCGGCCGCCCGGTCCAGCGGAACCTCCTCGACCCGTGGGCCGCGCCGGCTGACCGTCTGGTGCCAGACGTTGGTCCAGGTCGTACCGCCGTCGGTGGAGACGTCGACGTCGGCGGTGTCGCTGACCCCGACCGCCCGCCAGTCGCTGTTGAACCGCAGCAGCGGCGCGCCGGTCGCCGAGAGGTCCAGCGCCGGGGTGACCAGATCGGTGTCCTGGGTGTTGCCGCTGCCCAGCGCGTCGCTGTCGACGATCGCGAAGTTGCCGGTGCCGCCGGTCAGGTTGGTCCGGCCGGCCGGGTCGTCGAAGCTCCAGCCGCCGGAGTCGGTGCGGTTCACCACCGACCAGCCGGCCGGGGCCGAGGTGCCGTCGAAGCTCTCCGTCAGCAGCGGGTCGCTGACCCCGGCCGTGTAGCCGGCGGCGGTGCAGGCCGGCAGTACGGTGGCGGTGATGTTGACGGTCTTCGAGCCGGTACCGACCGCCACCTCGGTGCTGACCGGCCGGTAGCCGGGGTAGACGACCGTGGTGTCGAGCCGGTAGGTGGCGCTGCCGGGGACGGTGAAGGAGAAGGCGCCGGTCACCGGGTCGGTGAAGACGGGACCGCCGGGCCGGCCGGAGATTTCGATCTTGGCGTACAGCGGCCAGCCGTGTCCGGAGCCGTCGGTGACCTTGCCGGCGACGGTGACCATCCGGGCAGTGGCCAGGGCGAAGTTCTGGGTGAGCACGTCGCCCCGGGCCACCGTCACGGTGGCGGTGCCGGGGTTGAAGCCGTACCCGACGACCGTCAGTTCGTGGGTGCCGACCGGCAGCACCAGGGCGTACCGGCCGTCCGCGTCGGTGGTGGTGTTGAACTCGCCGCTGCGTACCTCGGCACCGGCGACCGGCTCCCCGGTGCTGGCGTTGCTGACGGTGCCGGTGACCCGGCCCGAGTCGCCGCGCGGTGCCCCCCGGACCGCCTGGTACGCGTTGAGCCGGCCCTCGCCGAAGGTGTTGTTGTCGTCGACGGTGCCGCCGCAGCCCAGCGCGTCGACGTCGGTGGCGGTGTCGTCGAGCAGCCGCTCGGTGGCCGGAATGTTGCCGCGCAGTCCGGGTGCGGCCGACCAGACCAGCGCGACGGTGGCGGAGACGTGCGGTGCCGCCATCGAGGTGCCGCTGCCCACCCCGTAGCCGCCGCTGGAGAGGCTGGACCGGATGTCGCTGCCCGGCGCGGCGATGTTCGGCTTGACCGAGCCGTCGATGCTGGACGTTCCCCGGCCGGAGAAGCTGGAGACGTTGTTGTTGCTGTCGTAGGACCCGGTCGCGTAGGTCAGGGGGTAGTCGCCGGGGTTCTCGGTGGTGTTGCAGCCCGGTCCGTCGTTGCCGGCGGAGAAGCTGGGGAAGATGCCGGCGGCCCGCCAGGAAACGACGATCTGCTTGTACCACTCGTCGCCGCGACCGCCGCCCCACGAGTTGTTGACGATGTCCGGGCGCAGGTCTGGCCGGGGGTTCTGCCCGTTCAGGTCGGTCGGGGCGAGTACCCACTCGCCGGCGGCGAGCAGTGAGGCGTCGGAGCAGTTGTTGGTCTCGCAGCCCTTGGCGGCGATCCACCGGGCGCCGGGCGCCACGCCGATCTGGTTGCCGGCACCGTCGTCGCCGACCATGGTGCCCATGGTGTGCGTACCGTGGCCGTTGTTGTCGCACGGCGCCGGGTTGGCGCAGACCTCGGCGGGGTCGAACCAGTTGTAGTTGTGGTCGAAACCGCTGCCGGTGTTGCCTCGGTAGGAGTCGCGCAGCGCCGGGTGGTCGAAGAGCACGCCGCTGTCGATGTTGGCGACGACCACGTCCTCGCCCCGGGTGTCGAACTCGGACCAGACCCGGGGCGCCTCGATGTTGGCGACGTTCCACTCGACCGCGTCGGTACCGGTGTCGGTGCTGGCCCGGAACGGCTCAGGTTTGATCAATTCGTAGGTACGACTCGGTTCGATGCTCTGCACGTCGTCCCGGGCCGCGATGGCGTCGAGCAGGGCGCGGTCGCCCTGCACCCGCACCATGTTCGCGATCCAGTACGACCGGTACGTCGTGCCGCGTTCGTCCAGTTCGGCGCGGAGGGCGCGCTGGCTGCGCTCGGCGGTGGTGGTGAGCGTCCGGTAGACCGCGGCGGCCCGGTCGTCGGCGTCGGCCAGCTTGGCCGCCCCGCTGAGCTCGGCGCGTTCGCGCAGGTAGACGTTGAACGTGCTGGTGCCCTCGGCGGCGAGTTCGGCGAGCAGTTCCCGGCTCACCTCCGCTTCGGGACCGGCCGCCGTGGCGACCGCGGGCTGTGCGGTGACGCCGAGCAGCACGGCGGTCGCGCCGACCAGCAAATGCCAGCGTCTTGGCCGGTCAGCCCGGCTCCGTCCAGATCGGTGCGGCATGGTTCCTCCCCCACTGTTCGGCCTCCCGAGCGGTCTCGGAAGCCACTTCCCAGCCCCGGGTGTCCGGGCTGCCGGCACGCGCGCTCCGACGTTTGCTTACAGACAGCGCCCCCCACATTGGCTTGGAGTAATGCTCTTGCTCGCCAGGGGTGGTGATCAATGCCCGATGTCGGCCAGTATCTAGGCAGTAACTAGGCGTATCTCGGTCAGGAGTGAGCCGGATGCCTTATATCGGTTAGCGTCGCTGTTGACTCGCCCGGTCAAACCCGTTTGGCTAGGGCCCGCAGCCGACGGGGGAGGAGTGGAGCGAGGTGGCAAACGGAGAAGTCCCGCTGGTCGTGTGCGTGTCCACGGACGTCGCCGTGCGGGAACGGGTGGTCCGGCGGCTCGACGACTTCGGCACCGTAGTGATCTGTTCGGACCTGTCCGAGTTGCGGGCAATGCTGTTTCCGATGGTCGGCAACGCGACGGATTCCGGACCGGGCCCGGTGAGCCTCGGTGACCTCTCCGTCGACCCGGGCGGGCACCTGGTCACCTGGCGCGGCGAGCCACTGGCGCTGACCCGGCTGGAACGTGAACTCCTGGCCCGGCTGGCCAGCGCACCCCTCGGAGTGTGGACGTACGAGCGGCTCTTCGGGTCGGTCTGGGGCGGTGCCTACCTCGGCGACACCGCCATCCTGCACTCCGCGGTGAAACGACTGCGCCGCAAGCTGCGCGCCGTCGAGGGCGGTCCGCAGGTGCAGACCGTACGCGGCGTCGGCTACCGGCTGGCTCCCGGACACTGACCCGACCCGCGTTGCCGGCTCGGTGCCGACGTCCCGGCGGCGTCGTGCCACCATGGCCTGCGTGAGCCTCGACGCCCCGGCACCGGCCTGGCCCGGTCAGCCGGACCCGCCCACCCCGCCTCGGCAGCGGCGCTGGCTGCTCGTCGGCCTGGTGGGCTGGGGTGTGCTGCTGCTTGTGCTCACCGTCGTCTCGGTCTACCGGGACGAGCCGACCGTGCCGGAGCAGCGCAGCATCGAGCAGGCCGAACCCGTGCTGGACCGGGCCCTCGGTGAACTCGTCGCGGCGGCCGGCCCGGACGTCGCCGTCGAGATCGCCGCCGGGCGGACACCCGACGACTGCGAACTCACCGTCGTCCGGGACGGCGCCGCGCTGGAGGCGACGGTCCTGGTGCACGCGCCGGACGCGGACGTACCCGCGCTGCTGGACCGGATCGCGGACCGGCTGCCGGCGGCGTACCGGGCCGGGGTCCGGCACAGCGCCGACGGGAGCCGGCACACCCTACGCGCCGACGCGGGCGAGTTCGTGGCCGTCGAAGGCGGTCAGGCCGGCCCCGGACTGGTCGAATTGACCGTCCGGACCGGCTGCCGGCCGGTTTCGGGCGACCCGGACGACCGGGCCGTCCCGCCGCTGCCGCCGGCCGACCCCGACCCGCTCCAGGTGCTCGGCGCGCTCGGCGCGACCGAGCCGACCCCGGTCGCGCTGGCCGCCGCGCACTGCCCGGGACAGGGCACCGCCTGGACCGCACACGCCGCCGGCCGGGGAACGCCGGCGGGTCCGCCGAGCGCCGCGCTGCCCCGGCCGCCCGGCGCCGTCGTGGTCGCCGACACCACCGAGCTGTACGCCTACCGCAGCGGCCCGGTCAGTGTGGTGGTGGAGAGCGGCGAGGGCCGGATCCGGGTCGCCGTCAGCCGTGGCTGCGACCGCTGACCGCTGGCCGCTGACCGGTGCAGCGGTAGCGCGACTAGTAGACCAGCGCCTGGGCGCCGTCCGCCATCGCCTCCTCGACGAAGACCGCAGCCCCGGCGATGCGTACCCCGGGCAGCAGGTCGGACTCGCCGATCTCCCGGCGGGCGGCGCACTGGGTGCAGACCGTGACCCGGCCGCTGCTCAGGATCACGTGCAGCAGCTCGGCCAGCGGCGCGGAGTGCGGCAACTCGAACTCCTCGGCCCGGCCGGGCAGGGCGAACCAGCTCGACTCACCGGTCAGCCAGAGCGACACGTCGACCCCGGAGGCGACCGCCGTGGCGGCCACGGTGAACGCCTGCGCGCAGCGCTCCGGCGAATCCGAACCGGCGGTGACCTTGACGACCAGGGTGCGAGCCATGCCGCCAGCATAGGATCTACCCGTCATGGTTACCGAGATTGGGTTCGTCAGCCTGCTGGTCGCGGGCTTCGGCGCGCTCGCCGGTTACCTGGTCTACCTGGCAGTGAGAATTTCGAGAGGACGTTGGTAGTGCGAGGAGTGAGCCGGGTTTGAGCGACAACCCGATCGAGCCGCCGCCGTGGCTGAACGCGCCGCCGGTCGACCCGTACCCGTACGAGGAGACGTACGACCTGCGCAAGGGGCCGGACCTGCACCCGGCGCTGCTCGGGCTGCTGCCGTACGTCGGGCTCTGGCGTGGGCGGGGCCGGGGCGGGTTCCCCAGCATCGAGGACTTCGACTACGCCCAGGAGATCCGGATCACCCATGACGGGCGGCCGTTCCTCTACTACGAGTCGCGGGCCTGGCTCCTGGACGAGCAGAGCCGGCCGGTCCGGCCCGCCGGTCGCGAGGTGGGCTGGTGGCGGGCCGTACTCGACGCCGACGGCCGGGGCACCGACGAGCTGGAGGTTCTGCTCACCACCCCGACCGGGATCATGGAGCTGCACCTCGGCAAGGTCACCGGCACCCGGGTGGAGATCGCCACCGACGCGGTGGTGCGCAGCGCGACCGCCAAGGAGGTCACCGCCGGGCACCGGCTCTTCGGCATCGTCGAGGGGGCGCTGCTCTACGCCCAGGAGATGGCCGCGGTCGGGCACCCGCTCTCCCCGCACCTCTCCGCCCGGCTGATCCGGGTCGGCGGCTGAGGTGTAAGGAAGGGCCCCTTCCTATCGTTTTCTGTTGTAGAAGGGCCCCCTCCTAACACTCGAAGCCGAGCAGGTCCCGCAGCGCGGCGGTGTGCGGCGAGGCGGCCAGCGGTACCCCGTCGAGTTCGCGGACCTCGGCGAGGCCGCGTACCGACGAGGTGAACCAGACCCCGTCGGCCGCCCGCAGTTCGGTGGGGGTGACCAGCCGGTGGGTCGGCGTCCAGCCCAGGTCGTCGACCTGCCGGAGCAGCCAGTCGGCGGTCACGCCGGGCAGGATCCCGGTCTGCTCCGCCGGCACGGTGCAGAGTTCCCCGCCGGTCAGCCAGACCAGGTTGGCGGTCGGCCCCTCCAGGGCGTACCCGTCGGTCGAGGTCCAGAGCACGTCGTCCACGCCGTTGCCGGCGGCCCAGCGCCGGGCGGCCTCGCTCAGCCCGTACGACGTGGTCTTGAGCCCGCCGAGCAGCCACGGCCGGTCGGCGCGGGCGTCGGCGGCGATCCCCAGCGGCAGGGTCGCCACCCGGATGCCGTCCCGCCGGGCCTGCCGGGACGCGGCCGGCACCCGGGAGAGGGTGGCGTAGACGGTCGGTCCGGTGCCCCCCTCCGGTCCCCGGGTGCAGACCAGCCGCAGCGCCCCCTCGGTCCCGGCCGGCCAGCCGGCGCAGGCGGTGTCGAGCAGGTCGCGCAGTTCGTCGGCGCGGGGCAGCGGCAGCTCCAGTACCGCCGCCGAGCGGGCCAGCCGGGCCAGGTGCTCCCGGACCAGCCAGGGGCGGCCGGCCCGGACGTGCATCGTCTCGAAGAGCCCGTCACCCCGGAGTACGCCCCGGTCGTCGGCCCGGACCACCGGCTCGTCGGCCGGCACCACCCCCCGGCCCAGTACGGCGACGACGACCGGCTGCTCGCTCGACATCCCGCCGAGGGTAGCCGCCGACGAGCCGGTCCTCGCCGAGGCGCACTATGCTTTGTCGGTGTCGGAATCGTCACTTGCGGAGATGCTGCGTTCCCGCGGACTGCGGTTGACGGCGCAGCGGCAGTTGGTCCTCGAAGCCGTGCTGGAGCTGGGGCACGCCACGCCCGAGCAGGTGCATTCGGCGGTCCGGGAGGTCGCCGCCGGAGTGAACATCACCACGATCTACCGGACCCTGGAACTACTCGAACGCCTCGGGCTTGTTACCCATACGCACCTGTCCCACGGGTCACCGACGTACCACGCCGCGGGTGAGGACACCCACGTGCACCTGGTCTGCCGGGTCTGCGGGGCGGTGGACGAGGTCGATCCGGAGGTCTTCGGCCCGCTCTGCGAGAAGCTGGCGGCCGAGCGGGGCTTCCAGGTCGACATCGGGCACGTGGCGCTCTTCGGCGTCTGCGGGCGGAGCGACTGCGAGGAGCGGCGAGAGTGACCGACTGCGAGGAGCGGCGAGGATGATCGACATCGCGGGTGCGGTGGCCGTCGAGGCGATCGACGAGCAGACCCGGGACCAGCCGGAGCCGGAGCACGCCGCGGCCGGGGTACGCCCGGTGGCCGCCCACTACGGCGACCCGATCCGGGAGCAGCGGCTGCTCGCCACCGACGTCGGCCTGGTCGACCGGTCGCACCGGGGGGTGATCGCCGTCCCCGGCTCCGAGCGGGCGAGCTGGCTGCACACCCTGACCAGCCAGCATCTCGGCTCGATCGCCGCCGGGCAGGGCACCGAGCTGCTGGTCCTCTCCCCGCACGGGCATGTCGAGCAGCACGCCATGGTCGCCGAGGACGGCGAGACCACCTGGCTGGACACCGAGCCCGGCGACACCGGCGGGCTGCTGGGCTATCTGGAGAAGATGCGCTTCTTCACCCCGGTCGATCCCCGGGACGTCACCGCCGACTGGGCCCTGCTCTCCCTGGTCGGTCCGCGCGCCGCCGAGGCGGTCGCCGCGCTCGGCGTCACCGGGCTGGTCGAACCGGACCTGCTCGGGGTGCCGGGTCCGAAGTTCGCCGCCGGCTCCCTGCCGCCCCGGCCGACCGTCGTGTACGACGTACGCGCGCTGCCGGGCGGTGGCTGGGCGCGCCGGGTTCGGCTCGGTGTCGACCTGCTGGTGCCCCGGGGGAGCATGCCGGAGGTGGTCGGCACGCTGACCGCCGCCGGGACACCGGTCGCCGGACTGTGGGCGTACGAGGCGGTGCGGGTGGCGCAGCGGCTGCCCCGGGTCGGCTTCGAGACCGACCACCGGACGATTCCGGCCGAGGTGGGGCTGGTGGCTCCGGCCGTACACCTGGACAAGGGCTGCTACCGGGGGCAGGAGACGGTGGCCCGGGTGCACAACCTGGGCCGCCCGCCGCGCCGGCTGGCGCTGCTGCACCTCGACGGGGTGACCACCGACCAGCTTCCGGCGGCCGGTGCCCCGGTGACCGCCGACGGGCGTACGGTCGGCTTCGTCGGTACGGCGGTCCGGCACTTCGAGTTGGGCCCGGTCGCGCTCGCCGTGTTGAAGCGGTCGGTGCCGGACGACGCGGTGCTGCTGGTCGAGGGGCAGGCCGCGGCGATCGACCCGGAGTAGCCGGCCGCCACCTCGGCTAGGATCCCGGCATGACGGGCACCTTGATCACGGTCGCGCCGACCGGGGCGGAGTCGGCGAAGGCGGAGGTGCCGGCGCTGCCGGTCACCCTCGACGAGCTGGTGGTCACCGCCAAGGAGTGCGAGGCGCTCGGCGCCGCGGTGATCCACGTGCACATCCGGGACGACGAGGCCCGGCCCACCCTCGATCCGGGTCGGCTGCGGGAGACCGTGGCCGCGCTGCGGGAGAGCACCGACCTGATCGTGCAGCTCTCCACCGGTGGCGCGGTCACCGATCCGGAGGCGGACCGGCTGGCCGTGCTCGACGCCGATCCGGAGATGGCCTCCTGCACCATGGGTACGGTCAACTTCGGCGAGGACGTCTTCCTCAACCGCTGGGGGTTCATCGTCGACCTGCACACCCGGATGCAGGATCGGGGCGTCGTGCCGGAGTACGAGATCTTCGACCTCGGCCACCTGGCCGCGCTGCGCCGGCTGCTCGACCGGTACGGCCTGCCGGCCGGCGGGCACGTGCACGTCGACTTCGTGATGGGGGTGCCGGGTGGCATGCCGCCCAGCACCGAGGCGCTGGTCGCCTGTGCCCAGGCGCTGCGGGACCTGCCGGCGGGGACGACGTTCTCGGCGACCGGCATCGGCCGGAGCACCATCCCGGTGATGCTCGCCTCGGTCTCGGCCGGCGGGCACCTGCGGGTCGGCATGGAGGACACCACCAGCTACGCCAGGGGGCGTCCGGTGGAGTCCAACATGCAACTGGTGGCCCGGGCGGTCGGGCTGGCCCAGCTCGCCCAGCGTCCGCCGTTGAACCCCACGCGGGCGCGGGAGCTGTTGGGACTCGCGGCACAGCGCTGAGGGGCGCCGGGCCGGTGCGCCGGCCCGGTGGGTACCGTCCGCGACCATGGGCGAGATCTACGACGGCGGCGTACCGCTGGTGGAGGCGGTCCGGTCGGGCTTCGTGGAGTCCGTGCACCGGGGTTCCGTGGTGGTGCTGGACGCGGCCGGTTCGGTGCGGGCCGAGGCGGGCGACATCCGGGGGCCGGTGTTTCCGAGGTCGTCGAACAAGCCGCTCCAGGCGATCGGGATGCTCCGGGTCGGGCTGCCGCTGTCCGGTGCCGACCTGGCCGTCGCCTGTGCCAGCCACCATGGCGAGGACCTGCACGCCGACCGGGTCGGTGCGCTGCTGCGGCGTACCGGGCTGACCGAGTCGGCGCTGCGCTGCCCGCCGGACCTGCCGCTGTCGGAGTCGGCCCGGGATGCCCTGCTGCGGGCCGGCGGTGGGCCGTCCCGGCTCCGGATGAACTGCTCCGGCAAGCACGTCGGGATGCTGCTCGCCTGTCAGGCGGCCGGCTGGCCGATGGCGGAGTACTGGCATCCCGAGCACCCGCTCCAGCGGGCGATCACGGTCGCGATCGAGGAGTTCACCGGCGAGCCGGCGGCGGCGGTCGGGGTCGACGGTTGCGGTGCGCCGCTGCTCGCCGTCTCGCTGACCGGGCTCGCCCGGGCGTACCTGCGGCTGGTCTCGGCGGAGCCGGGCTCGCCGGCCCGGGTGGTCGCGGACGCGATGCGGGCGTACCCGGAGATGGTCGCCGGCACCGACGACCAGGCGTACGACACCCGGCTGATGGCCGCGATCCCCGGGCTGCTCGCCAAGAGCGGCGCGGAGGGGGTGCTCGCGGTGGCGGTGCCCGGGGTCGGCGCGGTGGCGGCCAAGATCGACGACGGTGCGTCGCGCGGCCGGATGCCGGTGCTGGTCTCGGCGTTGCGCCGGCTGTCGGTGGAGGCCCCGATCCTCGATGAGCTGGCCGAGTTGCCGCTGTACGGCGGTGGCGAGGTGGTCGGCGCGGTGCGCGCCCGCTGGTGACCCCTCGGCGCGGTGCGCGCCGCTGGTGACCGGCGTCGTCGACTGAGACGCCGCTAACTATTGCTAACTTTCGCAAGCATTCTGCTTGCAGGAGCAAGCGCTGCCGGGCTACCGTCGAGGCATGGCCAATCCGAAGGACCTTCCGCGGGACATCGGCGGGTTCATCCGTGACCTGCGCCGCAACGCGAAGATTTCGTTGCGGCAGCTGGCCGAGCAGGCCGGGGTGAGCAATCCCTACCTGAGCCAGATCGAGCGCGGGCTGCGCAAGCCGAGCGCCGAGGTGCTCCAGCAGCTGGCCAGCGCCCTGCGGGTCTCCACCCCGGCGATGTACCTCCGGGCCGGGCTCCTCGACGACCGCGAGGGGCAGGGCGTGCTCGCCGCCATCGCGGCCGACCCGGACCTGACGATGCCGCAGAAGCAGTCGCTGAGCCAGATCTACGAGACGTTCCGTCGGGAGAATCTCCGACACACGGACGTACCCGCCGAGTCCGGCACCGCCACTCCGGCCGCCGAGCCCGGTGCGGCCACTCCGGCCGCCGAGTCCGGCACCGCCGACGCTGCGGGCCCGGCCACCGTCGACCGGAACCCGGCGGACGCCGTACTCGAATCGGTGGCGGTGACCGAGGCGGGTGCCGCCGCACCACCACCGACCGAAGCCCGGCCCGGCGCGGAATCCACGCCGCCGGCCGCACCGACCAGGAGGACCGCCCGGAAGGCGGTCAAGAAGGCCGCACCGTCGACTCCGACGGTCACCCCGGCCTCTGACGAGGAGGAACAGTCATGACCCAGCCCCGAACCGCCCGCATCCCCGCCCCGCTCTACGCGGTGGCCGGTGCCGGCGAGCTCGCATACCAGCAGTTGCGCCGGCTGCCCGCCGTGGTCGGCGGTCTCGGTGACGAGGCCACCCGCTCCGAGCTGCGGGAGAAGGCCGCGACGACCACCGCCGAGCTGCGGGAGAAGGCCGTGCTGACGCTGCGCAACGCCAACTCCGGCGCGGCGAACCTGCGGCACCGGGCCGCCAACCGCGAGCTGGACCTCGACGGGCTGCGGGAGGCGACCATCCGCAACGCGGCCGTGGTGGTGGCCGGCGCCCAGGCCGCGCAGGAGCGGGCCATCGCCGTCTACGGCGACCTCGTCGCCCGGGGCGAGCGGGTGGTCGGTTCCGGCGTGGTGCAGGCCGCCGACACCGTCAACGCGGACATGGTCGCCACCGAGACCCCGGCGGTGACCGCGGCCGGGCAGCCGGCGCTGAGCAGCACCCCGCCCGAGGTCGTCGAGCAGGTCAAGGAGGTCGCCGCCGCGACCGAGGCTGCCGGTACGGCCGAGGAGACCGCCGAGGCCACGCCGGCCAAGGCCGTCACGAAGCGCCGCCCGGCGGCGAAGTCGACCCGTCCGGCGGCCAAGCGCAGCCGCCCGGCGGCCGACAAGTAGTCGCCGAGGACCGACAACCGGTCACCGGACGAGCGCCGGTGACCTCGGGTGGGTGCGCCAAGTGGCACGTACCCGGGGTCACCGGCATAAGCTTTCCGCCATGGGCACAGCCGCGCCGATCTTCTTCGACGACGTCGTCTTCATCATCAACCTGGTGCTGATCGTCTTCGCCCTCGTGATCCAGGGCGTCGCGCTCGTGCACTGCGTCACCCAACGTTCCGACGCCTTCCCGGCGATCGGCACCCTCCCCAAGGGAGCCTGGGTCGCCATCCTGGCGGTCTGCCTGGTGCTCACCCTGCTGCTCTACCGGCCGCTCAACCTCTTCGCGCTGATCGGTATCGCGGCGGCGTTGATCTATCTGCTCGACGTCCGGGTCGGACTGCGCGACCTGACCGACGGCAAAGGCTTCTGGTGAGAGATTTCCGCTGGCCACCGCCGCCCGACGGCGGGCCACGGACGTACGGCCCGGGGCCGACCGCGCCGCGCAGCGGTCGGCCGGCGCTGCCCGATCCGGAGACCGAGCTGGTCGCCACCCCGCACGGCGTACGGCTGGAGCGGCTGGTGACCGGCGACGGTGACCCGGTCACGGTCTTCGCACACGGGCTCGGCACCGGCATCTCCACCACCCGACCGTTGGGCAGCGCGGTCAACGGACGCAAGATCTTCTTCCAGTTCCGTGGCCACGGCCGCTCCGAGGCTCCGGAGGGCGACTGGAGCTACGCCGACCTCGCCCGTGACCTGCGGGCGATCGCCGATCTGGGCGGCGCCAGCCGGGCGCTCGGGATCAGCCTCGGCGCGGGCGCGCTCTGCCGGCTCCTCTGGGAGAGTCCGGCCCGGTTCGAGCGGGCGGTCTTCGTGCTGCCGGCCGTACTCGACGAACCCCGCCCTGAGGTGGCCCGGCGGCGGCTCACCGAGCTGCTCGGCGCGGTACGCAGCGGCGACGCCGCCGAGGTGGCCGAGGCGGTGGCCTTCGAGGTGCCTCCGGCGATTCGCAACACCCCGGCCGGCTGGGCCTATCTGCGGCAGCGGGTGGACCAGTTGACCCGGGACGGGCTTGCCGCCGGGCTGGCCGGCCTGGCCGGTCAGGTCGCCGTGCGGCAGCGCTCGGCGCTGGCGGCGGTCACCGCCCGTACCCTGGTGATCGGCTGTGCCGGCGACGACCTGCATCCGGTCGAGGTCGCCGAGCAGCTCGCCGAGGCGCTGCCGGCGGCGACGCTGCACGTCTACGACCGGCCCGGCCTGCTCTGGACGCACCGCGCCGACCTGCGCGAACGGATCTCCGGCTTCCTCAACTGAGGATGCCGTCGAGCCCTCGGTACCACCGGGTTCGGGCCGGCCGGGGTAACGTGGCGAGCCATGGGCGTTTCCCAGCACGGCCGGACGCACCGGCTCGACCTTGCCGACCCGACCCTGCGGGAGTGGGAGTGCACGGTGCTCTCCGCCGACCCGGAGCAGGGGATCGTGCTGGACCGGTCGGCCTTCTATCCGGGTGGCGGCGGCCAGCCGCCGGACCACGGGGTGCTGCTCTGGCAGGGGGTGCAGACCCGGATCGTCGGCACCCGCAAGGGCGACGACCTCTATCTGATCCCGGCCGAGGGTGACCCGCTGCCGCCGCCCGGCACGGCGGTGACCGGCGCGGTGGAGGACCAGCGCCGCAGCCTGCTGATGCGTACCCACTCCGGGCTGCACGTGCTCTGCGGCGTGGTGTTCCGGGACTTCGGCGCGCTCGTCACCGGCGGCAACATGGAACCGGGCGAGGCACGGATGGACTTCAACCTGCCCGAGGTGCCGACCGACTTCAAGGCCCGGCTGGAGGAGCTGGTCAACACCGAGGTCGCCGCCGACCGGGCGGTGGCGGTGAAGGTGCTGCCCCGGGACGAGGCGCTGGCCCTGCCGGACATCATCCGGACCCAGTCCAACCTGATCCCCGCCGACGAGCGGGAGATCCGGATCGTCGACATCGTCGGGCTGGACGTGCAGGCCGACGGCGGCACGCACGTCGGCTCCACCGCGCAGATCGGCAAGGTCCAGGTGGTCAAGGTGGAGAGCAAGGGCCGGGCCAACCGGCGGGTGCGGGTCCGGCTCGTCAGCTGAGCCGGGCCTTCCGGAAATCCAGACGCAGGCTGTCAGGATTAGCTGTCAAGGTCGACAACATGACAGCAGAACTGACCGGAAAGGTCGCACTCGTCGCCGGGGCCACCCGGGGTGCCGGCCGGCAGATCGCCGTGCAGCTCGGCGCGGCCGGCGCCACCGTCTACGCCACCGGGCGGAGCACCCGGGAGAAACGCTCCGAGGTGGACCGGCCGGAAACCATCGAGGAGACCGCCGAACTGGTCACCGCGGCCGGCGGCGTCGGAATCGCGGTACAGGTCGACCACCTCGTCCCCGACCAGGTACGCGGGCTGGTCGAGCGGATCGACCGGGAACAGGGCCGGCTGGACGTACTCGTCAACGACGTCTGGGGGGCGGACCGGCTGATCGGCTGGTACAAGCCGATCTGGGAGCAGAACCTCGACGACGGCTTCCGCACCCTGCGGCTTGCCGTCGACACGCACATGATCACGAGCCACTTCGCGCTGCCGCTGCTGATCCGCCACCCGGGTGGCCTGGTGGTGGAGGTCGGCGACGGCACCAAGGAGTACAACGACCAGAACTACCGGCTGTCGGCCTTCTTCGACCTGGCGAAGACCTCGGTGAACCGGCTCGCCTACCTCTGGGCGCACGAGCTGAAGGAACACGGCGGCACGGCCGTCGCGCTCACCCCGGGCTGGCTGCGCTCCGAGTTCATGCTCGACGAGTTCGGCGTCACCGAGGAGAACTGGCGGGACGCCGTCGAGAAGCAGCCGCACTTCGTCATCTCGGAGAGCCCGGCGTACGTCGGCCGGGCGGTCGCCGCGCTCGCCGCCGACCCGGACAGGGCCCGCTGGTCGGGGCAGTCGCTCTCCAGCGGACAACTCGCCAAGGTGTACGGCTTCACCGACCTCGACGGCAGCCAGCCGGACGCCTGGCGCTACATCGTGGAGGTGGAGGCGGCCGGCAAGCCCGCCGACGCCACCGGCTACCGCTGACCGCTAGCGACGGCTGCCGTTGACGGCTGCGGACGGGGGCGGCCCGGCACCGGCTACGGCGGGTCGCCGGCGTAGAGCTGGGCCAGCCGTCGGGCCGCCGAGGCGAGCCGGGCCCGCAACTCCGCCGGCTCCAGCACCTCGACCTCCGGGCCGAGGCTGAGCAGTTGGCCGTACGCGACGTCGGGGGACTCGACGGGCAGCCGGGTGACCACCCGGCCCTGCTCGTCGGGCTCCCCGGCGTTCGCCTCGGCCTCCCGTACGGCCGGCGCCTCGGTGACGTACCGCAGGGCGTACCGGCCGGCGGGGCTGAGCCGGATCGTGATCTCGTCGCGCAGCATCTGCCGGACGAACCGTTCCGCCTGGCCGGCCCAGTAGGCGGCCAGCTCGAACGAGTCGTCCCGGGTGAACGTCTCCGTGCCGACGGTCACCTCGGTCATCCGGTCCACCCGGTAGGTGCGGTGCCCCGCGCCGACCCGGGCCACCAGATACCACGCCCCGCCCTTGCACACCAGCCCGTACGGCTCGACGCTGCGGGTCACCTCCCGGTCGCCGCGGCGGTAGCGGAACTCCACCGTCCGGTCCTGCCACACCGCCTCGGCCAGCTCGCTGAGCCAGGCCGGCGGATCCGCCTCCCGGAACCACCCCGGCACGTCGAGGTGGAACCGTCGCTGGACCCGGGTCGACGCGTCCCGCAGCCCGCTGGGCAGCGCGGCCAGCACCTTCAACTGGGCCGCGGTCACCACGTCGGCGAGACCCATCTCGCCGACCGGGCCGGGCAGCCCGGAGAGGAAGAGCGCGTCGGCCTCGGTCCGGCTCAGCCCGGTCAGCCGGGTCCGGTAGCCGCCGAGCAGCCGGTAGCCGCCGGCCCGACCCCGGTCGGCGTAGATCGGGATGCCGGCGGCGCCCAGCGCGAGTACGTCCCGGTAGATCGTCCGTTCCGAGACCTCCAGCTCCCGGGCGAGTTCGGCGCCGGTCATCGACTCACGGTTCTGCAGGAGCAGGACCAGGGAGATCAACCGGGTGGCGCGCATACGTCCCATCCTGCCCGGCCGGGCCGACGCCGTTCCGCCCGGCGGCGCCGCCGTCCCCCACCACGAGAGCGGCACCGCGTCGTCGTGCCGGCGTGCGGAACGGCCGATAGGCTCTCCGGTCGTGCAGACCCCCACCCCCACCGGGCCGCGCCCCCGCCGGCTCGGCTCGTTCCTCTCCGCGTTCGGTTCCGGCGTCGGGCTGCTGTTCCGGGGGCTCGGTGTCTACGGGCGCAGTCCCGGGCTGGTGCTGCTCGGCATCGTGCCCGCGGTGATCTCCGGGGCGCTCTACCTGGCCGGCCTCGGCACGCTGATCTACTTCTCCGACGACCTCGCCGCGCTGATCACCCCGTTCGCCGACGACTGGTCGGACGGGCCGCGCCAGATCCTCCGGGTGGTCGCCGGGTTCGCCCTGCTCGGCCTGGGCGGCCTGCTCGGAGTACTCACCTTCACCGCGCTCACGCTGGTGATCGGCGACCCGTTCTACGAGAAGATCTCCGAACGGGTGGAGGAGCGCTACGGCGGCGTGCCGGACGAGGTCGAGCTGCCGTTCTGGCGGTCGCTGCGGCGCAGCATCGCCGACGCGGCGCGGCTGCTCGTCCGGTCGGTGCTGTTCGGGGTACCGCTCTTCGCCGCCGGGTTCGTGCCGCTCGTCGGGCAGTTCGTCGTACCCGTGATCGCCGCGATGGTCGGCGGCTGGTTCCTGGCGATGGGGATGGTCGGGGTGCCGTTCCAGCGGCGCGGTCTCCGGCTGCCGGACCGGCAGCGGGCGCTGCGGGCGAACCGACCGCTGACCCTGGGCTTCGGGGTGGCGGTCTTCCTCTGCTTCCTGATCCCGCTCGGCGCGGTGCTGCTCACCCCGGCCGCCGTCGCCGGAGCCACCCTGCTGGCCCGTCGCTCGCTCGGTGAGTCGATCGACCACCGCGACCGGGCCGGCGTGACCGCGTCCGGAGCGGCCTGACCCGGCCAGGTCGGGTTCGGTCAGGCGGAGGCGCGCAGCACGAGTTCGGTGGGGAGCAGGACGGTCGGCTCGATCCGTTCACCGGCGGCGAGCCGGAGCAGTTGGCGGGTCATCGTCCGGCCGAGATCCTGGATCGGCTGCCGTACGGTGCTCAGCGGCGGGTCGGTGTAGCCGGCCAGCTCGATGTCGTCGAACCCGATCACCGCCACGTCGTCCGGCACCCGGCGACCCGCCTCGCGCAGCGTACGGAGGGCACCGTGCGCCATCAGGTCGGAGGCGACGAAGACCGCGTCCAGGTCCGGTTCCTTGGCCAGGAGCTGGCGCATCGCGACCGCCCCGGACTCCCGGGTGAAGTCGCCGACCGCCTCGACCGGCCGGCGTCCGGCGTCCCGGAGTTCGGCCCGGTAGCCGGCGAGCCGGTCGATCCCGGCCACCATGTCCTGCGGGCCGGCGATGGTGGCGATCCGCTGCCGGCCGGAGTCGAGCAGGTGCCGGACCGCGCCGCGTACCCCGGCGACGTGGTCGACGTCGACGTACGGCACCGGGACGGGAGCCTGGCCGAGCGGGCGCCCGCTGCACACCACCGGCAGCCCCGCCTGGGCGAGCGCCCCGGGCAGCGGGTCGGCGCCGTGCAGGGAGGCGAAGAGTACCCCGTCCACGTGCCCACCCATCGCGTAGCGCTCGACCCGCTCGTGGCTGGCCGCCGACTCGGCCAGGGTCAGCACGAGCTGCTTGCCGGCGGCCTCCAGCTCCCGGCTGACCCCGAGGATGATCCCGGGGAAGACCTGGTCGTCGGAGAAGACCCGGGTGGACGCCTCGGGCAGGATCAGCGCCACCGAGTCGGTCTGCTGGGTCACCAGGCTGCGCGCCGCGAGGTTGGGGACGTAGCCCAGCTCCCGCACCGCCCGCCGGACCGCCTGTTGGATCGGCTCGGCGACCGTGGTCGAGCCGTTCACCACCCGGGACACGGTGGCCCGGGACACTCCGGCCCGTTGAGCCACCGCCTCCAGCGTGGGCCGCGCGCGGGTCACCGCCATCTCCGCTCCTCAGCTCAGCCGCCGGGGAAATGGTTCCACGCGCGCCTGAAGGTCAACAACCCCGTCGGCGGGGTGCCGGGCCGGTGCCGGTCAGCTGACGCGCAGCCCCTGGAGCAGTCCTGCGTCGCCGGCCACGTCGAGGGTGTCGAAGCCGAGTCGCCCCCAGAGAGCAAGCAGCAGGTCACTGGCGGTACCCGAGATCTGCGCCCGGGCGTGGTGGTCGTCGCTGTCCAGGATCGTGTCGGTGTCCAGCAGGGCGACGCCGGCACCGCGCAGCCGCAGGTACCACTCCTGCCCGGCGTCGGTCGCGATCAGGTGGACCACTCCGTGGAAGGGCTGCTCGGTGGCCCGCCGGCCGGCCGGCAGATGGGTGTCGAGCACCTCGCCGACCCCGTCCGCCGCGAGCTTGGCCTCGATCGGCTCCCCGGCGGCGACCGCCATCTGCGCGTCCCAGCGGTGCACCGCGGTCTCCTGCGCCATCCGGCGGTGCCAGAACCCGGCCTTCTTCGGCTGCGGCGCGTAGTTCCAGGCCGGCGCCTCCGGGTCGACCCGGTCCAGTACGGCCATGAGCTGGTCGAACTCCTGCCGCCACCACTGGACGGCCGCCGGCCCGGTCGGCAGGCCGTCCGGGACGGTGAGCGGGTCGGCCCGCTCGGTGCTGCCCCGGCTCACGATGCCCCTGGCCCGGGCGTAGACCGAGCCGAGATGGTGCACCAGATCGGTCATGGTCCACTCGGGACAGGACGGCACCCGGATGTCGAGCGGCGCTTCGGCGATCGTGGCGCCGAAGGTCGGCCCCTCGGCGCGGAGCGCACCGATCCAGAAGTCCTTGGTGCCGTGCAGTCTGGTCATGACGATCCTCCCGTGCCACCGGGCCGCCACCGGCCGGGCTGTCTCTCAGCCTAGGGTGAATGCTGTGCCAGACGTTAACGCCCGCCCGATAACCGCCGCCGACTCCGCCGATCCCGCACGATTGGCCGGTTATACGACCCTGCGGCTCGGCGGCGCGCCCCGGCGACTCGTCACCGCGACCCGAACGGATGAAATTCCGGCGAAACTGCGCGAGGCGGAGCTGCGGGACGAGCCGGTCCTGGTGCTGGCGGGCGGCAGCAACGTGGTGGTCGCGGACGAGGGCTTCCCCGGCACGGTGCTGCTGGTCCGGTCCCGGGGCTTCGAGGTGGTCGCCGAGGACGAGGCGGCGGTGACCATCCGGGTGGCGGCCGGCGAGCCGTGGGACGACCTGGTGGCGGCGACCGTCGAGGCCGGCTGGTCGGGGGTGGAGTGCCTCTCCGGCATCCCCGGGTCGGCCGGCGCCACCCCGATCCAGAACGTCGGGGCGTACGGGCAGGAGGTGGCGGAGACGGTCACCGGGGTCGAGGCGTACGACCGGCTGACCGGCGAGGTGACCCGGATGAGCGCGGCCGAGTGCGCCTTCGGGTACCGGTCCAGCGTCTTCAAGTACAACGACCGGTGGACGGTGCTCACCGTCGACTTCCGGCTGCTCCGCTCGACACTCTCCGCCCCGGTGCGCTACGCCGAGCTGGCCCGGGCGCTCGGGGTCGAGGTCGGCGACCGGGTGCCGCTGGCTGACGCCCGGGCGGCCGTACGCGCGCTCCGCGCCGGCAAGGGCATGGTGCTGGACCCGGCCGACCCGGACACCCGCTCGGTCGGGTCGTTCTTCACCAACCCGGTGCTGGACGCCGGGGCGTACCAGGCGCTGCGGGAGCGGGCCGCCGGGCTCGGCGAGCCGCCGTCCTGGCCGGGCGCGGGCGGCACGGTGAAGGTCAGCGCCGCCTGGTTGATCGACAAGTCCGGTTACCCGAAGGGTTACCAGGGGCCGGGCGGGGTGGCCATCTCCTCGAAGCACACCCTGGCGCTGACCAACCGGGACGGCGGCTCGACCGGTGCCCTGCTGGCGCTGGCCCGGGAGATCCGCGACGGGGTGCACGACCGGTTCGGTGCCACCCTGCACCCGGAGCCGGTACTGGTGAACTGCGCTCTCTGAGCCCGCGTCAACTGCGCTCTCTGAGCCCCGCGCCGGACCCGCCGTTCCGGGCCGGGCCCAGCGCGTCCCGGTTCCTTGCGGCGCAAGGTACCATGTCCCGCATGGTTACCCTCCACACCGGCCGTCGCTAGATGGCCGCGGCCAGACCCGAGGCGCTGCCCGGCCAACTCCGTCGCGGCACGTTGGAATACTGCGTGCTCGCGCTGCTCCGGCCCGGCGAGCGCTACGCCCTCGACCTCGTCCGCGAACTGGGCGCGGTCGACGGCATGGTGACCAGCGAGGGCACCATCTACCCGCTGCTGTCGCGGCTGCGCCGGGACGGTCTGGTGGAGACCGCCTGGCACGAGTCGCCCAGCGGACCGCCCCGCCGCTACTACCGGCTCACCGCCACCGGGCGGGACCGGCTCGACCAGTTCGTCGGCGAGTGGATCCGGTTCCGCGACGCGGTGGATTCGCTCGTCATCCCGAAGGAGACCAGATGAGCCCGACCACCCCCGACGCGCTCGTCCGAAACTATCTGCGCCGGCTGCGCGCCGAACTGGCGCCGCTGCCGGCCGACCGCCGGCAGGAGGTGCTCGACCAGATCGCCGAGCACATCGCCGTACGCCGGGCGGAGCCGGACGGGCAGAGCCTGGCCGAGGTGCGCGCGATGCTCGACCGGCTCGGTGATCCGGCGACCCTCGGCGCGGACGCCCGGGAGCGGTTCGGCGTGCCGCCCCGCCGCCGTGGCCCGCTGGAGACGCTGGTGCTGCTCTGTTGTGGGTTCGGCCCGTTCCTGGTGCTGGTTCCCGCCGTCGCCCTGCCGTCCGGGCCGGTCCGGCCGTGGCACGTCGTCCCGGTCGCCGTCGCGGCGCTGCTCTGGCTCTCCCGGTTCTGGCCGGTCCGGGACAAGCTCACCGCCACCGCGATGCTGCTCGGCTGCGCCGCCGTCTTCGTCCTGCTCGACCTGGTCGGCTTCCAGGACACCGGTCTCGGCTCCCTGGCCCTGCTGCTGGTGGCGCTCTTCGTGCCCTTCGGCGCCGCCACCTGCTATCTGGCGATCCGGACGTCCCGGCTCGGCACCGCCGCCCCGCCGGCCGCACTCGGCACCCGGTAGCCGGGTCGCACCCGTGCGGTGCGGGCGGGGCTACCGCGCCGGGTCCGGCCCGGGGGCGTCGGGTGGCGCCACCGCCGACCAGGCCACGGTCACCTCGCCGAGCCGCCACCGTGCCGGCCGGTCGAGTACGGGCCAGCCGGCCGCGCGGACCGCCTCGACCGTACGCCGCCAGCGCTGCCGGGGCCCGAAGGTGGCGTACGGGGCCGCGTCCCGCCAGCCCTCCTCCAGCGCCCGGATCAGCCCGTGTACGCCGGTGCCCGGCACGTTGTGGTGGATCAGCGCCTTGGGTAGCCGCTCGGCCAGCGAGGCCGGGCTCTCCAGTGTGGATAGTCGGGCGGCCAGGGTCAGCGAACGGGGGCCGGTCGCGTCGACGAGCAGCCAACCGGCCAGCCGGCCCAGCTCGTCACAGGTCCCCTCGACCAGCACGCCGCCCGGTTGCAGCGCCCCGGTCATCCTCCGCCAGGCCGGTACGACCTCCGGCACGACGTACTGCCGCAGCACGTTGAACGCCCGGACCAGCACCGGGCGGAGCCCGGCCAGCTCGAAGCCGCCCCGGTCGAAGACCAGTCCCGGCGGGTCGGCGGCGGGCGCGGCGGCGGCGACGCGTACCGGATCGATCTCCAGCCCGACCACCCGGACGTCCGGCCGGACGGCGGCCAACCGAGCCCGCAGCTCGACCACGGTGACCGGGCTGGCGCCGTAGCCGAGGTCCACCACCAGCGGATCGGCGGCGTCCCGGAGCAGGTCGGCGCAGGTCGCCGCGATCCAGTTGTCCACCCGGCGCAGCCGGTTGGGGTTGGTGGTCCCCCGGGTCACCGCACCGACCGGGCGGGCCGGCGCACCGCGAGCGGCCGGCGGCGCGGCACCCCGCCGGCCGGACGGCGGTGCCGGCCCGGCGGGCCGACCGGCACCGCCCGGGTCACCGGCGGCGCCGTCCGACCGCCGCGGCGGCATGGCTCACTCCCCGCTGTCGGTACCGACCCGGTGCACCTTGTGCTGGGCGGCCTGGGCCAGCGGCCGGACCACCAGCCGGTCCACGTTGACGTGCTGCGGTCGGGTGGCGCACCAGGCGATGCAGTCGGCCACGTCGTCGGCGACCAGCGGCTCGGCGACCCCGGCGTAGACCGCCGCCGCCCGCTCGGCGTCGCCGTCGAACCGGACCAGCCCGAACTCCTCGGTCCTGACCATGCCCGGGTCGATCTCGACGACCCGGACCGGCCGTCCACAGAGTTCCAGCCGCAGCGTCTCGGCCAGCGCCGTCTGGGCGTGCTTCGCC
Organism: Plantactinospora veratri; assembly: GCF_036421995.1. Classification (NCBI taxonomy): domain Bacteria; kingdom Bacillati; phylum Actinomycetota; class Actinomycetes; order Micromonosporales; family Micromonosporaceae; genus Plantactinospora; species Plantactinospora veratri. Next base: position 75,592 of record NZ_JAZGQL010000033.1, read on the forward strand.
GCCGCGTAACCGCCGCCGCCCTCGTAGACGATCAGACCGGCGGTGGAGCTGAGCACCACCACGGTCCCGGCACCCGAGGACTCCAGGGCGGGCAGCAGCGCCTGGGTGACCCGGAGCGTGCCGAGCACGTTGACGTCGTACATCCACTGCCAGTCGGCGACCGAACCCGACTCGACCGGATCGAGGCCGCGCGCCCCACCGGCGTTGTTCACCAGCAGCGTGACCGGGCCGCCCAGCTTCCCGGCGGCGGCGGCCAACTCCGCGACCGACTCGTCCGAGGTGACGTCGCAGGGCTGTGCGGTCGCCGTACCGCCGGCCCGGCGGATCTGCTCGACCAGGGCGTCCAGCCGGTCGGCCCGGCGGGCGGCGGCGAGCACGGCAAAACCCTCGGCGGCCAGCCGGCGGGCCGTGGCGGCGCCGATCCCGCTGGACGCTCCGGTGACGATCGCGACAGGGGTCATCGGGACATTCTGGCCCAAGCCGTCCCGAGGCCGTGACCTGGGCCCGAATGAGGTCGGTCACCTCCTCGGGCACCCGGACGATTGGCGTTGGCCCGATCGGGAAGATGACACCCATCACGGTGGTTGCTCTGTGAGGTGACCCGGTCGTGCGGGACGGCGCAACACGTTGACAGAAGGAGCGGACGTGGCGGAACTGCACACCGGCGTAGCCCGGCAACGAGGTATCCAGCCGTGGCCGACGCCACGACGCATCGCGACCCTCTCCGTGCACACCTCACCGCTGCACCAACCCGGCACCGGCGACGCCGGCGGGATGAACGTCTACATCGTCGAGGTCTCCCGGCGGCTGGCCGAGGCCGGCGTCGAGGTCGAGATCTTCACCCGGGCCACCTCCAGCGACCTGCCGCCGGTGGTCGAGATGGCCCCGGGCGTGACGGTCCGGCACGTCACCTCCGGCCCGTTCGAGGGGCTGGCCAAGGAGGAACTGCCCGGCCAGCTCTGCGCCTTCACCGCCGGGGTACTGCGGGCCGAGGCCGCCCGGCCGCCCGGCTTCTACGACCTGATCCACTCGCACTACTGGCTCTCCGGTCAGGTGGGCTGGCTGGCCAAGGAGCGCTGGGGCGTACCGCTGGTGCACACGGCGCACACCCTGGCCAAGGTGAAGAACGCCCGGCTCGCCGAGGGGGACCGGCCCGAGCCGAAGGCGCGGGTGATCGGCGAGGAGCAGGTGGTGGCCGAGGCCGACCGGCTGGTCGCGAACACCACGGTCGAGGCCCGGGACCTGATCTCCCGGTACGACGCCGACCCGGACCGGGTCGAGGTGGTCCGCCCCGGCGTCGACCTGGACCGGTTCAGCCCGTCCCCGGCCGGTCGGGAGGAGACGGCCCGGCTCGCCGCCCGGCGCCGGTTGGGACTGCCCGAGCGGGGCACGATCGTCGCCTTCGTCGGCCGGATCCAGCCGCTGAAGGCGCCGGACGTGCTGCTGCACGCCCTCGCCGAGCTGCGCCACTCGCAACCCGAAGCGGCCGGGACGGTCACCGTGGTGATCGCGGGCGGACCGAGCGGCAGTGGCCTGGACCAGCCGACCTCGCTGATCGAACTCGCCGCCCGGCTCGGCGTCGGCGACGCGGTGCGGTTCCTGCCGCCGCAGACCGGCGACGACCTGCCGGCCCTCTACCGGGCCGCCGACCTGGTGGCGGTGCCGTCGCACAACGAGTCGTTCGGCCTGGTCGCCCTGGAGGCACAGGCCTGCGGTACCCCGGTGGTGGCCGCCGCGGTGGGTGGTCTGGTCACCGCCGTCCGGGACGGCAGCAGCGGAGTACTCGTCGACGGGCACGACCCGCGCGACTGGGCCCGGGTGCTCGGCGGCCTGCTGGCCGCGCCACGGCGCCGGGCCGAGCTGTCCCGGGGCGCGGTCGAGCACGCCCGCGCCTTCTCCTGGGCTCGTACCGCCGGCGGGCTGCTCGCGGTCTACCGTGAGGCGGTGGCGGAGTACCGTGACCGGCTCGCCTCGGAGCTGGCGGACGGTACCGCGGCGCTCCCGCTGGCGACCTGCTGAACGCGCGCGTGCCGCGAGCCGGACGGGAAGGGGCGGAGATGCAGTCTCGGGCGGAGATCGGTCGGCTGATCGAGGCGGTCTGTGCCGACCGGGAGCTGGCCTGCGAATCGACCGGCGAATACTCGTACGCGGTCACCCTGCCGGGCACGCACAAGCTCAAGACGGTCTGCAACCTGATCGTCGGGGAGCACTCGCTGCGGATCGAGGCGTTCGTGATGCGCCAGCCGGACGAGCGGCGTGAGGAACTCTTCACCTGGCTGTTGCAGCGCAACGCCCGGATGTACGGGGTGGCGTTCTCGGTGGACGCGGTCGGTGACGTCTACCTGACCGGCCGGGTCGGCCTGGCCGGGGTGACCGAGGAGGAGTTGGACCGGCTCTTCGGCTCCGTGCTGACGTACGCGGACGAGTCGTTCGACACCATGCTGGAGATCGGCTTCGGTACGGCGATTCGCCGGGAGTGGCAGTGGCGGGTCAGCCGGGGTGAGTCGTTGGCGAACCTGCGAGCGTTCGCGCACCTCTTCGAGCGTTCGGAGACGGAAAACTCGGGTTTGGACCGCCCCTGACGGGTATGCCCCGGCGGCGGCACCAGGATGTGGCAATGGCCGCGCCGCCTGCCGAGACAGACTGTCAGAGGGAGCGTGAGGATCTCATGGCTCAGCGGAACAGTTCCGGTCGCGGCGCAACCGCGACCGCGACGAAGCGCCGATCCAGCAGCAGCAGCCGATCCAGCAGCACGGGCGACATCAACGAGCAGAAGATCAGCTCGATGAAGGCCGACGACATCCGGGGACAGCTCAGAAAACGCGGCATTTCAGGCATATCCGCGCTGCGCAAGATGGACCTGGTGAAGAGCCTCGTCCGGACGTTGAGAGCCGAGAGCCGGGGCGGGACGACCGGCCGGAAGACCACGGCGGCGCCGGCCAAACGGGCGACCGCGAAGAAGGCCCCGGCCAAGCGGGCCACCGCGAAGAAGGCGCCGTCGCGTACGGTCGCGGCGAAGAAGGCCCCGGCCCGGAAGGCCACCACCGCCAGGGCGACCGCGAAGAAGGCGCCCGCCCGGAAGACGACGGCGAAGCGGGCGCCGGCCAAACGGGCGACCGCGAAGAAGGCCCCGGCCAAGCGGGCCACCGCGAAGAAGGCGCCGTCGCGTACGGTCGCGGCGAAGAAGGCCCCGGCCCGCAAGACGGTGGCCGCCGCCCGGAAGGCACCGGCCCGCAAGGCCGTGACCTCCGCCCGGACGACGAGCGGTGCCAAGCGGACCGGTGCCACAGCGGCCCGCAGGGCGACCGGCACCCGCGCCACCGGTCCAGCCAAGGCCAGCGGTCCGGGCAAGGCGACCAGTCCGGGCAAGGCGACCGGTCCGGGCAAGGCGACCGGTCCGGGCAAGGCGACCGGAGCCCGGAAGGGTACGACCGCCGGGAAGAGCACCACGGCCGCGCGCAAGACGACCGGCGCCCGGAAGTCGACCGCCGCGCCGGCCAGCAAGGCGGGCGGGGCCCGGAAAGCCAGCTCCAACGGCGGCGGTCAGTCCAGGTCGCTGAAGTACGCCCAGCCGATCTCCTCGCCGCAGGACACCCCGGAGCGTCCGGGGCGGAGCCTGGTGACCCGGGACCACGACGTGATCCGGCGCTGGGCGGAGGGCCGAAACGCCCAACCGGCGACGATCGAGGGCACCGAACGCGAGGGCCGGCTCGGCGTACTGACGTTTGACTTCCCCGGTTGGCGGGAAGGCGGACGACTGAAGCCGGTTAGTTGGGACGACTGGTTCCACACGTTCGACCTACGCCAACTGAATTTCATTTACCAGGAGCAGCTCACGGACGGGCGGCAGAGCAACTTCTTCCGTACCGAATCGCCGATGCGCGAGGACGGCTGACAATCCCGGCAGGTGGACCGGGAATGTCTCGGACCGCCCGGGGTGTTGCACCACAAGGCGCCGGAATATCGATCGTCCTTGGATGTGATGGGCGAGACAGAGGTACCGGCTTGTGCCGGTCATCCGGCGACAACTAACGTTATTGCACGCGCCACGCTCGGAAGCGTTCGGGGGAACGACAGATCGCGCAGATCTGTGCACCGGGCACTGGCGCTGGGGGACGGGTGGTAGTTGAAGCCGTTGGGGGACGGCGCACGCCACCTGTAACCGGCGGTGCGTGCGGGCGACGTTTACGGGGGTGAACGTCGCCCGCCGCCGCCGGTCCATCCCGTCCGGCCCAGGCGATCGTCACGTAGTCGCGGTGGTGCCGACCGAGAAGACCTCTCCGTTGGCCGGCACGCCGATTTCCCGCCAGGTGAATGGAATACCCCGAGCGATATCCAGATCCGGATTGTCCATCAACTGGAAGTGGACATGCGGTTCGGTCGAGTTGCCGGAATTCCCGCACTCCGCCACCGGCTGGCCGGTTCGTACCCGGTCGCCCGGTCGCACGAGCAGCGAACCCCGCCGCAGGTGCGCGTAGGCGGCGTACCGGCCGTCGCCGAGGTCCAGGATCAGATGGTTGCCGAGGATCTGCCCGGGGCCGGCGATCTCCCGGAACAGCCCCTCGAAGACGAGGTAGAGCAGGGCCGGGTACGAGTTGCGGCTGAGATGGTCCCGGTTGCGGTCGACGGCCCGCAGCACGGTGCCGTCGGCAACCGCCAGCAACGGTGCTCCGAAACCGGGGAAGTCCCGGTTGCGCCGGACCGGCGGCCACCAACCGAAGCCCGGACGCGGCCGGTCCGCCGGCTCCGCGACCAGGTCGATCGCGTACGTCTGCCCGTAGGCGCGCACCCCGTGGCTGGGTACCTTGCTGGTTGGGCTGTTCAGCGCCGTCCAGCGGCCCGCCACCGGCGGGTCGACCTCGACCGGCGAGTCGGACACCTGCGCCTGCGCCCTGGCGAGCATCCGCCCCATCACCACCCGCAGCGCGATGGCGAGCGCGATCGCCAGCCAGCCCCACAGTGACGTGAAGTCGAGGAAGAACCCGGCGACCAGGATCACCAGGAACGCCAGCCAGCAGCAGCGGTGCAGGATCGTCAGTGCCTTGAACATGGGAGTCTCCTCTCGGGCGTCGACGGGCCGCGCGGCCGGTCAGGCCCGGGCGATCGCCACCGCCACCAGCAGTGGCACGACGCGTCCGGGTGGCACCTCGTAACGCCCCCGACCCGGGCTCTGTAGCCAGCCGGCCGCGGCCAGTTGCCGCAGGTGGTGGTAGGCCTGTCCGGTCGTGCCGAGGCCGTCGAGCGCGGTGAGCTCGGCGACCGTACGCCGGCCGGCCAGGATCTCGCGGAGCAGGCGCAGCCGGACCGGGTGGCCGAGCGCGGCGAAGGAGTCCGCCAGATCGGTCCAGTCGCCCGCCTCGCCGTCGAGCAGTGCCTCGGTCGGCAGGCCGTACTGCCAGTCGTAGCGCTCGTGGCTGGGCAGCCGGACCGAGCCGGTGTAGAGCACTCCGCCCTGCTCGGCGCCGAGCGCCGAGAGTCGCGACTTCAGGCCGTCCAGGGCCCAGAAGTCGCCCTCCGGCGGCGGTGGCTCCGGCCGGGGCGCCGTCGCGGCCGGTCGTTCCTCCAGGGCGGCCAGCCGTCGTTCCAGTTCGGCGACCCGTTCCTCCAGCGTCACGTCTTCGATATTACGTAATTACGTAACTCAACGCCAGTTGCCGTCGCCGCTGGGTGTCGCGAGAAACTCCTGACTCAGACGCGGGCGGTGGCCGAGCGCCGTCCCGAGCCTGCCTCGTCGGCCGCCCCGGCGCCCGCCGCCTCCGGGCTCGCCGCCTCCGGGCTCGCCGCCTCCGGGCTCGCCGCCTCCGGGCTCGCCGCCTCCGGGCTCGCCGCCTCCGGGCTCGCCGCCTCCGGGCTCGCCGCCTCCGGGCTCGCCGCCTCCGACTGCGGTCCGGTCGCTCCCGCAGTCGGTCCCGTCGTGCCGAGCTCGGCTCCACGAAGTGCCGTGACCCGCCGTTCCCGGGCCGGCCCGGACAGCAGGTGGGCGGCCGCCACCACCCCGCCGAGCACCGCGCAGCCCAGCCAGAGCGCCGAGTTGCCGAACTGTTCCCGTACGAAGCCACCGGCGACCGGGGCGGCGAACGTCGCCACCGACCAGGAGAGCGAGAAGAGTCCCTGGTAGCGACCGCGCAGCGCCGCCGGGGACAACTCGGCGATCAGGGTGGAGTTGGATGGCGAATTGAGCATCTCGCCGAGAGTCCAGATCAACACGGTCAGCACGTAGAACCAGGCCGCGTCCGCGAACGCGGTCAGCCCGAAGCCGAGCCCGGTGATCAGGGCGGCCAGCGCCAGTACCCGGGAGCGGCCCCGCCCCCGGATCAGTCGCGGTACGAAGAGCTGCCCGGCCACGATCAGCACCCCGTTGACCGCGATCACGGCCCCGTACGTCGACGGCGACAGCCCGTCCTGGCCCATCGCGATCGGCAGCATCGAGATGTGCTGCATGAAGACCAGCGCCAGCAGGATGTTCAGCCCCACGAAACCGATGAAGACCCGGTCGCGCAGCGCGCTGCCCAGCCCGCCCCGGTGCGGTGCGACCAGCCCGGCCGCGTCAAGGCGGACCCGCCGCGTCTCGCCCACCCGCAGGAAGATGATCAGTGCGGTGCAGAGCATTGTCGCCGCGTCGACCACGAAGAGCAGCAGGTAGCTCGCCTCGGCGGCGAGCCCGGCCAGGATCGCGGCGCAGGCGAAGCCGAGGTTGATCGCCCAGTAGTTCAGGGTGAAGGCGCGCAGCCGGTCCCGTTCCGGTACGACGTCGACCATCATCGCGCCGAACGCCGGCCGGGCCCCCTCGGCGAACATCCCGAGCAGCAGCGCGCCGAGCGCGACCAGCCACAGCTCCCGGGCGAAGCCGAGCGCCAGCATCATCGCCGCCGCGCCCAGGTGCGCGGTGAGCAGCGTGGGCCGCCGGCCCCACCGGTCGGTGAGGATCCCGCCGGTGAGGGTGCCGACCGCCCCGCCGGCGCCCCAGAGCCCGAGCACGATTCCGGCCTGGAACTCGGAGAAGCCCCGTTCGGTGGTCAGGTAGATGGCCAGGAAGACGAGGACGAAGGAACCGAGCCGGTTGATCAGCGTGCCGGTCCAGAGGTACCAGAAGGTCCGGGGTAACCCGCCGGTGGTGTCCTGGAACCACTTCCCGACCGTTCGCATCCGCCGCCCCCGTACTTGTAATGACCGCGCATCGTGAGACGCCTTACGAAGCTAGTGCGGCGGGTCCGGCCTGGTCATCCCGTTTTCCACGTGTCGGTCGTCACCCCGGGTCGCCGCATGCCTTCCCGACGGGTCCGGCAGGATGAGTTTCATGACTGCGAGCACGAGTGATCGGCCGGAGGGAGCCGCGGTGGCGGGCGAGGGCGCCGCGGTGGGCACGTTGGTGCTGCTCCGGCACGGCGAAAGCGACTGGAACGCCAAGAACCTCTTCACCGGCTGGGTCGACGTGGACCTCACGGCCAAGGGTGAGAGCGAGGCCCGGCGCGGCGGCGAGCTGCTGCGCCAGCACAACCTGCTGCCCGACGTGCTGCACACCAGCGTGCTCCGCCGGGCGATCCGCACCGCCGAGCTGGCGCTGAACGCCGCCGACCGGCACTGGATCGCGGTACGCCGCTCGTGGCGGCTCAACGAGCGGCACTACGGCGCCCTCCAGGGCAAGGACAAGAAGCAGACCCTGGCCGAGTACGGCGAGGAGCAGTTCATGCTCTGGCGCCGGTCGTACGACACCCCGCCGCCGCCGATCGCCGACGGCGACGAGTGGTCCCAGGCCGGCGACCCGCGCTACGCCCTGCTGCCACCCGAGCTTATGCCGAAGACGGAGTGCCTCAAGGACGTCGTCGACCGGATGCTGCCGTACTGGTTCGACTCGATCGTGCCGGACATCCTCGCCGGCCGTACGGTGCTGGTCGCCGCGCACGGCAACTCGCTCCGGGCGCTGGTCAAGCACCTGGACGGCATCTCCGACGAGGCGATCGCCAAGCTCAACATCCCGACCGGGATCCCGCTGCGCTACGACCTCGACCGGTCGATGCGCCCACTGGTGACCGGCGGCGCGTACCTCGACCCCGAAGCGGCCAGGGAGGCCGCTGCCGCGGTCGCCAACCAGGGCCGCTGAGGTGTAAGGAAGGGCCCCTTCTTATACAAAAAACGATAAGAAGGGGCCCTTCCTTACACCTGGGTCTCGCCGGTGACGAGGTAGACGACCCGGCGGCCGGCGTTCACCGCGTGGTCGGCGTACCGCTCGTAGAAGCGGCCGAGCAGGGTGGCGTCGATCGCGGTCTCCACCCCGTACGGCCAGTCGTCGGCGAGCAGCACCGCGAAGAGTTGCCGGTGCAGCTCGTCCATGGCGTCGTCGTCGGAGTCGAGTTCGGCGGCGACGGTGGCGTCGGGCTTGGAGAGGACGTTCGTGATCTTGTCGGCGATCCGGTCCGCCACCCCGGCCATCTCGGTGAAGACCGGACGCAGCTCGGCGGGTACGGCCGGAGACGGGTGCCGGCGTACGGCCGTCTTGGCCACGTGGTCGGCGAGGTCGCCCATCCGCTCCAGGTCGGCGGCGACGTGCAGGGCGGTGACCAGGGCTCGCAGGTCGGAGGCGACCGGTGCCTGCCGGGCCAGCAGGTCACAGACCCGCTCCTCCACCTGTCGGTAGAGGGCGTCGATCTCCGCGTCCCGCTCGATCACGCCCTCGGCGGCCGTCCGGTCGGCGGTGAGCAGCGCCCGGGTGGCCTGCCGCATGGCGACCCGGATCGCCTCGGCCATGTCCACCAGCAACTGGCTCACGATGTTCAGGTCGATCCGGAATTCGTCGCGCATGATCACGTCCTGCTCGGAGGTGGCGGTTTCGCCGGCCGTGGCGGGTTCGCGCCCGGACGGTGGGGTGTCGGTCCGGACAACGGTAGGGGGATCCGGCGGCGCCGGGGTGAACATCGGTGAACGGCACCGGGCCGGCGGGTGAACATTCTCGGATGCCCGCGTGATTCGCCCGATTTTGCCTGGTCGACAGGTTAACGATGACCCTACGATCGCCGCGTGGAATGGGGGGTGGTCGCGGGCGTGCTCATCGGGCTATGCCTCGGCCTGTCCCTCGGTCCGCTCCGCCACCGGGTCGCCGGATGGCTCCCGGCCGGGCGCACCGTCACCGGCCGAGGCGGGACACGTAGCGACAGGAGGCTGGCGATAGGCACTGACGAGCAGGCCGGCGGGCTGCCGGGACTCGGCCGCAAGAGCCTCGACTCGCTCCGGGTCGGGGTGGTCGTCCTCGACGCACACGACGTCCCGGTCCTGGTGAACCCGGCCGCCCGGGCGATGGGACTGCTCCGGGTCGGCAGTACCCCGGGCACGGTCGCCGCGCACCCGATCATCCGTACCCTGGCCGGCCAGGTGCGGCGCACCGGGGTGCGCCGCGAGGTCGAGCTGGACCTGCCCCGGGGCCGCGAGGGTGGCATGTCCGATCCGCTCGGCGTGCACCTGCGGGCGATGGGGCTCGGCTCCGGTTACATCGCGGTCGAGGCGGCCGACGTGACCGAGTCGCACCGGGTCGCCCGGGTCCGCCGGGACTTCGTGGCCAACGTCAGTCACGAGCTGAAGACCCCGATCGGCGCGTTGCAGCTGCTCGCCGAGGCACTGCTGGACGCCACCGACCAGAGCACCGGAAACGGGACGCTGGACCCGGGCGAGGACATGGCGGCGGCCCGCCGGTTCGCCGAGCGGATCCAGCACGAGTCCACCCGGCTCGGCAAGCTCGTCAACGAACTGCTCGAACTCACCCGGTTGCAGGGCGCGGAGCCGCTGCCCGCGCCGGAGCCGGTCGCACTGGACTGGGTCACCGCCGAGGTGGTCGACCGGACCCGCACCGCCGCCACCGCCCGGCAGATCACCGTCGTGGTCGAGGGCGAACGGGACCTGACCGTCTACGGCAGCGACAGCCAGATCGCCACCGCGGTCAGCAACCTGGTGGAGAACGCGATCGCGTACTCGGCCGAGCGGACCGAGGTGACGGTGGCGCTCCGGAGTACCGGCGAACACATCGAGATCGCCGTCACCGACCAGGGCATCGGAATCGCCCCGGACGACGTGGGACGGATCTTCGAGCGGTTCTACCGGGCGGACCAGGCCCGGTCCCGGCAGACCGGCGGCACCGGCCTCGGCCTCGCGATCGTCAAGCACATCGCCACCAACCATGGCGGCCGGGTCGAGGTGTCGAGCACTCTTGGCGGTGGCTCGACGTTCACCCTTCGGCTTCCCGCGCGTCCGCCGGACGCCTTCCTGCCGCCAGCCCCGTCAGTTGAGATCGAAACCGGTTCGTTCGGATAGTTCCGAGCCGGACCGACACCAGAGAGGAAAGTCCGTGGCCCGCGTACTCGTGGTCGAGGATGAGGAGTCGTTTTCCGACGCCCTCTCCTACCTGCTGCGCAAGGAAGGATTCGAGGTCTCGGCCGCGGCGACCGGCACGGCGGCGCTGACCGAGTTCGACCGTACCGGCGCGGACATCGTGCTGCTCGACCTGATGTTGCCCGAGATGTCCGGTACCGAGGTGTGCCGGCAGCTCCGGCAACGCTCCCAGGTGCCGATCATCATGGTCACCGCCCGGGACAGCGAGATCGACAAGGTGGTCGGGCTGGAGATCGGCGCCGACGACTACGTGACCAAGCCGTACTCGCCGCGTGAGCTGGTCGCCCGGGTCCGGGCCGTACTGCGGCGGCGCGGCAACGAGACCGTCGAGCCGGGCACCCCGACGCTGACCGCCGGCCCGGTCCGGATGGACATCGAACGGCACGTGGTCACCGTCGACGGTTCCCCGGTGCAGCTTCCGCTCAAGGAGTTCGAGCTGCTGGAGCTGCTGCTCCGCAACGCCGGGCGGGTGCTCACCCGGGGGCAGTTGATCGACCGGGTCTGGGGCGCGGACTACGTCGGCGACACCAAGACCCTCGACGTACACGTGAAGCGGCTGCGTTCGAAGGTCGAGCCGGAGCCCTCCGCACCGCGCTTCATCGTCACCGTCCGGGGCCTCGGCTACAAGTTCGAGCCGTAAACCGGGGCATCCACGCCGGTCAGTGCCGGCGCATCCGCCCCGGTCAGCGGGGAGTGCCGCGCGGCCTGCGCTGCGGCGCCGGCCGCCGCCCGGCGGCGGCGGCCTTCGGGCTGGCCGGCTCCCGGCCACCCTCCTCGGGCCCGTCCAGCACCGGGTCGGCCCCGGCGGTCGCCGGATGCGTGGCCACCAGGCCGCGCCGCTCCCGCTCGGCGCAGAGTTCGGCCAGCTTGGCGTACGCCGGCTTGCCGATCAGCGCGGTCAGCTCCGGGGAGTACGACAGGTACATCGCCTCGGTGCCGACGTGCGCCTCCGGCGACGAGGTGCACCACCAGTCGAGGTCGTGCCCGCCCGCGCCCCAGCCCCGCCGGTCGAACTCGCCCAGCGTGCTGACCAGCACCTTCGTCCCGTCCGGACGCTTGACCCAGTCCTGGTCCCGGCGTACCGGCAGTTGCCAGCAGACGTCCGGCTTGTATTCCAGCGGGTGTACGCCGTCGCGCAGCGCCTGGGCGTGCAGCGCACAGCCGCCCCCGCCGGGAAAGTCGGCGTCGTTGAGGAAGACGCACGGCGCCTCCTCGCTGCGGGTCGCCGTACGCCGGGCCGGGGTCTCGCCGTCCACCGAGTCCATCTCGGTGTAGTTCTTGAAGCCCCGCCGGTAGTGCTGCCAGGTCTGCGGGGTGAGTCGCTTGACCGCCGACCGGACCCGCTTCTCGTCGTCGGCGTCGGTGAAGAACGCGCCGTGCGAGCAGCAGCCGTCGGCGGCCCGGCCGGCGATGATGCCGTGGCAGGTCTGGCCGAAGACACAGGTCCAGCGGGAGAGCAGCCAGGTCAGGTCGGCCCGGATCAGGTGCTCGGGGTCGGCCGGGTCGGTGAATTCGAGCCACTCCCGGGGAAAGTCGAGCGGGACCTCCCGGGCGCGCGGGTCGGCGGGGTCGTCCACCAGGATCCGGAGCTGGTCGCGTGCTGCTGCCACCCGGTCAGCCTACGCCCGCTATCCGCCCGCGACCTGCGTCTAGTGTCTTTGCCATGCGGCTCGGCGTGCTTGATGTCGGTTCCAACACCGTGCACCTTCTGGTCGTGGACGCGCATCACGGCGCCCATCCCTGGCCGGCGCACTCCGAGAAGGCGGTGATCCGGCTCGCCGAGCAGATCGGCCGGGACGGTGCGTTGACGGTCGCCGGCGCCGACGCGCTGGTCGCGGCGGTGAACGAGGCGAAGATGGCCGCGGCCCGGCTGACCGCCGACGATCTGCTGGCCTTCGCGACCTCCGCGGTCCGGGAGGCCACCAACGCGCCGGAGGTGCTGGCCCGGGTTCGGACCGAGACCGGGGTACTCCTCCAGGTGCTCTCCGGTGCCGACGAGGCCCGGATGACCTTCCTCGCCGTACGCCGCTGGTTCGGCTGGTCCGCCGGGCGGCTGCTGGTGCTGGACATCGGCGGCGGTTCGCTTGAGGTGGCGGCCGGGATCGACGAGGAGCCCGAGTTCGCCCAGTCGCTGCCGCTCGGCGCCGGCCGGCTCACCCGGGAGTGGCTGGAGGTGGGGCCGGAGAGCAACCACACCCCGTCGTCGGCGGCGGTCGCCAAGCTGGAGGCGTACGTCGAGGAGATGCTCGACACCGTGGTCGACGACACCGTCGAGGTCGGCTGGGACCGGGTCGCCGCCACCAGCAAGACCTTCCGGACCCTGGCCCGGCTGGCCGGGGCGGCACCCTCCTCGGACGGGCTCTGGGCGCCACGCAGCCTCTCCCAGACCGGGCTGCGACAGGTGATCGGCTTCATCCGGCACATCCCGCCGAGCAAGCTCGCCGAACTCGAAGGGGTCAGCGCCCGCCGGGCGCACCAGTTGCTGGCCGGGGCGATCGTGGCCGAGGCGGCGATGCGCCGGCTCGGGGTGGAGAACCTGGACATCTGCCCGTGGGCGCTCCGGGAGGGTGTGATCCTGCGCCGGCTCGATCTGCTGGAGCCGGCGCATGGGCGACGAGAACCGGCCTGACCTGGGCTTTCGTCCGCCACTGGGGCTTTGCGCCGGATCCGCGACCGGGTGGGATGTGCCGGATCGGGCTACCCTGAGACCGTGACCACCCGCGTACTGCTGTCCAGTTCCTCGGTCTTCCCCGAGCCGACCGCGGCCGCCTTCGAGATGGCGGCGGCGCTCGGCTACGACGGGGTCGAGGTGATGGTCTGGACCGACGCGGTCAGCCAGGACGCCGGAGCGCTACAGGGCCTGGCCCGGCACTACGGCGTACCGGTGCTCTCGGTGCACTCGCCCTGCCTGCTGGTCACCCAGCGGGTCTGGAGTTCCGACCCGTGGGAGCGGCTGCGCCGCTCGGCGGTGCTGGCCGAGACCCTGGAGGCACCGACGGTGGTGGTGCACCCGCCGTTCACCTGGCAGCGGGAGTACGCCCGCTCGTTCGTCGACGGGCTCGGCAAGCTCGGCGCCGAGCACCCGGGGATCCGGTTCGCCGTGGAGAACATGTACCCGGTCCGGATGGCCGGCCGGGAGTTCGTGCCGTACATGCCGGGCTGGAACCCGACCGACATCGGCTACCCCGCCTACACCCTGGACCTGTCGCACTGCGCCGCCTCGCACAGCGACGCGCTGGAGATGGCCGACACGATGGGGGCCGGGCTGGCGCACGTACACCTCGGGGACGGCACCGGCGAGGGCCGGGACGAGCACCTGGTGCCCGGCCGGGGCACCCAGCCCTGCGCGGAGCTGCTGACCTCGCTCGCCGGGCGCGGTTTTACCGGCTCGGTCGCGGTGGAGGTCTCCACCCGGCGGGCCCGCAGCCGCGCCGACCGGGAGAGCGACCTGCGGGCGGCGCTGGAGTTCGCCCGCCAGCACCTGGCCGCGCAGGCCCCGGTCGACGCCCGCTGAGCGGGAGCCGGCGCCCGCTGAGCGAAGGCCGGCGCCCGCTCACCGAGACCCGGCCCTCGCTGAGCGAGAGCCGGCGCCGACCGGAGCGCCCGGCCGACCTCGGCCTGCCGGGCCGGGAGCTATCGCGGGCAGAGCCACCGGACCGGCAGGGCGCCGCCCATGCCGGCGATCTGGGTACCGTCGTCGTTGACCGTGCCGCCCTGGTACCGCCAGCCTTCGGCGCCGGGCAGTTTCCGCTGGTTACCGTCCGGGTCGCGGAGCAGGACCTCACCCTCGCGCCGGTTGAGCACCAACAATCCGTGCACGTTGACGGCGCCCGGGTGGTCGCTGCCGACGATGGTGGCGGTGCCGGTCTCCAGGTCCCACAGCACCGGCATCGGCGCGCCGGTGCCCAGCGCGGGAGCGCCGTTGCTCTTGGAGCCCGTGCCCTGCGCCCAGCGGCCCCGGATGCCGTGCACCGAGCCCAGGTCCGTCCCGGCCGGCAGCGGCAGTACGCTGCCCCGGCCCTCGACGTCCCACCGGTAGGGGAGGCCGGCCTTGTGCAGGCCGCCGATCACCACCCCCGAGTCGGCGATGCCGGTGGCGAACGCCCCGTCCGCCGGGGCCGGCAGTACCTCCATCCGGACAGAGCCGGCCAGGTCACGCCAGACGACGGCCCGCTCCGGCCGGCCGAACAGGGTGCCGGCGACCTCGCCCCGGGCGTTGATTCCCTGCGCCGTGCCGCCGGTGTATCCGGCCGGGACCGGCAGCCAGACCAGCTTGCCGTCGACGTACGCCCACGGGGCATCCTGCCCGTTCGACCCGGTGGCACTGCCCACCACGACGCCGTTGTCGTTGACGTCCCGGGCTATCGCGTCCGCCTCGACCGGGACCGACCGCAGCCGCCCCTCCTGCCACCAGGCGGGGAGGTTCGCGATCCCGGGGCGCTGGAAGCTGCCGACCAGGTGCCGCCCGTTCGGGGAACCGGCCAGCACCGCTCCCGAGGTCGCGCCGGCAGGCAGCGGCAGGTGTTCGAGGGTGCAGGCGGCGGTCGCCGGGGAGGCGCTCGGCGCGACGGTGCCGGCCGGACCGGGGGGCGGGGCGGTGTCGTCGTCCCACGGGAGGAACCCGCCCATCACCAGTACGAGGGCGGCGGCCGGCAGCAGCGCCCCGAGGGCGGTCGCCGTGGTACGCCGTCGCCGGCCGGCACGTTGCCCGGCGGCCAGCAGCCCGTCCGCGCTGAGCCGCCCCGCCGGAGGGGTGACGGCGGCCAACCGGGCCCGCAGGTAGCGGGCGTCTTCGTCGTCGGGTTCTGTCACTGGTTTCCCGCCTCCTGTAACTGACCCGGACTGCCCGTCGGCCACTGGCCGCGCAGCAACTCCCGCATCGCGGCGAGCCCCCGGGAGGTCTGGCTCTTGACGGTGCCGGTGGAGCAGTTGAGGACGGCCGCCGTCTCGGCCACCGACATGTCGCAGAAGAACCGCAGCACCAGTACGCTGCGCTGGCTGCGGCTCAGCGTGCCGAGCGCGGCGCGTACGGCGTCGGCGTCCTCGCTGCTGGCGGCGGGTTCCGCCGCCAGCTCCGGTACCCGCCAGGCGAGTAGCACCCGGGCCCAGGACCGGCGGCTCTCGTCGACGTAGCGGCGTACCAGGATGCGGTGCACGTAGCCGTCGAGGTTCTCGACGGCGCGGATTCTCGACCAGCGCAGGTAGACGCAGACCAGCGTCGACTGGACGATGTCGTCGGCCCGGTTGGCGTCACCGCAGAGCAGGTACGCGGTCCGTCGTAATCGGTCGAGTGACGCCGAGACGTACTCGACGTAGTCCTGATCCTCTTCCGCCGTCACCCGGGCTCCTCTCCGCTGCGTCTACTCGTTATCGGAGTGACACGGCGGTTCGGTTGCCGGTCGGCGGAAGAATCTTCGCCGGGGTGCCGGACCGGCGCCGCTTGTCGGTACCCCTCGTTACGCTCGGCCGATGGTGACCGTAGCCGACGTACGGGCGCTGGCCCGGACACTGCCGCGCAGCAGCGAGCACCTGATCCGCGACCGGGTGAAGTTCCGGGTCGGCGCGATCGTCTACGTCGCCTTCTCCCGGGACGAGGAGACGATGGGTTTCGGCTTCCCGAAGGAGGAGCGCGCGGCCCTGGTCGCCGCTGACCCCGAGCTGTTCCTCCTGCCCGGCGAGTCGGACCTGCGCTTCAACTGGGTGTGCTGCCGGCTCGCCCGGCTCGACCACGAGCAGATGACCGAGTTGGTCACCGAGGCGTGGCGGATGGTGGTTCCCAAGTTCCTGGCCCGGCAGCGGCTGGGCGGCTGACCGGCTGGATCTGCCGCTGGTGGCGGGGCAGGCTGTCAGCCGCCCCGCTTCGGCGGCAGCACCACCCGGGCGACGCCGGGCAGCCGGCAGAGTTCGGCGTCCAGTTCGGAGGTGGCGACCCGGTCGGCGGCGGCCTGGTCGGCCAGCTCGACCTGGTACAGATCATGGCGGCGAGGTGGCAGCATCGGGGTGGCCGAGCCGGTGCGTTCCGGACCGGTCGTGCCGTCGGTGTCGTCCCGGGGCTCCAGCCGGACCGCGACCACATCCGGGAGGGCACGCAGCTTCGCCTCGACCGCCTGCCGCTCCGACTCCGAGATCGTCCTCGACAGGTACACCCAGATCTCGCGCCAGTCCCCCTTCTTCGGCGCGGGCGACAGACTTCCCCAGGCGCAGCTCTGCACGGCCGGGGCCGACGGTGGCGGGGTGGGCCCGGATCCTCCCTGGTAATAGACCACGTCGTCGACCCCGGGCAGCTCACGCAGTTCGGCGACGAGCGGACCGGCGACGGCACGGTCGAAGGCGTCCCGGTCGCGCAGGGTCAGCCTGAAGGACTCGGGGAGCTTGTCGGCGCGTACCCCGTCGAGCAGGTCCGGATTGTCCGCCAACTGCTCCTTGATGTCCGCGTACGCCTGCTCCCGGCTCCGGAAGCTGACCTCGGCCGCGTCCGGTACGCCGCGCAGCCTCTCCTGCACCGCCTGCTTCTGCTCCGGGGTCACGTCGGCGGTGAGGAAGACCGTGATCGGCGGATTGACCCGCTCGACGGGGTCCGGCCGGCAACCGGCCAGACCACTGGCCAACAGGGCCATCAGCACCAAGGTCGTCACCGCTCTGCGCACGGCGCGCAGCGTAGCGGAGCGCGGCGACCCGACGCGGCCGGTTTTCCGGCGGTCTTCCACCCAGGACTGTCGGGGCGGTCCCTGGTCGGGGGCGTCCGGTAGGGTGCCCCGGGTGCGACGGATGGCTGCCCTGGTGCTGATCGGAATCGTCACGGTGGTTGGCGGCTGCGGGCCAGGTGAGGTGCCCGAGCCGCAGGTGGAACCCTCACACAGGGTGTCGTATTCGATCAGTGCCTCCGGCACGGCCAACGAGAGCCTGAAGATCAGCTACGCCGGCCCGGACGGCGGCGGCGTCGAGGCGGCGTCGCCGGGGACGGTGCCCTTCTGGAGTACCGAGGTCACCACCAAGCCGGGCGTCGCCCTCCTCTTCGTACAGGGCAACGCGAACAGCTCCGACCTGTCGTACCAACTGACCTGCACCATCAAGGTGGACGGCGTCGAGGTGGTCCACGGCAGCGGCCCGTACTCGTGCGCGGCGCAGTTCGAGCTGTCGAGGCTGCCGTCGGTCCTGGCGGAGAAGGCACCGTCGGCCGCGTCCGGTCCGACCACCCCTGCGGTGGCCCTGCCGTCGGCTCCGGCGACGCCGTCCGGACGGCCGCAGGTGGCGGGCTGCGGATTCGTCGAGGGGGAGGAGGTGAGCCGGATCGTCAGCGAGCTGGCCAGCGCGTCCAAGCCGGTGCAGAAGGTGAGCGGGGACCGGAACCGGTGCACCTACGTCCTCGACCACGACCTCACCCAGGTCACCATGACGTGGCGGCCGGGCGACAAGGCGGAGCAGGTCTTCGGCGGGCCGAAGGTCTCCGGCCTCGGGGTCACCGCGTACTGGGCGGACCTGGGCAGCTTCGGGGTGCTTGAGGCACAACTGCCCAAGGGCGCGTTCAACGTGCGGGTCGACGTCAAGGGCCTGAACATCGACCTGCGGGAGTTCGCCATCGCCGTGTTCAAGGCGGCGAAGCCGCGACTGCCCAAGTGACGCCCGCGCCGCCCGGTGCGGCGGTCCAGCGGCCGTGAGGTGCCGGGCGACGCGCGACGGCGCGCCGCGACGCTGGTAATTGCTGGAAAAGAGTGGAACTCGTACGCTGCGAGCGTGGCCGAGTCGGTGGACGCGATCGAGCACCGGATCGACGCCCTGCGGGCCGAGATCCGGCGCGCGGTGGCGACCCGGGACACCGGCCGGACCCGGGCACTCCGGGCCGAGCTGCGGGCCGCCGAGCGCGACTGGGAGCAGGCGGTCGCCGATCTCGCCGACCTCGCCGACCCGGTCGAGGAGACGCAGGCGGGGGCCGGACCCGGGCCGGTCGGATCGCTGCTGCCGGTACGTGAGCAGGTACACCACGCGCTGACCCTGCTCTCCGTACCGGCCGCGCCGAAACTGATCGCCGAGGTGCACGCGGCGTTCTTCGGCCCGTCGGCACCGAGCCTGGCCGCGAACCGCCTCACCCACCTGCGACGGGACGAGAAGCGCTCGTTCGAGACGGCGCCGTACGGCCGGCCGTACCATCTCTGCGCGGCGCTGACCGCCGCGCACCTGGCACCGGCGCGGGGCCTGATCGCGGTCTCCACCTGGCCGCTGGAACGGAGGATCGTCGGCCCGCTCAGCCCTCGGGTCGACTTCCTCACCGCGGCGGTCCGGGTCGCCCGGCGGGCCGGCACGATGCCGGACGGCAGCGCCCCGGTCAGCAGACTGCTGTGGCGGTTCGCCACCAACATCCCCGGCGCCACCAACATCCCCGGCCCGACCGGATCACCGGCAACACTTGATCGCCATGACACAGTGGATCCGCAGACGGTGATCCGGGCGGCCGAGGCCGAACAGGCGGTACACGCCGAAGCCGACCGGGCACAGCGGAAGGCGGCGGCCGACCGGGCCCGCCGGCAGCTCGACGACGTGCAACAACTCTTCGGCAGTACGCTGCGGACGCTCCAGAGGAAGACGGCATGACGAGCATCAGCATGGACACCGGCAGGAGCACCGCCGATCGGCTGGCCGCGATCCGGGGTGGGGCGAAGCCGAAGCGGCACAACGCGCGTACCATCGCCGCGCTGACCCGCAACCCCGGCTGCGCCCGCCGGGCCGTGCTCGACACGGCCGGGGTGGACAAGCAGCGGCTGGCGGCGTACGTCGACTTTCCGGCCCGGTTCGGGCAGTCCGGCTTCGCCATCGCCCGGGGCAACGCGTTCGAGGCGCAGGTGAAGGCGAGCGGCGCCGCCGAGCTGGTGAGACTGCTCCGGGAACGGCTCGGGCTGCCGATTCCCGAGGTGGCGTACGACGACCTGGAGACGGTGACCGGGCGGGAGAAGGAAACCCCCGAGGTCCGGTACGCCCGCTCCCGGGCTCTGCTGCTGCGGGCCGCCGCCGGGGAGGAGGACGCCGGCACGCTCTTCGACCACCCGCTGCTCGCCCTGGAGGTGGCCGGCCAGCGGGTCTATCTCGAACCGGACCTGATCGCCTTCCAGCACGAGGGGCGGTTCCACGTCGTCGAGATCAAGTCGTTCGCGGTGGTCGACGGGCAGGCCGACCCGGGCAAGGTGTCGGCGGCGGCGATCCAGGCGGCCGTCTACGTGCTGGCGATGCGGCAGATGCTGGCCGAGGCCGGGCACGACCCGGAGATCGTGGCGCACGACGTGGTGCTGGTCTGCCCGCGCGACTTCTCCAACTCGCCGACGGCGGTGCTGGTCGACGTACGCCGGCAGTTGGCCGTACTGCGACGGCAGCTCGGCCGGATGACGAAGGTCGACGCGATGCTGGCCGCCCTGCCGGCGAACCTCAGCTTCGACCTGGCCCCGGACGCCGACGGGGTGCCGACCCGGGCCCCGGAGGCGCTGGTCGAGGCGTTGCGGACGGTGGACGCCCGGTACGCCCCGGACTGCCTGTCGGTCTGCGAGCTGGCCTACTTCTGCCGGGCCGAGGCGCGCGGCTGCACCGCCGCGCTCGGCACCTCGGCCCGGGAGGAGCTGGGCGGCATCGAGCGGGTCGAGACCGCGCTCGGGCTGGCGAAGGGCGAGCTGAGCCCGGCCGAGGAGCAGGAGGAGGCGGCGGCGCTGCTCCGCAACGCCGCCCGGCTCCGCGCCGAGGTGCTCGGGACGGCGGGATGATCCTGCTGTCCGGGCCCGCCGGGCCGGTGACGGCGGCGGTGGTTGCCGGGACGGTGGCGTGAGCACGCTGACCGCGCTGGCCAGGGCCGAGGCGGTGGCGGCCGGGCACGCCCAGCGGATCACGACCGTACGCCACCTGCACGTCGCGGACCGGCCGCTGGTCTTCATCCCGCTGAGCATGGCCGGCGAGGCGAACGCCCCGCTGGCCGCACTGGTCGGCACCGACCCGGCCGAGCCGAGACTGCTGGTGGTGCCGCAGCCGCGCAACCGGGACCAGCGGTTCGGCTTCGCCGCCGAGCTGGCCGAGGTGCTGCTGCCCTACCTGGACAGCTTCCGGGGCGTCACCGAGGCGGTCGCGGCCAACCGGGGCCGGGAGGTCCGCTACCGGTACGTCGACGCGCCGCAGGTGCTGGTGCCCAACTCGGCGGGGATCGGGTTCGTCCGGCTGTTCGGGCGGTCGACCCGGTTCCGGCGCACCGACGGCGACTATCCGGTGCATCCGTCGGTGCCGCTGCTCGGGCAGTGGTTGACGTTCCTGGCGGACCGGGCGGAGCATCCGGGCTCGGGGATGTTGCTGGCGATGACCGAGGCGCTCGGGCTGCACTGGGCGACCGGGCAGTCCGCGCTGGAGGATGCCCATCTGGCGGCGCTGCTGGCCTGGATCGACCCCGGGGACGGGTTGAGCGGGGCGGATGCGGCGGTGATGGCCGAGGACCCGCTGCGCTGGCCGCCGGCCGGGCCGGCCACGGATCCGACCTTCGACAACGAGGTGCTGGCGCCGGCGATGGCCGCCTACCAGGAGGCGGCGGGGAGTGGCGACGAGCTGCGGCGGTCGCGGGCTCGGGGCGTACTCGAAGAAGCCCTGCGGTCGCAGCTCACGCCGACCTGGGAGCTGATGTGGCGGGGCGTCTCGCTGCTCCGGGGACTGCCGGTCGGGGCGCGGGTTCCCGGGCGCTGGGCCGAGGACCGGGACGTCTTCAGCACCTTCACCCTCTATGTCGACGGGGGCGGCTATCCGCAGCCGCGCCGGGACGGGGCGGTCAACGCGGCGCAACGGCTGCACCGGCTCGAACGGGCGTTGCAGTCGTACGCCGTCCAGCGCGCCTACGACGACCCGCTGGTGATGGCCGACTACCGGCTGACCGGGGAGGCGTTCGTGGGTGAGGTGACGTTGGCGGATCCGAATCGGATCGACGACAGCGGGAAGCGGCGGGTGCTGCGGCCCCGGATCCAGGTGACGACGGGTGATCCGGTGCAGGTGACGGTGGGGGCGGTGCTGCACTCGCCGAGCCGGCCGGGGCAGAAGGCCCGGGTCGTCTTCGTGACGCCGGACCGGTCGACCGGTCGGACGGACGTGGTGTTGGAGCTGTCGGGTGGGTTGGGGCGGTCGTTGAGTCCGGCGCCGGGGAGCGTGCCGGAGGTGGGAGATTCGCTCTGCTACACGACGCTGTCGGACTCGTTCATGCCGCCGGGGGAGTTCCCGAGCCGGGAGGAGACGCCGTGGACGCACGGCGGGCCGCCGCAGGCGTACGAGGAGCCGGTCGAGCCGACCGTGGACGACGCTCGGGAGGAGTGGTCGTGAGGTCTGCTGTTCCGTCCTCTTCCAAGCTGGTGCTGCCGCCGGGTGAGGCGGCGCGGCGGGTGGTCGGGGAGGTACTGGCCGACCTGCACAGCGGCGACCATCGTGGGGTGGTGGTGGACTCGCCGCCCGGGGCGGGAAAGTCGACCCTGGTGGTGCGGGCGGCGGGCGAGCTGGCCGAGGCGGGCGAGCCGCTGATCGTGGTCGCGCAGACGAACGAGCAGGTCGACGACCTGATCGACCGGTTGGCGCAGGCGAAGCCGGAGCTGGCGATCGGGCGGTTGTCGGCGAACGACTACACGGCTACGGACCGGATCAAGAACTATTCGACGGTCCGGGTCGCGGCGAAGGTCGCGGACCTGGGCCCGTCGTCCGTGATCATCGGTACGGCCGCCAAGTGGGCACTGGTCCCGGAGGGGCGCTGGCCGTGGGCGATCGTGGACGAGGCGTACCAGATGCGCTCCGATGCGCTGCTGCGGGTGGCGGGGCGGTTCGACCGGGCATTGTTCGTCGGTGATCCGGGGCAGCTGGATCCGTTCTCGACGGTGGAAACTGAGCGGTGGACCGGGCTGACCTGGGATCCGATGCAGTCGGCGGTGGCGGCGCTGCTGCGACACAACCCTGATCTGCCGGTACACCGGTTGCCGGTGTCGTGGCGGCTGCCGGCGTCGGCGGCCCCGGTGGTGGCGGAGGCGTTCTATCCGTTCACCGGGTTCTCGGCGGGAACCACGGCTGCGCAGCGGTCGCTGACTTTTGCGACCGCTGGGTTCGGTGGTGGGGCGGTGGACGAGGCGCTGGAGATGGCGGCGTCCACCGGGTGGGCGCTGTACGAGCTGCCGGCGCGGCACACGCTGCGGACGGATTCGGAGGCGGCGGCGGCCTGTGCGCGGTTGGCGTTGCGGGTGCTGGAGCGGGGTGCGGTGGCGGTGTCGGAGCGTTCTCCCGAGGGCGCTGCGGTGACCGCCGACCGGATCGCGGTCGGGGCGGCGCATCGGGACCAGGTGGCGGCGATCCGGGCGCGGCTCGGGGCGGCCGGGGCCGGGATCACGGTGGACACGGCGAATCGCTTGCAGGGGCGCGAGTACGACGTGGTGATCGTGCTGCATCCGCTGTCGGGGCGGCGGGACGCGACCGCGTTCCACCTGGAGGCGGGGCGGCTGTGTGTGCTGGTGTCGCGGCACCGGCACGCGTGTGTGGTGGTGGCCCGGGCGGGGATCAGCGAGCTGCTGGACGCGCATCCGTCGACCGAGCCGGTGCACCTGAACGTACCGGTCAAGTTCCCGGACGGCTGGGAAGCCAACCAGGCCATAGCCGCGCACCTTGGCGGCCGCAGGGCGCTCGGCTAACCTACCGCGCCCAGAATGGTAGGCAAGAACGTCCCTGGGTTTACGGAACGAATTGCCGGGTGTCGCATCTCGTCTGCGTCTGATGAAGCCGCTGATTCCCAGACCTTCTGCACCGCACCGAACAACTGATCAATCCGGGGCGCGGCCCTGGCGCCCTGCGACTTGCTTGTCTCGAAGGAGACGTTCCGCCACCCACCGCGACGAGTCCGATGCTCGCAGTTTGCCAGCGGGCGGAGCCACCCCTGAAGCCGATGCTCAAGGGCGAGACCGGCGACCTCTAGGGAGATATCGTCAGGAAGCTGCGCCGCCTCAGGTAGCGCCGGCCACATCAGGACAAGCACGCGATGCCAGATTTCCGGTGGGAACGTGTTCGCCAAGTGGTGGCTTTCTCCGATGGGCAGGTGGTGCTGGCGTTCTTCAACGACTACCCGGCGTACGGGGTGCTGCTGTTCAACGGCGAACGGGTCATCCTGCAGCGCGTCGACGGACCCGTCGTGATCGACAGTTCCTGGGAGGACTGGGCGGAGGTGCCGGGCATGCGGCACCTGGTCGCGGGACTCGAGCGCCGCCACCTGCCGCAGCCCCTGCTGTAACTCGGGCCACCCGTCGACACGTACGCCAGCGCCCCGCCCGATCCCGACCTGCCACCGCCGGCCGACCAGTACTTCGGCCCCCGGCTGAGCCAGACGGAGCGTCGGGCTCGTCCCACCACATCGAACCGACCGACGCCGTACCACATGCCGTGAATTAGCCCGTGTCAGGCGGCCCAGGGCATCCATGCCGAAATGTGTCAGGATAGCCGTACATGGATGTCTGACCTCTGCGGGAGGATCGGGTGGCGTTCTGGCACGTCCGAGATCGGATACGCCTCGAAGCGGGGCATGTCCTGGATCTGGCCTCGGACGGTGGCGGGTTCGGCATTCAATACTGCGAGACGGCCCGTACCGCCAAACGCCCGACACACGGCAAGGCTGAGCAGCGGATTCAGTGCGGACACTGTGGACACGTCATCGTGTTCACCGTCTATTCCACCGCCCTGACCCGGCGGCACCGCTTCATCGCGTACGGCCTCGGCGCCGTCCTGCTGGCCGTCGCCGCCCTGGTCTACGGCATCGGCATCGACGCCGTCGTCTCGGCCGCCAGCCCGCTCTGGCCACTGCTGCTCGCCGCAGCCGAGATCGCCCTGATCGTGCTGGCCCTCGGATTCCTCGGCTACGCCGCCATGTTCGAGTACGGCGTCCGGTCGCCCCGGATGTGGCGTGGCGGGCCGGTGCCCCGCGACTCCCACCTGGCGATGTTCGACCCGCACCTCGGCAGCAAGCCGCTGTCCCACACCGGCCGGGCCAGCTCCTCGATCCACCATCAGCACACCGACGACCGTCCCACCGGGTCAGGCTCCACCTGACCCCGCACCAGCCAGCACCGCCTCCACTCCCCGACCGGCGGCACTGATCGGGCGATCGGGGCTCAGGTGGCGGCCTACCGGCCGGGAGGCTGGACCGGTGGTGGGCCCGGCAGCACCGGACCGTGGCCGCCGCCGTCCTGGCGGCGGTGCTCGCGACGGAGGTACACCCGGCGAGCGTCGTCCGAAAAGTTGACCACCCGCCACCCCTGGGCCTCAAGCAGCTCGGCTGCGGCCATGGTCTTCTGGAGCACGGTCACGCCCAGCCCGCCGACGCTCTCCACGCAGACGAACGTCAGCGGATAGTTGTGCAGCCGTACCTGCCCCGAGAGGATGTCCGTGGCCCTGAACCCACGAGGCGGTGGGGGCATCGTCATCCGCCCACGATAGTTGCCCGGCCCGAGGCGCCGTCGGGACTCCGAGGAGGACGACCATGGCAGAGGGTGCGAGCCGGCGCGGGTTCCTCCAGGGCGCCGGACTGGTCGGGGCCGGGCTGGTCAGCGGCGTCACCACTGGCGCGATGGTGCCGGCCGCCACCGTCGCCTGGCAACGGGCCGCCGCCGACGAGGACGCTCCGGACACCGCCTCGCCCCGGTTCACCCTCGCCGTCGTCCCGGACACCCAGTACCTCTTCGACGGCGACCGGGGCGACAGCGCACCGCTGACCGCGACACTGCGCTGGATCGTGGCGCACCGCTCGGAGCGGAACATCGTGCACACCGCCCACCTCGGGGACATCGTCGAGAACGGGGCCGCCGCCGAGCTTGCCGAGGCGGGTCGGGTCTTCGACATCCTCGACCGGCACCGGGTGCCGTACAGCGTGCTGGCCGGCAACCACGACGTCGACGCCTCCACCACCGACCAGCGTGGACCGAGCGCGTACCTGGAGGTCTTCGGGCCGCACCGGCTACGCCGGCAGCCGACGTACGGCGGCGGCACGCCGGACGGCTACAACACGTACCACGTCTTCTCCGCCGCCGGACGCGAGTGGCTGCTGCTGGCGCTGGACTGGCGGCCGTCGGACGGCACGCTCGACTGGGTGCGGTCGGTGCTGGCGGCGCATCCGACCAGCCCGGCCATCCTGACCACCCACGACCTTGCCGACGCCGACCACGCCGGTGCCACCTGGCTCTCCGGGCACGGCCAGCGGCTCTGGGACCGGCTCGTCAGGGACAGCGACCAGATCTTCCTCACCCTCAACGGGCACTACTGGCCGCCCGGGCGCACCGTGCTGCGCAATGACGCCGGCCGGGACGTGCGGGTGCACATCACCAACTACCAGAACCGTTACTACGGCGGCGGCGGGATGCTCCGGCTCTACTCGTTCGACCTGGCCCGGAACACCATCGACGTCGAGACGCTCTCGCCGTGGATCCTCGGCCAGTCGGCGCAGCGGCGCAACGCGCTGGCCCGGCGGGAGGTCGAGCTGACCGACCCGGCCAACCGGTTCAGCCTGGCGGTCGACTTCGCCGACCGGTTCGCCGGCTTCGCCCCGGTCGCCCGCCGCGCGGCGCGCGGGCCGGCCGCCGTGGTCGATGACGGCGTCGTCGCGTACTGGCGGTTCGACCAGGGGCGGGACGGCGCGGCGGTACCGGAGGGCTTCCGGGTCGAGGACCTCTCCGGCCGGAACAACCACCTGACCCGGCTCAGCCTGCCCGGTGGCCGTCCGGAGGTGCTCCGCTGGTCGGCCGAGCACCACGACGACCAGCCGGCGCACGGCAGCCTCTTCTTCTCCGGCGG
The DNA here is from genome assembly GCF_036421995.1 of Plantactinospora veratri. NCBI lineage: Bacteria > Bacillati > Actinomycetota > Actinomycetes > Micromonosporales > Micromonosporaceae > Plantactinospora > Plantactinospora veratri. The sequence goes on from NZ_JAZGQL010000033.1 coordinate 101,779, forward strand.
CCGGCAGGCGGGCCCGGGCGGCTACCTGCGTACGGTCGACGGTGCGCCGCTGAACGCGGCGACGTTCCGGCAGGGCTACACGATCGAGGCGTTCGTGAAGCTGCCGGCCGACGTCCGGGAGAGCGGCTCGGGCGGGATGGGCATCCTGAGCCGGTACGGCACCGGCCGGGACGCCGGCAAGACCGGAGCCGACCCGGCGGAGCCGACCGCGCTGCTCGGGCTCTCCGCCGGGATGGCACTGAAGTGGGCCGTCTTCCCTACCGAGCTGGACGGCATCGTCGCCAACTGGGGGCACGAGCTGACCGCCGGAGAATGGTGCCACGTCGCGGTGGTGAACGACGGCCGGCTCAGCACCCTCTACGTCGACGGTGCCCGGCTGCTCCGCAACCCCTCCGTCGCGGCGTCCGGGCTGGCCACCTCGGGCGATTCGTGGCTGGTCGGGGCGTACCACCACGACCGGATCCCGCAGCCGGGCTTCAACGGGTGGATCGGTGACATCCGGATCGCCGACCGCCCGCTGCCGGTCGACCGGTTCCTCCGGGCCTGAACGCGCCCCGGTATCCGTCCCGCTGCGAGGCCGGCGGACCGGCCATATCCGTTCGGATATCAAGCCAGCTCGCGGCCATGAGTCGGTGACGGTCAGCCGGCGCGCAGGGCCTCGACGGCGGTCCGGGCCGCCTCGCCGATCGCCAGGTCGACGTCGATCCGGCGGGTCGCCAGCCGCCGGGTCCGGGCGAAGACCGCGATCGCGTACCGGCCGCCGTCCGGATACTCCGCGACCCCGGCCTCGGCGTGCAGGCCGGGCAGGGTGCCGATCTTCGCGGCCACCCGTACCCCGGGCGGGAAGCCGGAGGCGATCCGGGTCCAGAAGAGCTGCCGGCCCATGAGTTCCCGGACCAGCGCACCCGCCGGAACCGGGCCCGCCTCGTCCCGCCAGATCAGGCCGAGCAGCCGGGTGACCTCCCGGGCCGTACTGGAGGTGGTCCGCTCCGGATCGTGTACCCGCATCGCCCGGATCCGCTCCTCCGGCAGCAGCGGGAAGATCTGCGCGAACTCGGCGTCGTCCCGCGCGCCGACGTCGGCGTACATCGACTCCAGCAGTTGCCGGGGCCCGCCGAGGATCCGGGTACGGGTCAGTCCCAGCTCGGCCGCGAGCAGCGGCAGCACGTCCGGACCGACCCGGCGCAGCAGCAGGTCGGCGGCGCTGTTGTCGGTGACCGTGATGGCGAAGTACGCCAGGTCGCGCAGCGACACCTCGACGTCGTCGGCACAGCCGGCCGTACCCCAGCCGCCCAACCGGTCCTCGGCGCGCACCACCACCCGCTCGGTCGGGTCGAGTTGCCCGGCGGCGGCCTGCCGGGCGAACTCCAGTACCAGCAGGATCTTGAAGATCGAGGCGAGCACCACCTGGTCGTCGGCGCCGATGCCCAGCTCGGCCCCGCCGTCGATGTCGGTGACGTGCAGCCGGGCGTCGACGCCCACCTCGTCGAATATCCCGGTGATGGCTTCCACGGTCGGCACCTGGCGACGATAGCCGGCCGGCGGGCGGCTCCGATATCCGAACTCATATCATCAGCCGGTGGACCTGGCCCGGCACCTGCGGCAGTTCGTCGTGGTGGCCGAGGAGCTGCACTTCGGCCGGGCCGCCGAGATTCTCGGCATCGCCCAGCCGCCGCTGAGCCAGTCGATCCAGCGGCTGGAGCGGGAGCTCGGCGTCGTGCTCTTCGACCGCTCCCGGCGCCAGATCAGCCTGACCACCGCCGGGCAGCTCCTGCTGGCCGAGGCGCCGACCCTGCTCGCCGCCGAGGAACGCATCCGGATCGTGATGCGCAAGGCCCGGGACGGCGAGATCGGGACGTTGCGGGCGGGGGTACCGCCGGAGACCCCGGCCGTCACACTCCAGTCACTGCTGCACACGATGGCCGACCGGGCGCCCGGACTGGACGTGGACCTCCAGGAGCTGACCAGCGCGGAGCAGCTCCGGATGCTTGCCGAGGCCCGCCTCGACGTCGGGCTGGTGCACCACCCGGTCCGGGCCGAGGGGCTGCGGGTCGGGCCGGTCGTCGAGGTCCGGTTGGGGGTACTGCTGCCGCGCGCCTCGCCGCTGGCCCAGTTGCGGGAGGTGGCCCTGGCCGACCTCGCCGGGTACGACCTGGCGATCTTTCCCCGGGCCACCGCGCCGGACTGGCACGACCAGGTCCTCGACGTGTGTCGCCGGCAGGGCTTCACGCCCCGGCGGGTCCGGCACGCCGGCAACCCCGAGTTCCTGTTGGGTCTGGTGCTCGCCCGGGGATGCGTGGCGTTCGAGCCGGAGTCGACGGCCCGGCGGGAGCCCCGGGTCGCCTGGCGGCCGTTGACCGAACCGGTGTTGCGGCGCCGCACCTCGGCGGTCTGGCCGGACCGGGCGGCGCATCCGGCCGCGTCGACCTTCGCCGAGACCGCCGCCGAGATCCTGGCCGGGCCGGCACCGGCCGCCCCGACCGTGCTGCGCCCGGACCAGCCCCGCCCGTGGTCGGTGGTCTATCCACCGGACGACTTCCCCGAGCGCGCTCGACCGGGGCCGGGTGGGCGGAGGCGCTCGGTAGAGTGACCCGTCGTCCCGGCCCCGCACCTTCCGGAAGGTCCGCATGACGTTGTCCGCCCAGCGGGCCCGACGGTGGCGGCAGATCCTCTTCGAGCTGGTGCCCGAGCTTCCCGGTGAGTGGTCGGTCCGGGGTACCGGCCTCGGCACGTCGCTGGTCCGGGAGCCGCTGGACTGGGCACTCTGCTGGATCGGCTACTCCGGTTCGCCGAGCCGGCCCGTGGGCTGGGTCTCCGCCGGGGTGCAGCCGCTGGTGACGCCGCCGCTCGGCTTCGAGCTGACGTACGGCATCCGGATGGACGAGGTCCGCGCCGGCCCGCGTACCGTCGACCTGCTCTCCGACGACGCGGCCGACGGCACCCGGCGGTTCGTACTGGACGCGGCCCTGGCCAAGATCGACGCCTGGCCGGCCGAGCGTCTCGCCGAGGTGGCCGAGCGGGACTTCGCCCAGGAACCGCACCGCCGCCGCAGGCACTGGCATCACCTACCCGGCTGGCGGGTAGCCAGCGGCACCGGATCACCGGTCGAACCCGCGGAGCGGCTCGCCGAGCTGTGCCGGCAGGAGGTCGGTACGGCCACCGGCCGGGGCAACCAGGCCCGCGATCACCTCGGCGATGGGCGCGTCGGCGCCCGGCTGGCGGACCGGGGTGCGTTCTACGAGCGGCTGTCCGAGGCATGGCGCGACGGCGGATCCGGGGCGGCGCTGCGGCTGCTGGCCGAGCAACGCGACCAGGCGCTCGGCGCGTGCAAGCTCGACCGGGTGGCCACCGCGCCGCCGCTCGACCCCACTCCGTGAGCCGACGTTCCGTCCTGCCGCCCGGCGGCGGTGTGCCGGCGCGGTGCGAACGGAACCGTGCGGCGAGGCGGCGGCCGGCCGCCCACGGACGGTGGTTTCCGGCGGGACTGTCGCTCCGACCGGCTTGAATGGCGGGGCGGCCGTCTGCCGCAAGGCCGGGTTCGAGTTGTGCGGCGAGACCGAGTTCGAGTTGTGCGGCGAGACCGAGTTCGAGTTCCCGAAGGGGCGGCTGATGCGCTCCAACGACTGGCGACTCGACCTGACCGGAGCCGGCCGGCGCTGAGCTTCGGCGTCCGGGTCCAGCCGATCCGGGTAAAGTCCTGTCGATGCATCGTTCCCGGACGTACGCGGTCATCATCGACACGCCGGAGGCGGAGGTCGCCGCCGCCGCAAACTTCTGGTCGGGGGTGTTCGGCACCCCGGCCCGGCCGGAGCCGGACGAACCGCAGTTCCAGGTGCTGAGCCGGGCGATTCCGGGCCTGACGACGGCGATCCAGTCGGTCGACGCGCCGGCCCGCTACCACCTCGACATCGAGACCGACGACGTGCCGGCCGAGGTGGCCCGGCTGATCGCGCTCGGCGCCACCGAGGTCTCGACCTGGCTGGACTGCCACGTGCTCCGGGCACCGGGCGGTCACCTGCTCTGTGTGATCCCGGTGGCCAGTGATCCCGAGCTGTTCCGCGCCCAGGCCCGCACCTGGCCGGACCCACCGTCCGAACCGGACGGTGCGTAGCCGTGGCCGTGGCCCCGGCGGATGGGTCCGGGTGGGCGGGTTAGAGTCGCCCGCCCGGTGGAACTCGGCGGGCGGGGGCCGGGGAAGGTCCTGGTCGGGACGAAACCGGTCGCCGCGGTAGTTCGCGGTCGAGGAGGAACCAGATGTCCAGACGAAGCGCCCGAGCCGACGCCCAACCGAGCGACGGCACCGAGCGGGCCTCGGAGCGGCGGGAGGTGACGCGCTGATGGCCCGGCGCAACGACGTACGCCCGATCGTCAAACTGCGCAGTACCGGCGGCAGCGGCTACACGTACGTGACCCGGAAGAACCGCCGCAACGACCCGGACCGGCTGGTGGTGCGCAAGTACGATCCGGTGCTCCGCCGGCACGTGGAGTTCCGCGAGGAGCGCTGACGGCCGCCCCTGCGCTGTGGGCAGGGGCGGCGCCGCCGCGAGACGGTCAGCCGACCGGGGTCGGAGTCTTCTGCTCCACTGGAGTCTCCTCCACCGGAGTCTTCTCCATCCCGGTCGCGACGGGTGCCTGCGCCTCCACCGCAGCCCGCTTCCGGGCCCGGTGCGCCGCCACGTGCGACCGGGTGGCGCAGCGTTCCGAGCAGAACCGCCGGCAGCAGTTGGACGAGGTGTCCAGATAGACGTTGCCGCACCGGTCGTCGGCGCAGACGCCGAACCGGGAGCTGCCGTACTCGCACAGCCAGACCGAGAGGCCCCAGACCGCACCGGCGAGGAACTCGGCACTCACCGAGGCGCCCCGGCTGGTCACGTGCATGTGCCAGTCCTTGGCGTCGTGCCCGGAGATGCGTGGTTGGACGGGATAACTCTCCAGAAGCGAATTCAGTTCGGTCACGGCGTCGGCGTCCCGTCCCGAGGAGCCGAATTCGAAGACGTCCCGCAGCCGTTTCTGGGCCCGACGGAAGGCGGCGACGTCCCGTTCGGTCACCTCGTCGCGCATCCAGCCGTGCTCATCGGTGAAAACGGCCCGCAGGCCGTCGAGGTCGTCGAGTCGCGCGTTGACGAGATCGACCCCGGTCCGGGCGTACGCGTCGAAGTTCACCCGACAACCGTAGACGACTGACGGCTCCGGTGGTGCGTCCATGTAGCGGCGAAGGAACCGCGCGTAGCGGTCGGTGCTCCGGTGCCGGCCGCCCGTGGCCCGGACACCGCCGCCCGCCGATCGCCAACCAACCGCCCCCCGGCACCGGGTGATTATCCGATAACGACGGTATCGGGCGAAATTGCTGTCAACACCATCCTTCGTCACCTAAATCCCGGACGTGTTTCGACGTTCGACCGCACGGTTCGCGGCATGCCGGTTCAGCGGGTCGCGGTCGCCGGGGCAGGGCCCGGTCGCGGCGGAGTGGGTGCTGGCGGAGAGCGGCCGGGCCTCCGGTCCCCGAGTACGGGCAACCGGCTGGCGTTACGCTCAGCTCATGCTCCGATCGGTCATCCTCGCCGCCTCCCGGTCATCCCGGATCGAGCGGCTCGTCGAGACGGCCCCGTTCACCCGGGACGTCGTACGCCGGTTCGTCGCCGGCACCACCACCGACGACGCGCTGCGCGCCACCCGCCAGCTCGTCGCCGACGGTCTCGCGGTCTCCATCGACCACCTGGGCGAGGACACCGTCGGTGCGGACCAGGCGATCGCCGTCCGGGACGAATACCTGGCCCTGCTCGGCGGACTCGCCGGGGCCGGGCTCACCCCGCCGGCCGAGGTCAGCGTCAAGCTCTCCGCGCTCGGGCAGAAGTTCGACGAGCGGCTGGCCCGGGAGCACGCGCACGCGATATGCGCCGCCGCCGCCTCGGCGGGGACCACGGTCACCCTGGACATGGAGGACCACACCACCACCGACTCGACCCTGGACATCCTCGCCGAGCTGCGCAAGGACTTTCCGGGTACCGGGGCGGTGCTCCAGGCGTACCTTCGGCGTACCGAGGCGGACTGTCGGGAGCTGGCCACCCCGGGGTCGCGGGTGCGGCTCTGCAAGGGGGCCTACAAGGAGCCGGAGTCGGTGGCGTACCAGTCCGCCCGGGAAGTGGACAAATCGTACGTCCGGTGCCTGAACGTCCTGCTCTCCGGCCAGGGGTACCCGATGGTCGCCACCCACGACCCCCGGCTGATCGCGATTGCCGAGGACCGGTCCCGGTGGTTCGACCGTACGCCGGAGGAGTTCGAGTTCCAGCTCCTCTACGGGGTACGCCCGGACGAGCAGGCCCGGCTCGCCGAGGCCGGCCACACCGTACGCGTCTATCTGCCGTACGGCACCGACTGGTACGGCTACCTGATGCGTCGGCTCGCCGAGCGCCCCGCCAACCTGGCGTTCTTCGCCCGCGCCGTGGCGACCCGGGGATAGCGCCCGGTTCCCCGGCCCCGCCCGGCCCTCGGCCTGACTGGGATCGGCCCGCCCGGCCTGGCATCCTCGGACGCCATGGACTACTCCCGCGCGGTGGCGGCGTTGCGTGCCGCCCTCGCCGACTCACCCCGGGCACCCGCGGCTCCCGAGCTGGTGGAACAGATCCTCGGCCTGCTGCGCCCCTCGGTCGGACTCGCCGTACCGGCCCGGTCCCGCAACGGCGGGACTCCCGGACCGGTCGCCGGCTGGTACGGCGGACTGCCCGGGCTACCGGACGGCGCGCCGTGGCCGTACCACCAGGGTCGGCCGATGACGCTGCTGGCCCGGCTCGACTGTGCCGCGCTGGCGCCGCTGCTCGGTCCGGAGTGGACGCTGCCCCGGGACGGGGCGCTGCTCTTCTTCGTCGACGAGTGGCAGCACGCGGACTTCGGAGCGGATCCGGGTGACGACGGTTGCGCCGTGCTGCACGTACCCGTCGGGTCGCCGGACCGGGCCGCTCCGCCGGAGGTGGTGCTGATCCCGGCGCTGCCGCTGGTCGCCGCCCCGGTCCTGGCCGCACCCGACTACGCCGAGCCGGAACTCGCGCCGGTCTTCTCGACCGACCCGGTCAGGGTGATGAGCCTGGTCACCGAGATCCGCGACCGGCTGCCGACGGTGCGGCACCGGCTGCTGGGCTGGCCGGACGATCCGGTTGTGGAACTGCCGGGCCATCGGCCGCTGTTGACACTTGAGGCCGAGGAGGGGACCGCCTGGGGCGAGCTGGTCGGTGTCTCGTTCTGGATCGACGGCCCGGATCTGGCGGCGGGCCGGTTGTCCCGGGTACGCAGGGTCCTAGACGTCGCCTGACCCACCCGGCGGCCCTTGCCGGGACCCGGACAGGCGCATCCGGCCCGCCGAGGGTGCGATCTGCTGATCGTTCCCCCGACGGACCGGATGCGTCCGCTCCGTCACCGGTCATGGTCTCCGTTGCCGGCTACCGTCACCGGTCACCTGCGCCTCGGGTGCCGAGGATCAGCCGAAGCAGTTGTCGACCGTTTCCTTGCCGGCGCAGTTGTCAGGCCGGTTCTTGCTGATGACGGTGTCGTCGTCCACCTTGACCTTGGCGTGCTCGGCGAAGAGCCCGCCGCCCTTCTTGGTCGCGTCGTTCTCGACGATCTTGCTCTTCTTCAGTTCGAGCGAACCGCCCTCGACCGCGATGCCGCCACCGACCGAACGCGCGCCGACGGCGCTGTTCTTGCTGACCTCGGTGTTCCGCACGATCACCTCGGACTTCTCGGCGAAGATGCCGCCGCCGTCGCCCCGCGTGGTGTTCTTGGTGATCTTGCTGTCGTCCACCGTGAGCAGGCCCTTGATGGTGGCGATGCCGCCGCCGTCCTTGGTACCGAGGTTCTTGCTGACGTGCAGCCCCCGGACCGTGAGGGTGGCGTCCTTGTTGAAGAGGCCGCCGCCGACCTTCGCGGTGTTGCCGTTGACCTCGCCGTCCCAGACCTTGGTCCGGGCCGAGACGCTGGCGATGCCGCCGCCCTCTGCCGCGTTGTTGTGCTCGAAGGCGCTCTTGGTGATGTCGGCCGCCCCCTGGTAGTTGGCGAGCCCACCGCCGGCCTTGTCGGCGCTGTTGCTGAAGAACTCGGACTTCTCCACGGTGAGGACGCCACCGTTGAGGATCCCGCCACCGTTGCCGGCGGAGTTGTTCTCCTCGAACTTGCTCTCCGCGACCGCCAGGTGGCCGTCGTTGAAGATCGCGCCGCCGCCGCCGTCCTTGGCGAGTGCGGTGCTGTCCGAGATGGTGACCCGCTTGACCTTGGCGCTGGCGCCGTGGTCGACCGAGATCGCGCCGCCGGTGTCCGCCCGCCCGTTCTCCAGGAAGACGTCGCTCAACTCCAGCTCCCCGCCGTCCCGGACGGTGAAGAAGCGGAAGTCCTTGGCGTAGCTGTCCCGGGTGATGGTCGCGCCCTCACCCTTGATCTTGATCGGGGCCTTGATCACCGGCAGGCCGGACCGGTCGTTCTTCTTGTCGTACTTCTTGTCGTTCTTCTTCTCGTCCTTCTTGCCGTTCGGGCTACCCATCGCCCCTGACGCACCGGCAGGGCCGTTGGCGGCGTCGGACGGCGCCTTGCCGTAGTCCTTCTCGCCCTTGCCGTTGTGCTTCTCGCCGCTGTCGTCGTACGCGGTGAGCGTGTAGGTGCACTTCGGCGCGAGCTTGAGGCTGCCGCCGCCCTCGGCGTTGGCGTGTACCAGTGCGGCGATGAGCCTGTCGGGGTCGCACGGTACGGACGTCACCTTCTCGTCCTCGCGCTTGTCCTCGCCCCCGCGCTTGTCCTCGCCCCCGCGCTTGTCCTCGCCCCCGCGCTTGTCCTCGCCCCCGCGCTTGTCCTCGTCCCCGCGCTTGTCCGAACCGCAGCCCTCGCGGCCCTCCTGGGATCCGCCGTTCCAGCCGGAGCCTTCCGAGCCGGAGCCTTCCGAGCCGGAGCCTTCCGAGCCGGAACCTTGCGAGCCGGAACCCTGCGAGCCGGAACCCTGCCAGCCCGAGCCGTTCTCGCCGCCGCTCTGGGAGCCGCCGTGCCAGCGAGAGCTGTCGGAGCCGGGAGTCTCCCCGGACGAGCCCTTCTCGTCGCCGCCCTGCGATCCGCCCTGGGACCCGCCCTGCGATCCGCCTTGCCAGCCGGAGCCGCCCTGGGACCCGCCCTGCGATCCGCCTTGCCAGCCGGAGCCGCCCTGGGACCCGCCCTGCGATCCGCCTTGCCAGCCGGAGCCGCCCTGCGACCCGCCCTGCGATCCGCCCTGCCAGCCGGAGCCGCCCTGCGATCCGCCCTGCCAGCCGGAGCCGTTGGAGCCGTTGGAGTCCTTGTCGTCCTTGGAGTCCTTCGAGTCCTTGGCGTCCTTGTCGTCCTTGGAACCCTCGTGCTTCTCCTTGGCGTCCTTGGACTCGGTGGCCGGTCCGGCCTTCGGGTCCTTGGTCGCGGTCGGTCCGGCCTTGGGGTCCTTGGTCGCCGTCGGTCCGGCCTTCGGGTCCTTCGACTCCTCCGGCTTCGCCTTCGAGTCCTTGGACTCGGCGGCCGGTCCGGCCTTCGGGTCCTTGGTCGCCGTCGGTCCCGCCTTGGGGTCCTTCGACTCCTCCGGCTTCGCCTTGGAGTCCTTCGTGTCGCGCGGCGCGGCCTTCGACTCCTCGGCCTTCTTGTCGTCGTGGCCCTGCCAGCCACCACCGGGCTTGCAGTAGTCCTGCCAGTTGCCACCCTGGGAGTCCCCGCCACCCTCGTGCTTGCCGTTCTGGTCCTTGGGATCTTCGTGCCTGCCCCGGTCCTTGCCCTCGTCGCCCTTGTCGTCGTTGCTGGCGGCGACGATGGACAACTGCCCCAGGTCCACGTCTGCCAGACCCTTGTCGCCGGCCAACGTGGCGACACCGGCCAGTCCGGCCGCGCCGGCCACCAGGCTGCCGGCGACGATGCCCCCGGCTAAGAACCAGCGGGACCGACGCCTTTTCGGCCGAGTCGTGGGCTGACGGGGATCCACGTGGCTCCCTTGGAATTCGGACATCAAGCTCCCTGCCTTTCGAATACAAGACACGGCCGCACCATCTGGGGCGCGGAGGGCCACAAATAGGTTGTAGCCACTTAAGGTCACCGTACGGTGCTCTTCAGTGCATCGCGGGCCTATATGAAGAAAACCCACGAACCAGTGGAATTGAGGTCTCTGAGCGCTCGAAAAGCGCTAACCGGATAGATGCGGGGCAGATCCTGGCAATCCAATTTCGGGCAGAAAAAAGCAGACAGTGACGCGATCGGACGGATCGCTCTTACTGGCCGAGTCGGCCAGAGCAGGGATAATTCGTACATCGCGCGCAGTGAGCCCATCCGGCTCATCCGGCGCATTGCGGCGGTGCCCACGCGAAACAGGTCGCATCGGGGTGTCAGGGTTCCTCCGGATGGCCGCCGGCCGCTCCGCCGGGAGAGACTGAACCGGTGACCGCCCCGATCGACGAGTACGTCCGCGCGGTCGGCGACCGGCTGCGCGGTTCCGCGAGATTGCGGGCCGACATGCTGGCCGAGATCCGGGACGCGCTGGTCGACGCCGCCGAGGCGCACCGGCACGACGGGCTGACCCTCGGGGAGGCGCAACGGCTGGCCGTCCGGGAGTTCGGTTCGGCGCAGCGCATCGCGGCGGGGCTACAGGACGTGCTGGCGGTGGCGCAGGGACGGCGTACCGCGCTGCTGCTCCTCGGAGTGCTCGCCGCCCAGTACGGCACGACGGAGCTGTTGGGCCGGCTCGGGGGCTGGCAGCAGTTCTGGGACGGCGCGCAGCCCGGAGCGGCGTACCTGTGGCTGGCCCGGGCGACGGACACCTTCGCCGGGCTCGCCCTCGGCACCGCCCTGGTGGCGGTCGTCCTGCTGCGCTGGGGGCCACGGCACTTCGACATCCGGCCGGCGGCGATCCGGTTGACCGCCGTACTCGCCTCGGTGGTGGTCGGGGTGACCATGGTCTGCGGCGTGCTGCTGGCCGTACTGCCGCCCGGGAACGGAGGCGTGCAGGCGCTGGTCGGCGGGGTGGGCTCGGCTGTCTCGTCGGCCCTGCTGCTCGGCTCGGCGCGGCACTGCTGGCAGGCCGCCGCCGAGCGGCCGTACTCCCGGGCGGCGGCACGACTGGCCGGGTCGTGGGCGGGCCGCTGAGGGCAGGTTCGCGCGGCTGGACGATTGGTCGTACTCTCCGGCCGTGACCGACGGGGACTCCCACCACCGCCCACCGGCCGACCAACAGCCGCAGATCGGCTACCCGCCGGCCGACATCCCGCCCTCCGGATGGCACCGCCCGGGCGGTCACCCGTCCTCCGCGCCGGAGCCGGCCGCGCTCGGCCTCCCGCCGGTCACCGGCTATCCGGTGCGGCCCACCGGCTACGAGTCGGACGTCGGCCGCCACCAGCCCACCCAGACCGGCTACCAGTCCGGAGGCGCGGATGTCGGCGCGGGTGTGGAGCCGCCCGCCGGTTACGACTCCGCCGGCTACCAGCTCCGGTCGTACCCGCCGGGTGGCTACCCGGCCCGGCCCGGCCAGCCGCCGGCCGGATACCCGACGCCGGGTGGCTATCCGACGCCCGGCGGCTATCCGACCCCCGGCGGCTATCCGATGCCGGGCAGCTATCCGACGGTGGGTGGCTATCCGACGGCCGGCGGTCATCCGACGGCCGGCGGCTACGGGCCGGCGCCGGTCGATCTCCTCCCGCAGCCGCGCCGGCGCCGGTGGCCGCTCTGGGTGGGCTTCGGCACCGTCGTGGCCCTGCTCCTCTGCGCGGCACCGGTCGCGATCGGGGCGGCGCTGCTCGACCGGGTGTCCGGCCCGACCGGCCCGGCCGCCGGTGCCGGTGCGGCGGCCAGCCCGAAGGCCGGCGACCCGGCGTCGGTCACCGGTGACTGGCTCACCGAGCAGATTCGCGGCCTGCTCGACGGGCAGGCGAAGGCGCTGCTCGGCGGCGACGAGAACGGCTACGTCGGGCTCGCCGAGCCGAACACGGCGATCGCCCGGCAGCTCCGGCGCGAATTCCGGACCCTGCGGGCGATGCGGGTGAGCAAGTGGGAACCGGAACTGCTGGGCCAGGTGGTCAAGCTCGACACCGCCGGCGAGTGGCGGGCCAACCTCACCGTCGCGCACTGCTTCGTGAGCCCCGGCTGCGAGCCGAACGAGATCACCATGGTCACCCGGTGGAAGGACACCGCCGGCCAGCCGCGACTCTTCGCGATCGACACCGACCGGGCCGGCGGACCGGGTCGGCCCCGGCCCTGGGAGAGCGACGAACTGGTCGCCTCGATCGGGGAACGTACCCTGGTCGCCGCGCCCCGGGCGTTCCGGGACCGGCTGCCCGACCTGCTGCGCGAGGGGGAGCGGGCGGCCAAGGTCGCCGACCGGTACGCCGTGGACGGCTCACCGCCCGAGCGCTACCTGATCTTCTACGCCGGCCCGAACGAGTGGAGCCGCTGGTACGGCGGCAACCGACCGGAGTGGACCGCCGGATACGCCGTACCGGTCGGTGACGACCAGTACGACCTGGTGCTCAACTCCAAGGCCGTGGTACCGGGCCAGTACGCCGACCTGATGCGGCACGAGCTGACCCACGCCTCCTCGCTGGCCGGCGCCGACCAGATCGACGACGACGCCTGGTGGCTGGTGGAGGGGCTCGCCGAGCAGGCGGCAGCCGGTGGCAAGGCGGCGAGCCGCTACGGCAGCCTGGACGACGTCGACCGGCTGGTCGGCTCGGGCTGGAACGGCAAGCTGGCGGACGTCGCGCCGAGCAACGGTTCCGAGGACTGGCACGTCGCCGGCAGTTACGGCGTCGGCTATCTCGCCGTACGGCATCTCGTGGACCGGTTCGGCGAGAAGGAGGTACTCGCCTTCTTCAAACTGGTGGTGCACGACGGCAGGTCGGAGGCGGAGGCGTCCCAGGAGGCGTTCGGGCGGGACTGGTCGAAGCTGCACGACGAGTGCGTGGCGTACGTGAAGAAGACCGCCTCCTAGATCAGGTGCAGCTCAGCGGCCTCGCCGGCCCGCGCGTCGTGCCGCCCGGGGCGGTGGTAGCTCGTACCATGGCGGCGTGCGTCGCGCCTCTCCGCCGCGCCTGTCCGCAGCACCGCGGCCCCGTCGCCCCGTCATCTCCGCCACCCTCGTCGCCGCCACCGTCCTGTTCGGCCTCTCCGCGGCCTCCTGCGAGTCCGACGAGCAGGTCGGGCTGGCCAGTGTGGAGCGGGCCGACGTCGCCGAACTGGTCGACGCGCCGGCCAGCGTGACCGCGCGGGCGGCGGCGACCCTGAGCGCCCCCGCCGACGGCACCCTGGCCGAGTTGCGGGTCAGGCCGGGTGCCCAGGTCAGGGCGGGCCGGGTGCTCGCGGTCATCGACTCGCCCACGGCCCGGGACCGGCTGGCCAAGGCCCGCCGGGCCCTCGACGCGGCCCGGAGCGCCGGGCGGGGCGTCGGCGGCGGCGCCGACCTGGCCCGGTTGCGTCGCGGCACGGACCGGGCGGCGGAGCAGGCGTTCCGGGCGGCCCGGGACGCCGCCGACAAGCTCACCGACCCGGGCGCGCGGGCCGCGCTGCTGGCCCAGGTCCGGATCGCGGAGCGGCAGTACGAGGCGGCGGCCGAGACCGCCAGCGCGGCGGTACGCGCCGTCCAGCGCGGTGTCGCCGGGCTGAACTCGGCGGTACGGGCACTCTCCGCCGCCCAGCGTCTCCAGGCCGAGCAGGCGTACGACCTGGCGAAGGCGACCGTCGACGCGCTGGTGCTGCGGGCGCCGATCGGCGGGGTGGTGCAGCTCGGTGGTGCCGCGTCGCCGGCTGCCTCGGGCTCGGCCGAGGCGCTCGCCGGGCTGCTGGGCGCGACCGGTGGACTCGGTGCGCCGGCCGGGGTCGACCCGGCCGGGGCGCTCGGCGGTGGCACCCCGGCCGCGCCGGTGGCCGGGGTCGACGGCGCGGTACCGGTCGGCGGCCGGGTGAGCGCGGGTACGCCGATCCTGACCGTGGTGGACCTGACCGACCTCGGCCTGGTCGCCGAGGTCGACGAGACCGACGTGCTGCTGGTCGGCCCGGGGGTGCCGGCGAGCGTGGAGCTGGACGCCGCCACCGGGGCGGAATACCCGGCCCGGGTCCGCTCGGTCGACGTACTGCCGACGGCGTCGGCCCGGGGCGGCGTCACGTACCGGGTGCGGCTCTCGCTGGGCTCCGGGCGCTTCGCCGACGGGCGGGCCGCCCCGGCACCGCGCCCCGGGATGAGCGCGGTGGTCCGGCTGCGGGTCCGCGAGGCGGCCGGTGCGGTGACCGTACCGGCGGCGGCGCTGCACTCGGCCCAGGGACGGGACGCGGTCTGGGTGGTCGAGGACGGGATCGCCGAGCAGGTGCCGGTGACGGTCGGGGTGCAGGGGCAGGACCTGGTGCAGGTCGTCAGCGGGGTGCAGCCGGGCCAGCAGGTGGTGGTCAGCGGCGGCGACCAGGTGCGCCCCGGAGAGCGGGTACGGTGAGCGGCCCGCCGGCGGCTGCCCCCGGCGACACGAGGGCCGGTGGATCGGCCCGGCGGTCCGGGGTGGCGGTCGAGGCGGTCGACCTGGTCCGGACGTACGACCTGGGCGGCGTCTCGGTGGCCGCGCTGCGCGGCGTCTCGCTGACCATCGCGGCCGGTGACTACGTGGCGGTCGTCGGGCCGTCCGGGTCGGGGAAGTCGACGCTGATGCACCTGCTCGGCGGGCTGGACCGGCCCACCGCCGGCCGGCTGGTGATCGGCGGCAGGGACGTCGCCACGCTGGACGCCGGGGAGCTTGCCACGCTGCGCAACGAGACCATCGGCTTCGTCTTCCAGTCATTCCACCTGCTGCCCCGGACCTCCGCGCTCGACAACGTGGCGCTGCCGCTGGTCTACCGGGGGATCGGCGGTCGGCGGCGGCGGGAGCTGGCGGCGGCGATGCTGGGCCGGGTCGGTCTCGGGCACCGGCTGGAGCACCGGCCCAACCAGCTCTCCGGCGGTGAGCAGCAGCGGGTGGCGATCGCCCGGGCCCTGGTCACCGACCCGGTACTGCTGCTCGCCGACGAGCCGACCGGCAACCTGGACAGCGCCACCGGCGAGTCCGTGCTGACCCTGCTGGAGGAGTTGAACGCTTCCGACGGGGTGGCGCTGGTGCTGGTCACCCATGACCGGGAGGTCGCCGAGCGGGCACACCGGCAGGTCACGATGCGCGACGGCCGGGTGGTGCCGTCGGCGGGGGAACCGGAACCGGCGACACCTCTACCACCGGCGGCGGGGGTGGATACCCCGACGGTCGTGCCGGCGGCGCGGCGCGGGCCTGAGATAGTAGATCCCGCTCCCAGCGCGGAGCCCCGACGAGCGTCCGGAAGCGACTCGGGGCACCCGTCCGGGGGGGGGGGGGGGGGCCCCCCCCCCCCCCCCCCCCCCGGGGGGGGGGGCGCCCCCCCCCGGGGCCGGGGGGGCGCGACCCCCCGGGGGGGGGGGGGGGGGGCCCCCCCCCCCCCCCCCCCCACGCCGCGGTGCGGCGGACGCCCCGGCCGGGACCGGTGGGGACGTCACCCCCGGCTCGGGGAGCGGCTCGTGAGGATCGCCGAGGCGTGGCGGGTCGCGCTGGACGCCCTGCGGGCGAACCGGCTGCGCAGCATGCTCACCATGCTCGGGGTGGTGATCGGGGTGGCCGCGGTGGTGGTGCTGGTCGCCATCGGCACCGGCGCCAAGCGGGAGGTGGAGCAGCAGGTCGAGGGGCTCGGCTCCAACCTGCTCGTCGTGGTGCCCGGCCGGCTCGACTTCGGCGCGGCACCGGCGGTCTCCCGGCTCTCCCTCGCCGACGTCGAGGCGGTAAACCGGGTGGTCGGCGACCCGCGCCGGGTGGCGGTCACGGTCACCTCCGGCGAGACGGTACGCGCCGGCACCCGCTCGGCCTTCACCACCGTGCAGGGCGTACTCGAGACCACGCCGGAGGTCTTCGTCCGGGAACTGGACCGGGGCAGCTACCTCACCTCGTCCGATGTGGACACGAGTCGCCGGGTCGCGGTGCTCGGCGCCACGGTCGCCGGTACCCTCTTCGGCGACCGGGAGCCGGTCGGGCAGCAGGTCGCGATCGCCGGCGTACGGTTCCGGGTGATCGGGGTCTTCGCCCCGCTCGGCCAGAGCCTCGGGGTGGACCGGGACGACGAGGTGCACATCCCGGTCACCGCCGCACACCGGCTCTACGGCACCCAGCGGATCGACGGGATCGCGATCAAGGCGCCGGACCGGGAGGAGATCGACGACCTCGGCGCCCGGGTCGTCGCCGAACTGACCCGGCGGCATCCCGACACCGAGTTCAGCGCGGTGACCCAGGAGCAGATCCTCGGCGTACTCGGTGACATCCTCGGGGTGCTGACCGGGGTGCTGGCCGCGATCGCCGGCATCTCGCTGCTGGTCGGCGGCGTCGGGGTCTCCAACATCATGCTGGTCTCGGTACGCGAGCGGACCCGGGAGATCGGCCTGCGCAAGGCGGTCGGCGCCCGTCCCCGGGACATCGGGGTGCAGTTCCTGCTGGAGGCGGTGCTGCTGACCGCGCTCGGCGGGGTGCTCGGGATGGGGCTCGGGGTCGGTTCGGCGCTGCTGGTGGCCGCGCTCTCCCCGGTACCGGCGGTGGTCACCTGGTGGTCGCTGGCGCTCTCGTTCGGGGTCTCGGCGGCGGTCGGGATCATCTTCGGGGTGGTACCGGCGCAGCGGGCCGGGCGGTTGGACCCGGTGATCGCCCTTCGCGCCGAATGACCACCAATGACGCGTTCCCAGGGGTGGACGGGCGAGCCAGTGATGATCAAATGCCCGAAGGGATCGCGCCGGTCACAGCCGCCCCGTTACCGTACTGGTAACACGCGCGTAGCTGCGGCGCGGAAGCATCCCGTCGGGCGGCACGCGCCGGGGATTGGGATGGGTTGGTGAGCCATGGCAGGATCACCACAGCCGGACAGCCGAATGCCGGAGGTCAGGTTTCTGACCGTCGCCGAGGTGGCGACGCTGATGCGGGTCTCGAAGATGACGGTCTACCGGCTGGTGCACTCCGGCGAGCTGACCGCCGTGCGGGTCGGGCGGTCCTTCCGGGTGCCGGAGCACGCGGTGCACGACTATCTGCGCGGTGCCTTCCAGGAGACCGCCTGACGGCGCAGCCGGCGATGTCGCGACGGTGCCGGAGCGGTCCGGGCGGTTTCTCGGCGGGGCCGGGCGGTTCTCCGTGGGGGCGCTTTGGCCCGGCTGACGGCCGAGGGCTAGTCTGGACCGCGACCGTGGCCACGTGCCGATATGGGTGCGAGCCCGTAGTGCCGGCCCGGTCCGTTGTCCAGCTCGGTAACCGGCCGCACCTTCGGGTGGGGCCGGTCCGATCAGCACGTCGCATCAGAAGGGCTGTCGTATGGGCTCGGTGGTCAAGAAGCGCCGCAAGCGCATGGCCAAGAAGAAGCACCGCAAGCTGCTGCGCAAGACCCGCGTCCAGCGTCGCCGTCTCGGCAAGTGACCCCGGCCGGGCGCACCTGCCCGGCCGGCGGTGAGCCGTTCAGACTGTCGACCTTCGGAGGCCCACGTGACGACGTCGCGGCGGTCCGGGTCCGGCCCGGGTCGTCCCGTGCGGAGCGCGAGGTGACCCCCGGTAGCACCCCCGGTGCGCCGGGGGTCGTCGTGGTGACCGGGGTCAGCAGGTTCCTCGGCGCCCACGTGGCGGCGCGGCTGGTCGCCGACGACCGGATCACCCGGGTCGTCGGCCTCGACGTGCACGAACCTGCGCCCGAGATCGCCGGGCTGCTCGACGGCGTCGAGCGGGTCCGGGCCGACGCCGGTGCGGTGGGCAGCATCGTCGAGGAGCTGGGCGCCGACGCCGTGGTGCACCTGGCGCTGGTCACGGCCGCCGACCCGCAGCAGGGCGGCCGGGCGGCGATGAAGGAGCAGAACGTCATCGGCACGATGCAGCTGCTCGCCGCCGCCCAGCGGGCGCCCCGGCTGCGCAAGCTGGTCGTCCGGTCGTCGACCGCCGCCTACGGGGCGTCGTTCCGGGACCCGGCGGTCTTCACCGAGGACACCGAGCCCCGGGCCGTGCCGCGCGGCGGCTTCGCCCGGGACATCCTCGACATCGAGGGGTACGTCCGCGGCTTCCGGCGCCGCCGCCCCGACGTCACCGCCACCGTGCTGCGCTTCGCGCCGTTCATCGGCTCGATGGCGAACACCACGCTGACCCGGTACTTCGCCCAGCCCGTGGTGCCGACCGTGCTCGGCCGGGACCCCCGGCTCCAGTTCGTGCACTTCGACGACGTGCTGGAGGTGCTGCACCGGTCGGTGGTGGAGGAGCACCCCGGGACGTACAACGTCGCCGGGTCGGGAGTGCTGGCGCTCTCCCAGGCGATCCGCCGGGCCGGCCGGGTCGCCCTGCCGGTGGCGGAGCCGGGGCTCTCCGGCGCGGCCGGGCTCGCCCGGGTGCTGGGCTTCGCCCGCTACGGCCTGGACCAGGTCGACCTGTTCGTGCACGGCCGGGTGGTCGACACCACCAGGCTGACCACCGAATTCGGCTTCACCCCGAGGTCGACCGCCGCCGCCTTCGAGGAGTTCATCGCGAGCCACCGCGACGGGACGGTGCTCGGGCCGGAACAGCTCCGCCGGGCCGAGCAGGCGATCATGGACGGCATCCGGCAGACCCGGGCCGCGGTCCGGGACCGGATCGGGCTCGACGCGGCCGACGGTGCCGGGCCGGCCGAGCGGGGCGGACGATGACCGGCAGCGCGGACGACCGGCGTAACGGCAGCGGAAACGGGGAGGCCGCAGGGGTGCAGCACGATCCGGAGAGCACGGCCGGCCGGCGGTACGCCGTACCCCCGGAGGCGGACGGCACCGAGCTGGACCGGCCGGTGCGGCGCAACGGGCACCGACCCGGGTCGACGGTGCCGGACGAGTCCGGCGACGTCTGGGACCGGCGGGTCGCCGCCGGGCTGGCCTTCCTGCGCCGACGCCTCTCCGGGCAGTACGAGGTCGACGAGTTCGGCTTCGATCCCGAGCTGACCGACCAGCTCTTCCATCCGGTGCTGCGCCGGCTCTACCGCGACTGGTTCCGCACCGAGGTCTCCGGCGTGCACCACCTGCCGGTCGACGGTGCCGGACTGGTGGTCGGCAACCACTCCGGCACGGTCGCGATGGACGCGCTGGTGTTGGCCGCCGTGCTGCACGACAAGCACCCGAAGCACCGCTACCTGCGGCTGCTCGGTGCCGACCTGGTCTTCCGGATGCCGGTCGTCTCCGAGCTGGTCCGCAAGACCGGCGGCACCGTCGCCTGCAACTCCGACGCGGAGCGGCTGCTCGGCCGGGGTGAACTGGTCGGTGTCTTCCCCGAGGGCTTCAAGGGCGTCGGCAAGCTCTACGCGGACCGCTACAAGCTGCAACGGTTCGGCCGGGGCGGCTTCGTCTCCGCCGCACTGCGTACCGGGACGCCGATCGTGCCGGTGGCGATCGTCGGGGCCGAGGAGACGTACCCGATGCTCGCCGACATCAAGCCGCTGGCCCGGCTGCTCAAGCTGCCGTACTTTCCGGTGACCCCGACCTTCCCGTGGCTCGGCCCGCTCGGCGCGGTGCCGCTGCCCAGCAAGTGGCTGATCGAGTTCTGCCCACCGATCCCCACCGAGCATCTGGTCGACTCCGCCGACGATCCGCTGGTGGTCTTCAACCTCGCCGACCAGGTCCGCGAGACCATCCAGCAGACCCTGCACCAGTTGCTGGAGAAGCGTCCCGACCCGTTCGGCCCCTGAGCAGCGCTCCGACCGCCGGGCCGGTCACCGGGCCAGCCGGCGGCGCATCGCCAGCCCCGCCGTCACCGCGCCGGCCACCAGACCGGCGGCGACGGTCGAGGGTACGGCGATCCGGGCCGCCTTCCGCCCGGTCCGGAAGTCGTGTACCGACCAGCCGTGCTCCCGGGCGTACCGCAGCAGCATGCTGTCCGGGTTGATCGCCACCGCCCGGCCGACGGCGGAGAGCATCGGCAGGTCGTTGGCGGAGTCGCTGTACGCGGCGCAGCGTTCCAGGTCCAGCCCTTCCACGGTGGCGAGCTGGACCACCGCGTCCGCCTTGGCCGGCCCGTGCATCAGGTCGCCGACCAGCCGCCCGGTGTAGGCGCCGTCGCGGATCTCGGCGACGGTGCCGATCGCGCCGGTCAGGCCGAGCCGGGCCGCGATGATCCGGCCGATCTCCACCGGTGCGGCGGTGACCAGCCAGACCCGCTGGCCGGCGTCGAGGTGCTGCTGGGCCAGGGCCCGGGTGCCGGTCCAGATCCGGGGCGCCATCAACTCGTCGAAGATCTCCGCGGTGAGCCGCTCGACGTCCTCGACCCGCCAACCGGCGACGAAGGCCAGCGCAGCCTCCTTGATCCGGGACATGCTGCCGGCGTGTTCCACGGCGAGTACCCGGAACCGGAGCTGCTGCCAGGCGAACCGGGCCAGGTCGCCGGTGGTGAGGTAGTTCCGGGCCGCCAGGCCACGGGCGAACCAGTAGATGGAGGCGCCCTGCATCACCGTGTTGTCCACGTCGAAGAAGGCGGCGGCCTCGGGATCGGTCCGGGCCGGCTCCGCCGGTGGGGCGTCCGGTCCGGCCTCGGCCCAGCCGGCGGTGTGACCGTGGTCGTCGGTGCTGACCGTCACCTTGCGGGCCCGGGCCACGCGGGAACCTCCTCGCTTCGGGTACACAGCGAGGGTAGCCGGATCGGCGCGGGCGCACCTGGAGTCCGGGGCAGCGGCCGACGTACGGGCCGGTGCGGGAGGGTCAGCCGCCGACCCGGTGTACGGGTTCGGTGGTGCTGCGGTCCCGTACCGCCGGTGGCTGCTCGGGGCTGGGCGTCGCGGCGGGTGGCCGGGGTGGCGTACTCCGGTCCGAGGTACGCGGCGCACCCTCCTCCGGGGTACGGCTGCCGCCCTCGGCCTCGGCCGCCGGAGGTGGCGGGTCCACCGCCGTACCGACCGGGCCACGGCCGGCCGGGCAGGTCCGGGGGAGTGGACCGATCGAGTCGGCCCGGCCGATCGCGCCGACCCGGCAGGTGAGCGCGGCCCGGAGGCTCTCGGAGCGGGCCTGAACGTCGTCGAGGAGTTCCAGGGACTCGTTGGCCCGGCTGCGGGTGGCCCGGGTGGTGTCCTCGAAGAGGCGGGCGACCTGCGGCCGCTGCTCGTGCAGGAAGCTGTCCACGGCGTCCAGCGCCGACGGGTCCTGGCGTTGCACCGCCGCGCTGGTCAGCAGCTTGACGCCCTGTCGCGTGTCGGCGTCCATGTCTTCCAGGACGGCGGAGAAGCCGAAGTTCTGGCCGCCGACCGCGACCGCCTCGGCGAGCCGGGTACGCGCGAAGTCGAGGAAGAGCTGCCCGCGACTCAGGTCTGAGCTGGCCAGGGCGAGCTGGGCGCGTTCGGTGTGCCGCTTCATGCCGTAGAGCGCGTCACCGGGTACGGCGTTCTCGCTGGCGGCGGACATTCCGGAGACGGCGATCGCGCCGACGGCGACCCCGATGACGACGGCGCCCCGGGCCCGGGCCCGGGTGCGTGGGCCCCGGAACGCGGGCTGGCCGGTCCGGCGGGTGGCGGGTTGGCCGCCGCCGTCGACGATGGCTTCGTCGGTGGCGGTCGCGCCGATTCCCTCCCGCTCGGCGGTGGCGACGAGCATGGCGCGCAGGCCGGCCCGGAAGTCGGGGTCGACCTCGACGGTGGACTGGACGTCGCGGAGCCGTTCGCCGACCGCCAGTGGCTGTGCCAGGTCGTCGTCGAGGCGGGACCGGACGTGGTGGCGACGGCCTCCGTTGGCCTCGTCGAGCAGCTGCGCGAAGCGCTCGGCGCGTTGGCGGTAGAAGGTCTTCCAACTCACCGCCGACACCTCCCTTCGCTGGTCGCGATGCTGCGGTCGGCGTCGTCTCGCCGTCCGGGTACGACGGTGGCTGAC
Source organism: Plantactinospora veratri (assembly GCF_036421995.1). Classification (NCBI taxonomy): domain Bacteria; kingdom Bacillati; phylum Actinomycetota; class Actinomycetes; order Micromonosporales; family Micromonosporaceae; genus Plantactinospora; species Plantactinospora veratri. The sequence goes on from NZ_JAZGQL010000033.1 coordinate 123,668, forward strand.
TTCAGGACCAGGCCACGGTGCCCGGGACCCGATCCGCTCTCCGACCGACCGGTCGGCGGGATCTCAAGCCAACCACCGGTCGCACCCGGACAAACGGTCGGCGGGGGCGACCGGTTACGGCCCGGCGGCGGGAAATACTACGAAGAGTGAGCGGAGTCACGGAGCGTGGGTGCCGGCGCTGGGAGCGCTTCACGGGCGGAATCCGTCCGGCAGCAACCGGGCCAGCGCCCGCACCGCGCGGTACTGGAGAGCCTTGATCGCGCCCTCGTTCTTCCCCATCGCCTGGGCGGTCTCCGCCACGGAGAAACCCTGTAGGAATCGCAGAACGATGCATTCCTGCTGCTCGGGGTTGAGTTGCTTGACGGCGGTCAGCAAGGCGACGTTGGTGATGTGCTCGACGACGGCCGCCTCCGGGCTCCCCTCCGGCCCCCGATCCTCGCGGTCCGCATCCAGAACGTCACCCGTAGTAACTTCCAGGCGGTACCGGCCGGACTTGAAATGGTCCGCGACCAGGTTCCGGGCGATCGTCACCAGCCAGGCGCCGAGGTCGCGGCCCTGCCAGGTGAAGCTGCCGATCCGTTTCAGCGCGCGTAGGAAGGTGTCCGAGGTGAGGTCCTCGGCGAGCTGCCGGTTGCCGACCCGGAAGTAGACGAACCGGAAGACCGTGTCGACGTACCGGTCGTAGATCAGGCCGAACGCCTCCGGCTCGCCGGCCTGGGCCCGCTCGACCAGCGCCCAGACCTCCCGGGCCGGGTCCGACGGATCCGGCCGGTCCGGATAACCGGTCGGCGTGCCGCCGCCCGAGCCGGTCGAGGTCTCGGTCGCCGGCACCACCGGAAGGATCGCGGTCTCGGTCTCCGGCGTCTCGGGCCGGGCGGATGGTGCCGCCGTACCCGGCTGGGCGGGCATCGCCGGCCGGGTCGGACTGGCCACCCGGCCGCCGACGGGCCGGGCGTTGCCGCCCGGCGTGTTGTGCCGGGTCGGCGTCTCGTTCGGATGTGGACGGTTGCGGATCCGTTTCGAGCCCCCGTCGCCGCGCACCGCCAGGCTCAGCATGTCGTCCATGGACGCGCGGAGCCGGTCGAGGCCCTGGGTGAGGGCGAGGCGGGTGTTCCGTGGCGCGCCGCCGGATGCTCCGTCGACGTATCCGTATGTGCTCACTGGACCTCCCCGGCCGGCCGAGGCCGCGAAACCGGTCGCCGGAACCGGGCCGCGATGGGGGCCGTACCCGCGCCGGGGTCGGCGCGATCCGGCACGGCAGTTCCGGGGTGCGCCGTACGACGGCACACGCCCCACAGCTGCTGGTGCAGTGCTCTCACAGGCACGGCGGCCTCCTCGGGCTGAGGGGTGTCGACTCACGGCAAAAGGGGTGAGCCGACCCGAGTGATGATAGGGCCAACGTCACCCATGTGCGGCAAGTCCGTTACACAGAGCCAAAGTATTTCCGCCAAGCCACCCGAACGGGGCGCACAGCTTGTGCGTTGTCAGATGGCTGACAGTGCGGTATCAAGGGCCCTGAGCAGGGGAAACGTGCGAACACGCCAGTGCGCGACGGGCCTTGGGCGCGCCGCCGCGAACGTGTTAGAAGCTGTCCACCGCACGGGGGCGTCGATATCCGAAACCCGTTACGGCCTGCTGGAACGTACCCCGGCCACGCGGAGAAGTCGAGACAAGTTCCACGTCGAGGGAAAGTTCCACCGGCCCGCGCCGTCCACCGGCCCGAGCCGGCCGAACCGGACGTGGCGGCCGAACCGGACGTGGCGGCGGGGTCCGGGATGGCCGGTTGTGCGACCGCTGGACGAGGCGGCGGTGGGAGCGCGCGTCGGGCCCGGCGCTGTGCCAGACTCAGCGACCGTGCAGGATGGACCGGACACCCCCGCCGAGCCAGCCGCGGCCACTTTGGCCGACCGGGTACGCCTGGCCGCCACCAGCCGCCCCGACCAACCCGCGCTGCTCTGGCCGGACGGCGTGCTGAGCTGGGCCGAACTGGACACCGCGGTGGACCGGGTCGCCGCCGCACTCCGCCGCCGGGCCGGCGGACCGACCGACGGCCACCCGGCGCGGGTCGCGATCGCCCTGGCCAATCCGCCCGACTTCGCGGTGGCGTTCTTCGGCACCCAGCGGGCCGGGCTGGTCGCGGTACCGGTGAACCCGGCGCTGACCGGCCCGGAGCTGCGACACATCCTGGCCGACTCGGCGGCGAGCATCCTGATCTGCACCGAACAGGTCCGCTCGGCCGTCGACGGGGTCCGGGCGGAGCTGCCGGCACTGACCGAACTGCACACCGCACTGTCCAGCCTGACCGGACCGGCAGCCGACGAAGCGGTGTCGTCCGGGGCGGTGTCGTCGCCCGGAGGCGACCTGGCCGACCGGCCGATCCGGACGGACCCGGAGGCGGTGGCCGTACTCCTCTACACCTCCGGCACCACCGGCGAGCCGAAGGGCGCGATGCTGTCGCACCGGGCGCTGCTCGCCAACCACGAGCAGGTCGGCCGGATCTCCCCGCCGGTGGTCGGGCCGGACGACCGGGTACTGCTGGCCCTGCCGCTCTTCCACGCGTACGGGCTGAACGCCGGGCTGGGCGCGGTGGCGTACCACGGGGCGTGCGGGGTGCTGGTCGAGCGCTTCGACGCGGCCGACGTACTGGAGGTGGTCGCCCGGCACCGGGTGAGCGTGCTGGTCGGCGTACCGTCGATGTTTCTCGGCTGGACGATGCTGCCGGACGCCCCGGCGGCGGCCGGGGTGCCGGCCGGCTCGGCGCTGCGCACCGCGATGGCCTCGGTGCGGGTCGCCATCTGCGGCGCCGCCCCGCTGGCCGTCGGCGGCGCGACCCGGTTCGCCGAGGCGACCGGCCGGCGGATCCAGGTCGGCTACGGCCTCACCGAGACCGCTCCGGTGCTCACCACCACGCTCTCCGGCCCGGAGGCGAAGCCGAACTCGATCGGTCGGCCGATCCCCGGCGTCGAGCTGCGGCTCGTCGCGGCCGACGGGGAGGAGCTGTGGCGGGACGGCTCCGCCGTCGAGCCGGCCGAGGGCGGGGACGACGCGGACGAGCCCGACCTGGAACTCTCCTCGCCCGGCACCGATCCCGGCGAGATCGTGGTCCGGGGCGCCAACCTCTTCTCCGGCTACTGGCCGGACGGGCACGGCGGCCCGGACACCGACGGCTGGTGGCGGACCGGCGACGTGGCGTACGCCGACGCCGGGGGTGACCTCTTCCTGGTGGACCGGCTCGGCGAACTGATCCTGGTCAACGGCTTCAACGTCTATCCCCAGGAGGTCGAACGGGTGCTCGGCGCGCATCCGGAGGTGGCCGAGTCGGTGGTGTTCGGCAGGCCCGACCCGGTGGCCGGGGAGGCGGTCACCGCGTACGTCGTACGGGCACCGGACAGCGGCGTCTCGGCCGCCGAACTGGCCGCGCACTGCGCCCGTAGCCTGGCCCGGTTCAAGTGCCCGAGCAGGATAGAGTTCGTCGGGTCCCTGCCGCTCTCCGCGATCGGCCGGGTACGCAGATCGGTGATCCGGCACGAGGGGCGCGAGTGACGACGAGTGAGCCACGGCTGACCTTGATCACCCGACCCGGTTGCCACCTCTGCGAGGTCGCCAGGGAGGCCGTCGACCGGGTGGTGGCGGTGACCGGGGACCGCTGGACCGAGCTGGACGTCACCGGCGACCTGGAGCTGGAGCGCGAGTACGGCGACCGGCTGCCGGTGGTGCTGCTCGACGGCCGCGAGCACGGCTACTGGCGGGTCGAGGAGGAGCGCCTGCTCCGCGACCTGACCGCACCCCGCGGCTGACCGTCCCTCCGGTCTCCGCCGGGAGTCGGCGGATGTGACGTCGGTGACTCCGTGGCCCGCCGGCTGGTCGCGGGCGTGAGCCCGGTCGGGGCAGCCGCGTATCGTGCTCGGATGCGCGAGCACCTCGTCTGGGACTGGAACGGCACCCTGCTCGATGACCTGACCCTGGTGGTCGCCGCCACCAACGTGGCCCTGGCCGGAGCCGGCGGGCCCGAGGTGACCGCCGAGGAGCACCGTACGCAGTTCCGGCGGCCGATCGCGGACTACTACGCCGAGGTGCTGGGCCGGGCCGTGGACCCCGAGGAGTTCAGCCGGCTGGACCAGCTCTTCCACGAGGCGTACCGGGTCGGGCTGGCCAGCTGCGAGTTGGCCGCCGACGCGACCACCGCGATCAAGACGTGGACCGGTACCCAGTCCCTGCTGTCGATGTGGTTCCACGACGAGCTGGTGCCGGCGGTCGACCGGTATGGGCTGACCACCGTGTTCCGCCGGGTCGACGGGCTGCGCGGCACCGTCGGCGGCGAGCGCAAGGCCCGGCACCTGGCCCGGCACCTGGCCGAGTCCGGTGTCGAGGGAAGCTCGGCGGTGCTGATCGGCGACTCGATCGACGACGCCGAGGCGGCCGACTCGGTGGGCGCCCGCTGTGTGCTCTACAGCGGCGGGTTCACCGATTCGGCCCGGCTGCGGGCCGCCGGCTGGCCGGTCGCCGACTCGCTCACCGAGGCCGTCGAACTCGCCGCCGAACTGGACTGACCGTCCGGGTGGCGGGGTCGGGCGGGCGGGTCAGCCGCGCAGGTAGGCGAGCACGGCGAGGACCCGGCGGTGCTGCTCCTCGTCCGGTGGCAGTTGCAGCTTGGTGAAGATGTTCCGGACATGCTTCTCCACCGCGCCGTCGCTGACCACCAGGGCCCGGGCGATGGCGGTGTTCGACCGCCCCTCGGCCATCAGCCCGAGCACCTCCCGCTCGCGTGGCGTCAGCTCCCGCAGCGGGTCGTCCCGACGGCGCCGGACGAGGAGCTGGCCGACCACCTCCGGGTCGAGCACCGTGCCGCCGCCGGCCACCCGGTTCACCGCGTCGAGGAACTCGTCGATCGCCGCCACCCGGTCCTTGAGCAGGTAACCGATGCCACCGCCACCGACGCCGCCGCTGGGCTTGACGGTGGCGAGCAGGTCGTCGGCGTACGACACCTCGACGTACTGGGAGAGGACCAGGATCGGGGTCCGGGGTACCCGCTGCCGGGCCTCCACCGCCGCCCGCAGCCCCTCGTCGGTGTGCGAGGGCGGCATCCGGACGTCCACGATCGAGACGTCGGGGCGGTGCGTGACGATGGCCTCGACCAGGGTCGTACCGTCGCCGACCGCGGCCACCACCTCGTGGCCGTGCTCGGTCAGCAGGCGTACCAGACCCTCCCGGAGGAGAACCGCGTCATCGGCGATCACTACGCGCATGATGTTGTTGTCTACCACTGCCGGCTCGTCCGAGGCGTGCTCCCGTCCGATCCGGGCGGCTCCGGGTGACGCCGGTGCGGTGCCGGCCGGGGCGTCGGGGTGGCTCAGCACGGCAGCTCGGCCCGGATCTCGGTCGGCCCACCGGGCGGGCTGAGCACGGTCAGGGTGCCGTCGTTGGCGCGTACCCGGTCGGCGAGCCCGGCCAGGCCGTGCCCCTTGGAGAGGTGTGCGCCGCCCTCGCCGTCGTCGATCACCACGATCCGCAGCGCCCGTTCCTCCCGGGTCACCGTCAACCAGCACTCGGTGGCCCGGCTGTGCTTGGCGACGTTGGTCAGCGCCTCGGCGACCACGAAGTACGCCGTCGACTCGATCGCCGGGCCGGGCCGGCCGTCCGGGGTGCCGAGCCGGGGGTCGACGGCGAGTTCGACCGGGATCAGCCCGCGACCGGCGAGCGCGGCCAGGGCGCTGGGCAGGCCCCGGTCGACCAGGATCGGCGGGGCGATGCCCCGGGAGAGTGCGCGCAGTTCGGCGAGGGTGTCCCGGGTCTGCGCGAGCGCCTCGCCGAGGGTCTGCCGGGCCGCCTCCGGGTCCGAGTCGAGCTGCTGCTGCGCCCGGCTCAGGTCCATGGCCAGCCGGACCAGCCGCTGCTGCGGCCCGTCGTGGATGTCCCGCTCCAGCTTGCGCAGCGCGGTGGCCTCGGCCGAGACGGCGGCCCGCTTCTGCTCCTCCAGCACGGTGATCCGGTTGCGCATCTCCGCCACCCCGGTCAGCAGTGCCCGGCCGAGCCCGGCCTGCATCAGGGCACAGCCCCGGACCACCAACGGCAGGGTGATCAGGAAGAACACCCCGAGGGCGGTGTTCACGCCGATCCGGGCGGCGGCGGTGTCGCCCAGCCCGAGCAGTTCGTGCAGGCCCTCGTCGTTCGGGCCCTGCGGGATCGCCCAGTCGTACGCCCAGTAGAGCGAGCCGCCGATCGCGCCGAGCCACCAGACCGCAGTGATCACGAAGGTGCCGAGCGCCACGATCAGCCGGACCCAGCCGTGCGCGAGGTCGAGCCAGGACTGGGCGTCGGCGATGGGTACGAAGATCCGCCGCCACATGCTGGCCCCGGGGTCGGCGGTGCGGTAGTTGGGGCGTACCCGGGGTTGCCGCAGCACCGCCGGCATCCGCAGCCGTTCGATGTCGGCGAAGCCCCGGGCGGCGTAGAGGGTGCCGGCCAGGATCGGCAGCCCGGTCACCGTCACCGCCAGTCCGGCGCTGAGCGCGGTCCCGGCGACGAGCACGACGAAGCTCGCCAGTGCGAGGGGGAGGCCGAGGAACACGTAGCCGGAGTCGATGGCGAGTTGGCGTAGCACGCTGCGGCCGGCGCCGGGTTCGGCGCCGACCGCCACGCTGGTGGCGGTGGTCGTGGTCATGTTCTCGACGCTAGGCATCGCTGCGATCGGTCCCCATCCCATCGGCTGGCCTCTTCACGGTAGGGCTGTCCCCACCTGGCGGAAAATCCGCGCTCCCACACCGGCGGAATTCCGCGCCGACCGGAGCCGCCGGGCCGGTCCGGTCGGCGGCGTCGGCACGGTCGTCGGCGCCGCGTGCCCCGGCTGCCGGGGTGGCCCACCCCGGCCGCGGGTCGGGTCCGGGATTCCGGCCGCCGGGAATGTGCTTGGGCTGCCACGGTTGTCGCCGAATGTAATGGTGGACGTCAGGAAATTCGCGGCGCATCGTGATTGCTGGATCGGCCGAAAGAGCCGGTCGATCGGCCGGCGTGGTAGTGGCGAGTTGGTCAGATAAGTCGGACTTAGGTAATAATCGCCGTGACGGCTCCGGTTGGGTCGCGAACTGATCTTGTAAGTGGAGGCCCAGGTGAGGCGTTATCGCGGTCTATCAAGATCGCGATTTGTGCGTGTCTTCACAAGCGCCTACTCTGTTACTCCGACGAGCCCTGCTAGCACAGCCGGTCACAGCGGTCGCCAGCGGGTGCCCCGAAACGACCCGCCGGTCCGGCTGGTCGAAGATCGCACGGCACGGAGTCGCATGAATCAGCACCGCCCTGTAGGCACGCCCGGCCGCGCCGGTGCGGTGCCGGCGCTTCCTGATCTCCCTGAGGCGACGGTCGCCCGGCTCCCCGAATACCTCCGTGCCCTGCACAATCTCGCCGAATCCGGTAACGACACGGTCTCCAGCGAGGAGCTGGCGACGGCGGCCGGGGTCAACTCGGCGAAGCTACGCAAGGACCTCTCGCAGCTCGGGTCGTACGGCACCCGGGGCGTGGGCTACGACGTCGCCCTGTTGATCGACCAGATCGAGTTCGTGCTCGGGCTCACCCAGTGCCGGGCGGTGGCCCTGGTCGGTGTGGGTAATCTCGGTCACGCCCTCGCCGGCTACGCCGGCTTCGCCGGCCGCGGCTTCCGGATCGCGGCGCTCTTCGACGCCGACCCGGCCCGGCTCGGCGAGGTGATCAACGGGCTGGTCGTCCGGCACATCGACGAGCTGCCGCAGGTGGCCGCCGAGGAGAGCATCGCGATCGGTGTGATCGCCACCCCGGCCACCGCCGCGCAGAGCGTCGCCGACCAACTGGTCGCGGCCGGGGTGACCAGCATCCTCAACTTCGCCCCGTGCGTGCTGGCGGTGCCGGACGGGGTCGACGTCCGCAAGGTCGACCTCGCCATAGAGCTACAGATCCTCTCCTTCCACGAGCACCGCAAGGCGGCGCTGACCGGGTTGCCGGCGACCGCCGGTCCGGGCGCCGGGCTCGGCACGGCGAACGGCAGCACCCTGGGCGGCGCGGCCACGACAGGGCTGACGGCCCTGCCCGGCGGGCTCGCCGCCACCGGCACCACCGAGGCAACGCCCACCGGGACACTCCGGTCGACGAACGCGGAGGCGGTCGGCTCATGAACCTGCTCGTCGTCGGTGCGTCGCACCGCACCGCGCCGGTCGCGATCCTGGAGCGGCTGGCGGTGGCCAACACCGAGCTGCCGGAGATCCTCGCCCGGCTGCTCGCCCAGCCCTACGTCGGCGAGGCGGTCGTCGTCTCGACCTGCAACCGGGTCGAGGTCTACGCCGCCGTCACCGGCTTCCACGGCGGGCTCGGAGACATCTGCGCCGTACTGGCCGAGCACGCCGGGGCCGCCCCGGCCGAGCTGGCCAACCACCTCTACGTGCACTACGACGGCGCGGCGGTGGAGCACGCCTTCCGGGTCGCCGCCGGGCTGGACTCGATGGTGGTCGGCGAGGCGCAGATCCTCGGCCAGCTCCGCGACGCCTACCATGCCGCGAGCGAGGCCGAGGCGCCCGGTCGGCTGCTGCACGAGCTGATGCAGCAGGCCCTCCGGGTGGGGAAGCGGGCGCACGCCGAGACCGACATCGACCGGGCCGGACAGAGCGTGGTCAGCGCCGCGCTCGACGTGGCCGCCACCCACTTCGGCGGGAGCGTCGAGGGTCGCCAGGTGCTGGTGGTCGGGGCCGGCTCGATGGGCGCGCTGGCCGTGGCCACACTCTCCCGACTGGGCGCCGGTCCGGTCGAGATCAGCAACCGGGGCCACGACCGGGCGCTGCGGCTGGCCGAGGCGTACGGCGCGTCGGCGGTGCCGATCGCCGAACTCCCGACCGCCCTTTCCACAGTGGACATAGTAGTCGCCGCCACCGCGTCGATCGAGCCGGTCCTCACCCGCGAGACGGTGGCCCGGGCGCTGCGGGAACGCACGGCCGACCGGCCCGATCCGCTGGTACTGCTCGACCTCGCCGTACCCCGGGACATCGAACCGGCGATCGCCGAGCTGCCCGGCACGGTGGTGATCGACATCGACGGGCTCGCCGCGGCCCAGCCGATCGGCCCGGCCGCCGCCGACACCGCCGCCGTCACCCAGATCGTCGGCTCCGAGGTCGAGGCGTTCCTCACCTGGCTGCGCGGTGCGGACGTCGCCCCGACCGTGGCCGCGCTGCGGGCCCGGGCCGACGAGGTGGTCACCGCAGAGCTGCGCCGGCTCGCCCAGCGCCGCCCCGACCTCACCGACGACCAGCGCGCCGACGTGAGCCACACGGTGCACCGGGTGGTGCAGCGGCTGCTGCACTCGCCGACGGTACGGGTCCGGCAACTCGCCGCCGAACCCGGCGGCGACCAGTACGCCGCCCTGCTCCGGGAACTCTTCGACCTGGAGGTGCCGGTCACCTCACAGGCGGACACCGTGCCGGAACTGGCCGCCGCCGAGCTGGCCGGGGTACCGGCCGGCAACCGGCTGACCGGTCTCGCCGGCCTGCCCGGCCTCGGCGACCTGCCGGCCGTCGGCGGTCAGGCCGACCTGGACGCCGGCCCGGCCCTGCGCGCACCGGTGCCCCGACAGCAATCCGGAGGAGAACGATGACCGAGGTTCAGGCCGGCGCCGGCCGGACCGGTGACCCGGGGTGGGCCGACCTCGCCGAGCGGATCGAGGTGCCGGCATGACCGCGCTGCGGCTCGGCACCCGGGGCAGCGCCCTCGCCCTCGCCCAGTCCCGGACCGTCGCCGAGGCGGTGACGGCGGCGACCGGCCGGCAGGTCGAGCTGGTCGAGGTCGTCACGGCCGGTGACCGCTCCAACGCCCCGGTGCACCGGCTGGGCGTCGGGGTCTTCGTCTCGGCGCTGCGGGACGCGCTGCTCGCCGGAGAGATCGACTTCGCGGTCCACTCGTACAAGGACCTGCCCACGGCAGGTGAGACCGGGCTGCACATCGCGGCGGTACCGCCCCGGGAGGACCCGCGCGACGCGCTGGTCGCCCGGGACGGGCGCACCCTCGCCGAGCTGCCGCCCGGCGCCACGGTCGGCACCGGTGCGCTGCGCCGGATCGCCCAGCTGCACGCGCTCGGGCTCCAGCTCACGGTGGTGCCGATCCGCGGCAACGTGGACACCCGGGTGGGCCGGGTGCGCGGCGCGGAGGCGGATCTCGACGCGGTGGTGCTGGCCCGGGCCGGACTGGCCCGGCTCGGCCGGGCCGACGAGATCAGCGAGACCCTCGACCCGATGCTGATGCTGCCGGCACCCGCCCAGGGTGCGCTGGCGGTGGAGTGCCGGGTCGACGACTCGGAACTGGTCGAGCTGCTCGGTGCGCTCGACCACGCCCCAACCCGGGCCGCGATCACTGCGGAACGGGCATTTCTGGCTACCCTGGAGGCCGGGTGCAGTGCCCCGGTCGCCGGGTACGCCGAAGTCGCCGAGGGCGACGACGGCGAGGAGATCTACCTGCGCGGGGCGGTGATCAGTCCGGACGGCACCCGTGACATCCGGCTGTCCCGCACCGGTACGCCCGCCGAGGCGACGGAGATCGGAAAGGCCCTGGCCGCCGAACTCCTCGACCTCGGCGCCGACTCGATCCTCGGGGCGCCCAAGGAATCCGGCGCGAGGACCCAGCATTTTGGAGCTACAGAATGATCGGCACCCGTAAGCCCGCAGGCCGCATCGCGTTCGTCGGGGCCGGACCCGGCGACCCCGGCCTGCTGACCCGCCGGGCGCACGACGCCCTGGTCGACGCCGACCAGGTGGTATACGACCGCAGCGTGCCCGAGGCCCTGCTCACGGCCGTCAAGGCCGAGGCCAAGGAGGACGCGCAGTTCACCCCCGCCGAGGGGGCACCGGGCGACGTGGCCAAGGTGCTGCTGTCGGCCGCCCGCTCCGGCCTCTCCGCCGTGCACCTGGTCGCCGGTGACCCGTTCGGGCACGACTCCGTGGTCAAGGAGGTGCAGGCGGTGGCGCGTACCGCCGTGCACTTCGAGGTGGTGCCGGGGGTCGGCCAGGCCGAGGGGGTGGCCACCTACGCCGGGGTACCGCTGTCCGGGGTACGCACCGCCGCCGACGTCGACGACGTCACCGCGATGGACTTCGAGGCGCTGGCCGCGGCGGTCAACCGCGGCTCGCTCGCGCTGGCGGTGGACGCCGGTGACCTCGCCGCGGTCCGGGACGGGCTGCTCGCGGTCGGGGTGGACGGCTCCACCGCGGTCGCGGTGACCGGGGACGGCACCGGGGAGACGCAGTACACCACCACCTCGACGGTGGACAGCTTCGTCGCCGCCGCGCTCGGCTTCACCGGCCGGGTGGTGCTCACCCTCGGCGCCGGTGTCCCGCACCGGGACAAGCTGAGCTGGTGGGAGAACCGCCCGCTGTACGGCTGGAAGGTGTTGGTCCCGCGCACCAAGGAACAGGCCGGGGTGATGAGCGCCCGACTGCGCGAGTACGGCGCGATCCCGTGCGAGGTGCCGACCATCGCGGTCGAGCCGCCGCGTACCCCGGCCCAGATGGAGCGGGCGGTCAAGGGTCTGGTCGACGGCAGGTACGCCTGGGTGATCTTCACCTCGGTGAACGCGGTCCGGGCGGTCTGGGAGAAGTTCGCCGAGCACGGCCTCGACGCCCGGCACTTCGGCGGCGTCAAGATCGCCTGCATCGGTGAGCCGACCGCCGAGGCGGTACGCGCGTTCGGCATCCAGCCGGAGCTGGTCCCGTCCGGGGAGCAGTCCTCGGAGGGGCTGCTCGCCGAGTTCTCGCCGCACGACGAGATCCTCGACCCGGTCGGCCGGGTACTGCTGCCCCGCGCCGACATCGCCACCGAGACCCTCGCGGCCGGGCTGACCGAGCGCGGCTGGGAGGTCGACGACGTGACCGCCTACCGGACGGTGCGGGCGGCGCCGCCGCCGGCCGAGATCCGCGACGCGATCAAGTCGGGCGGCTTCGACGCCGTGCTCTTCACCTCTTCCTCCACCGTGCGCAACCTGGTCGGCATCGCCGGCAAGCCGCACGCCCGGACGGTGGTCGCGGTGATCGGCCCGAAGACGGCGGAGACCGCCACCGAGTTCGGCCTGCGGGTGGACGCCCAGCCGGCGCACGCCTCGGTGCCGGACCTGGTGGAGGCGCTGGCGTCGTACGCGGTGGAGCTGCGGGAGAAGCTCGCCGCGATGCCGGCCAAGCAGCGCCGGGGTTCGAAGGTTCAAGGCCCGACCGCGCTGCGGTTCCGGTAATCTCTGTCGGATTTCTGTAGCACCATCGGATGTGAAGCAGGCTCGGTCCTTCAGGCACCATCGGCCCTAGGGCCGTCGGCGGCCCGGGCGGCCCGGCAGACGCCGGGTCGGGTGTCGGCCGGTCGGTCGTGAGGAGTGGTCATGTCGTACCCAGAGATCCGTCCGCGCCGGTTGCGGCGGTCCCCGGCGATCCGACGGCTGGTCGAGGAGACCCGGCTCGCCCCGGCGGAGCTGGTGCTGCCGATGTTCGTCAAGGAAGGGCTGGCCGAGCCGAGGGCGATCGCCTCGATGCCGGGCGTGGTGCAGCACTCCCGGGAGTCGCTGCGCAAGGCGGCGGCCGAGGCGGTGCACGCGGGCGTCGGCGGGATCATGCTCTTCGGGATACCGGCGCAGAAGGACGAGACCGGTTCCGGCGGCACCGACCCGGACGGCATCCTCAACGTGGCGATCCGGGACGTGATCGCCGAGGTCGGCGACGCCACGGTGGTGATGAGCGACCTCTGCCTGGACGAGTTCACCTCGCACGGGCACTGCGGGCTGCTCGCCGGAGACGGCAGCGTCGACAACGACGCCACCCTGGCCGCGTACGCCAAGCTGGGGGTGGCGCAGGCCGAGGCCGGTGCGCACATGGTCGGCACCTCCGGGATGATGGACGGCCAGGTCGGGGTGGTCCGCCGGGCGCTGGACGCCGCCGGGCACACCGACACGAGCATCCTGGCGTACGCGGTGAAGTACGCCTCCTCGTTCTACGGCCCGTTCCGGGACGCCGTGGAGTCGTCGTTGCAGGGCGACCGCCGCAGCTACCAGCAGGACCCGGCCAACCTGCGCGAGTCGCTCCGGGAGGTGCGCCTCGACGTCGCCGAGGGCGCCGACATGGTGATGGTGAAGCCGGCCCTGCCCTACCTCGACGTGCTCGCCGCCGTCCGGGCCGAGGTGGACGTGCCGGTCGCCGCCTACCAGATCTCCGGTGAGTACGCGATGGTCGAGGCCGCCGCGGCCAACGGCTGGATCGACCGCGACCGGGCGGTACTGGAGACGCTGACCTCGATCCGTCGGGCCGGGGCGCAGATCATCCTCAGCTACTGGGCCGTCGAGGCGGCCCGGATGCTCCGCGACCGCTACTGAGCGACCCGGGGGTGCGCGGGCCGGCCGAACCGGCCCGCCCCGCCGCGCTCAGTTGCCGGCGTCCAGCCGGTGCACCAGCTCGGCGACGTCGACGCCGTACTCGTACCACTCCCGGTCGGCCTGGAAGCCCAGGTCGGCGTTGACGGCCCGCATCGCCTCGTTGGTCCGGGCGTTCCAGGTCTGCACCTCGGAGAGCTTCGGCTCGGCCGAACGCAGTTCGAAGAGCATCCGCGCCTTCATCGCCCGGTCGATTCCGTAGCCCTGGTGCTCCTGGCCGACGATGGTGTCCCACTGGTCGGCCCGGGTCGGATGCTGGGCCGGCACGACGACCTCGGTGAGTCCGGCGACCACGCCGGTCTTCTCCTCGATCGCCAGCACGATGTACGGCTTCATGCCGCGCCGGTGCAGACAGTTCAGGCTGTCCCGGAGGCGCTGCGGATCGTGCGAACTGGGGCGCAGATCCAGGTCACCGTCGTCAATGTCGCGCGTCTCGGCCTTCGCCATGGCGTACGCCTCGATCAACTCGTCCGGCGGCCCGCCCGGGCAGAACTCCAGACGGTATCCGGGACCGATTCCCTGGGCCATGTCGCCGAGCGCGGCCCAGTCGACCGTGCCGAGCCGCAGCACGCTGCGGTCCTCCTCGTACTCCCGGACGAAGCCGAGGGCCTCGTAGAACCCGACCGCGGGGGTGTCGCCGATGACCTCGACGCCCATCGACCGGAAGCCCTCCTGGTAGGTCCGCCGGGCGGCCGTGGCGATCAGCCTGCGTCCGAGCCCGCTGCGCCGGGCCGCCGGATGCACCATCACCTCCAGCACGCCGATGTCACCCAGCAGGAGTACGTGGGTGTGCCCGAGGATGCGCCCCGGCTGGCCGTCGGCCGAGGGCTCGTCCTGGGCGATCCAGGAGATGCGGCGTTCGCCGGGCATCACCTCGCAGAGGTACTCCCGGAGCATGCCGTTCTCCCACAGGGGGTCCTCCGGTAGGTCGGCCGCGAAAACCGCGTTGAGCGCGTCCAGGAAGGACTCGATCTCGGCGGCCGGGGCGGTCCGGGGATCCCACTCGCGCACCATCACCCGTCTAGCTTGCCGTCAACCGCAGCCTGGCGAAAGTGCCCAGTTCGTCAATGTGTCGAGGACATTACGCTAAGTTCTACTGTCTGTGCCGTACTTGTTGGCCGCGTTGAACACCGCTTGGGCATATGGCCGCACGTCATTGTAGGAAAGGATGGCGCTCCACCAGTCCGAGGCGACCGACAGGTTGCGGCCTCCCTTGCACAGATAGTTACCGGCCGCCAGAGCCGCGTCGTCGATGCTGTGCGGGTTCTTCACCCCGTCGCCGTCGGCGTCGGCCCCGATTTCCTCCCAGGTGGTCGGGATGAACTGCATCGGTCCGACCGCACGGTCGTAGGTGGCGTCCCGGTCGAGCCGGCCGTCCTCGGTGTCCATGATCCGCATCCGGCCGCCGTTGCCGTCCAGCGGCAGGCCGATGATCTCCGGCGCGGCGATCCCGTTCGCGCCGAGGACCGCCCCGTTCGCCCGCCCGTGTCCGGATTCCACCTGGCCGATCGCGGCCAACGTGGTCCAGCGGAGCTGGCAGCCGGGCGTCGTCTGGCCGACCCGCAGTTCGGCGTAGCCGTACGCCTGAAGCGCGGTAGTGGAGATCCCGACCCGGGGCCCGATCTGCCCGGCCCAGCCGGCGAGTACGTCGGAGGGGCGGCCGCCGGTCGCGTTCCAGGGCGGTGCCGGCACGCTCGGCGTACCGAACGCCGGTGGGCTCGGCAGCCCCGAGGGCAGCCCGCCGGGACCGACGGGAAACCCGGGCGCGGTCGGTGAGGGCGGTGGCAGGCTCGTGGCGGCACCCGCGTCCACCGGCCGGGCCTGGCGCGCGGTGGCCGGGATCAGGAAGGCGCCCGCGGCACCGGTCGTGGCGACCAGGGCGAAGAGCAGCAGCGCCGGCAGGGTGAGCCGGCCACTCGGCCGTTTCGACCAGGCGCGTACCGCCCCGGGTGACGGCCAGCGGGAGACCGCGTGCGCGAACCGGACCCGGATCCGCCGGTTTCGCCCGGCCGGCGCGGTGGCGGGTACGTCGAGGTCGATGACCGTCTCGCCCGGCTTGCCCGCCGGGGCGGTCGTGGCCGTAGGTGTGGCGGCAGCGCTCGCCGCCGTCACGGCGGTCGCGGGCGTGCCGGCCGCCGACGTGGAGGTTCCGGAGGTGGCGGTGGAGCCGGACGCCGGCTCGCCGCCGGTGACCGGCTCGGCCTCGGCGGCGGAGTCCGGCTTCGGCTCGGCGGTGGGCTTCGGCTCGGCCTCGGCGGTCGGCTTCGACTCAGTTTCGGCGGTGGGCTTCGGCTCGGCCTCGGCGGTCGGCTTCGGCTCGTTTTCGGTGGCCGGCTCGGCCCCGGCGGTCGCCTTCGGCCGGGTTCCGTCGGCCGGCTCGGTCTCGGTGGCCGGCTTCGGCTCGGCGGGCGGGACGGGTTCGGCCTCGGCGCGCGGGCGCGGCACGGCGACCGACGGCGGATCGAAGTCCGGATCCGGGGCGGCACCCGAGCTGGCCAGCGGCCCGTCGAAGACCGGTGCCGCGGGTCGCAGTGGTCGAGTCGTAGAAGTCTCCTCGCGCTCCGCCACCCGTCGAGTATTACCCATCGACCGTCGAACGTCAGGTCTGGCCGTACGCTGTTGGTATGCCCCGGTACGAGTTCCGTTGCCGCGCCTGCGGCGACACCTTCGAGATGAACCGGCCGATGGCCGAGGCCTCGGCTCCGGCGTCCTGCCCCCGAGGGCACGACGACACGGTCAAACTACTGTCGACGGTCGCCTTCACCGGTCGCGGCGCGGGCGGCTCCGCCCCGGCGCCGGCGGCCCCCAGCGGCGGCGGCTGCTGCGGCGGGGGTTGCGGCTGCTGAGGCCGTAACCCGGCTGTCCGGACCCGGCCCCCTCCCGTTCCGGACAGTGAGGACAGTTCGCGACCGTGATGTCGGTTTCGTGGCACAGTCCCCGGTTAGCACCTTGGTACGGGGTCGCGCCGTCCGTTTCTACGATGGGCCAACCCGTAAATATGCGGCAGCATGAACGCGACTTCCAGGGGGCGGGAGGTTCCAGGCATGTCAGCACGGATCCACCTGCCGAGCGGGTTGGTGACATTCATGTTCACCGACATCGAGGGCTCCACGAGGCTGGCCCAGATGCTCGGGCCGGGCTACCGGCCGGTGCTGAGCGAGCACCGGCGCCTGCTGCGCGCGACGCTGGCCGCCAGTGACGGGACCGAACTCTTCACCGAGGGCGACTCGTTCTTCGTCGCGTTCGCCGACGCCTCGTCCGCGCTCGACGCCTCGCTGGCCGCACAGCGCGCGCTGAACAACCACGAGTGGCCGACGCCGGAGGCCACCCCACGGGTCCGGATGGGACTGCACACCGGGCACGCCGAGCCGCGCGACGGGGAGTACGCCAGCGCCGAGGTGCACCGGGCCGCCCGGATCGCCGCCGCCGCGCACGGTGGCCAGGTGCTCTGCTCCGGTGCGACCGCCAAGCACGCCGCACCGCTGCCGCCGGGTGCCTCCCTGCTCGACCTCGGCCTGCACCGGCTGCGCGGCTTCGACGACCGGGAGCGGCTCTTCCAACTCGTCGCCCCCGGGCTGGAGCGCCAGTTCCCCCGTCCGCGTACGGCCGACGCGATCCCGCACAACCTGCCGACCCAGGTCACCTCGTTCGTCGGCCGGCAGGCCGAGCGGGAGGAGCTGGACCAGCTCATCGACTCCCACCGGCTGGTGACGGTGGTCGGTGCCGGTGGTGCCGGCAAGACCCGGCTCGCGGTCGAGTTGGCCGGCGGCGTGGTCGAGTCGTACCCGGACGGGGTCTGGTTCGTCGACATCGCCACCGTGACCGATCCCGGGCTGGTCGCCTTCGCGGTCGCCGCGGTCCTCGGGCTGCGGCCGGAGCCGGGCCGGCCGATGCTGGAGACGCTGGTCGAGTTCGCCGCGTCCCGGCGGATGCTGGTCGTGCTCGACACCTGCGACGCCCAGCCGGCCGCCTGCGCCGAGGTGATCTCACGACTCCTGGCCGGTGGCAGCGGCGTGCGGGTGCTCGCCACCAGCCGGGAATCGCTGGGGCTGCCCGGTGAGGTGATCTGGCGCATTCCGCCACTCTCCGTCGACCCGGCGCCCGGCGGCGGTCCGAGCGAGGCGGTGACCCTGCTGCTCGACCGGACCGCGGCGGCCCGGGGCGGGCGCCGGTCCGGCCCGGCCGAGTCGGCCGACCTGCAACGGGTGGTGACCCGGCTGGACGGGCTGCCGCTGGCGATCGAGCTGGCCGCCGCCCGGCTGCGGGTGCTCTCCGCCAGCCAGCTCGCCGAACGGCTGGACGACGTACTCGGTGCCCTGGACGCGGGCCGGGACGATGTGGAACCCGCCCCGGCGGCTGTCCGGACCTGGTCGGCCAACCAGCAGGACACCGTGGACCTGGCGGCGGCGGCCCGGGGGGTGGCGCCACCCGCCGGCGCCCGCGCGGTGCAGCGTTCGGCCACCCAGCGGCACGTGACCATGCAGGCCACGGTCACCTGGTCGTACCGGACGCTCGGCCCCCGGGCGGCCCGGCTGCTGCGCTGGTTGGCGGTCTTCTCCGGCCCGGTCGACCTGGTCACCGTCGAGTGGCTGCTCAACGACGACCCGCTCGACCCGCTCTCGGTGCTGGTCGACAAGTCGATGATCCAGGCCGAGCCGAACGTCTCCGGCAGCACCTACCGGATGCTCGACCCGATCCGGGCGTACGCGGCGCGCCGGCTGGTGGACGCGGGGGAGGAGCAGACCGCCCGGGACCGGCACGTGGCCTGGTCGCTGCACGCGTTGCAGCGGGCCTACCTGGGCCCGGACGACCGCCCGGTCACCCTCTCCCTCTACGCGCTCGACCCGCTCGCCGACGAGCTGCGGGCCGCGCTGCGCTGGACGGTCACCGGCGGCAGCGCCCGGCAGGGGCTGCAACTCGCCAGCGGGCTGGACGAGTGGTGGCGGGAGCGGGGGCTGGCCCGGGAGGGGCGGCTGTGGCTGTTCCGGCTCTACGGCCGGATCGCCGAGACCGGCGAGCAGATCCCCGAGGCGGAGCTGGCGGCGGCGTACCACATGCACTCGCAGCATGCCGGCGCGGACGGTGAGTTCGCCGAGGAGCTGCGCTTCTCGCAGCGGGCCGAGTCGGCCGCCCGGCAGGCCGGCGACGCGGGGTTGCTGACCCGGGTACTGGCCGGCCGGGCCGCACCGCTGATCGACATGGGACAGTTCGCCGAGGCCGAGCGGGTGTGCCGGGAGGTGATCGCCGAGGCCGAGACGGAGGGCGTGGCCGGTGAGGCGCTGCTCGCCGTCTACAGCCTGGCGGAGCTGCTCTGGCGCCGGGGTGCCCTGGACGAGGCGGCCGAGCTGCTCGGCGCGGCCCGGCCGGTGGAGGCGAGCCGGCCGACCGAGCGCGGCAAGCGCTCCGTCGACATGCTGCTCGGGATGGTGGCGCTGGCCCGGGGTGATCTCGTCGCCGCGCACGACCACCTGGTCGTCGCGCTGCGGTCCCGGATGAGCTACGGCTATCTGGCCAGGGCGTGCGACACGGTCAACGCGATCGCGGTGCGCTGTGCCGGCGGTGGGGACCCGAGGTCGGCGGCGCGGCTCTTCGGCGCGGCCCAGCTCACCCGTTCGGCGATGCGCTGCACCCCGGGCACGTTCGGGGCGTACTGGCTCCAGGAGCAGACGGCGCTGCGGAACCTGATGGGGGACGCGGCCTTCGACACGGCGTACGCGGCCGGGGCCGAACTGACCCTGGAGGAGGCGGCGGCGGTGGCTCTGGAGGTCGACCATCCCGACCTGGCGGCCGGCTCGATCCGGTTCTCCCACGTCGAGACCCCGGCCCAGCGGCCACGGCCCCGGGAGAGTGTCGACACGCCCCGGGAGGCCGAGCGCTGACCCGGGCGGAGCGGCACCGCGCCGGCCGTGCCGAGGTCGCGCGGCCGGGGGTCGGGTGGCGAGGACGGCGATGCTCCCGTACCCGGGTGGGTGCGGGAGCATCGGAGCGGGCAGCGGTCAGCGGGCCTTCGTGAGATCGACGAATATCCGCCAGGACTCGGGGCGGAACGCCAGGACCGGACCGGTCGGATCCTTGCTGTCCCGGACGGCGACCACCTCCGACAGGTTGTCCGCCACCTCGACGCACGCACCACCGTTGCCACCGGACCGGGTCGACTTGCGCCACAGCGCCCGAGTTAGGTCCATATCTTTGACACTTCCTTGATCAATTCGAGTGACTGTTTAAGGGGAAGGGCGTAGTTGCGCACGACTTCCCACATTCGCACGAGTCTAACAATTTCACCCGGTTGATCCACGATTTGTGCCTTGAGTTGGTTGTCGGCGTATCCGACCCGGCTGTCGTCCGGCATCTCGGCGACGATGAACTGCCCGGCCAGTCCGAGGTAGATCCCGGTGCTCGCCGGCACGACCTGCACCTGGACGTGGTCCAGTTCGGCGAGCGCGATGATCCGGTCCACCTGTTCGCGCATCAGCCCGGGATGCCCGGAGGCCGGCCGGCGCAGTACCGCCTCGTCGATCACCGCGATGAGCTGCGGCGGGACGTCCCGGTTGAGGATCGCCTGCCGGGCCAGCCGGGAGGCGACGTGCCGGTCGATCTCCTCGGCGGTGAACCGGCCGCCGGCCAGGGTCGCCCGGGCGTACGCCTCGGTCTGCAACAACCCGGGCACGTACGCCGGCTCGAACCAGCGGAGCAGTACCGCCTCCCGCTCGATCTCGATCCAGTCCCGCAGCCAGATCGGCGCGCTGTCGAAACTGGCGAGCCGGACCAGGAGCCGCGTGTAGGCGCCCCCCGTCTGGAACGCCCGGTCCACGGCCGCCACGTACTCGCCGGTCGGTGGCCGGTGCCGCGTCTCCACCGAGCTGACGTGCGTCGGAGAGAACTTGACCGTACGTGCCCACTCCTCCTGGGTCATCGCCCGGGACGTCCGCGCCTCGATCAACTCCTCGACCAGCAGGTCCACCGCCGCGCCCATCACGCACCCTCCACTCGAAATGTGTCGGTATCTACGCGGCCCACTCACGACTACGCGCACGCCGCGGCCAAACTGCGCAAACGTTCCGGATCATCCTTCACGGTATTTGCCTCTACACCAGACTGTCACCGACGGGACCGCTCCGGGGGTCGTTTCTCGGGGGGAGAGCGGACCCGCGCGGGGACCGCTCGCAGCCGGCACCGCACGAGCGGTCCCCGCCTCCACAGCCAACGCGGAGGGGGTCGCGAGATGAGCTGGTTACGCCGTACACCCGAACGACATCGCCGGGACTGGCGCCGACTCTGGCGGTACTGCCGGTGCGGACACCGGTGGCGGTGTCCCGGCTCGGCGGGCGCGGTAGGGTCCGCCGGGCCGCCGACACCACCGGCCCGCAGGGCCGTGGCCGCCGACCCGCCGCCACCGGCCCGGGCCCGGCCGACGAACCAGCGGCTCACCTGGGCGCGTCCGGTCGGCAGCCTGGCCGGCCGCGCCGGACCGCCGGCGACCGGCGGGACCACCGGGGCGCGGGCTTCCGAACCGGACACGCCAGCGGGGCAGTCCGGCAACGTGCGCCGGACGGCCCAAGCACCGGGCCGGGCGCGTCGACGGCCGTTGGCGCGGCGCTCCATCTGACCCGCCCCGGCGCCAACCCGCCCGGGAACCGGCGTCGGGACCGGCGCCGACGGCAATCGGCGCCGGTCCCGACCGGCTCAGTGCGATGGGCAGTGCGGCGAGGACGCCGAGGTCAGCGGGGTGCGGCGGCGGCCGCCCGGCGCTCGCCGTCGGCCTTGAGCTTCGCCGCCCTGTCCAGGTCGGACTGGCTGATGATCACGGAGCCGAACGCGCGTACGGCCTGGTAGTACGTCCAGGCCAGGCTGTAGCAGGCCGGACGGACGAAGGCGTTGTACGTCGCGCAGACCCGACGCAGGTCCTCGTAGAACGCGCTGTCCAGCCGGGCCTTGTTCGGGTCGAACTGGCCGGCCGCCTTGTAGTTGCGGTAACCGAAGTCGTGCCGGTAGCAGGAGAGTTCGAAGTTGAACCCGAGCGGGTTGTCCGGGCTGGACGAGCAGTAGTCGGTGCTCCAGTTGAAGGCGTACTCGGCCCAGGCGGCCTGGTTGGTGCGGGCCGAGTTCCAGGCGTTGTAGCTGCTGGCGCTGGTCTGGGTCCAGCTCGACAGCACGGCGAGCTTCTGTTCGGGGGTCACCGCGGCGGCGGCGGGCGAGGCGTACCCGAGCAGCGCCAGTACGGCGAACGCACCGGCGGTCAGGGTCGTGAGCAGGCGACGGGACAAGGCGCGTACCTCCGGATAGAAGGGCCCCCTCGTGGGAGACCCGGGCGGGACGGAGCTGTCACCGGTAGGTGATCTACGTGATGACAGTCTCCGGGCATCGTCGCCCGCCGATCTCTACCCGACCTTTATTTTCGTAGACAGCGCCAGAACAGGCGAATGCTCCGGGGTGCCGTACCCCGGAGCATTCGCGGTGTCGGTGCCGGCCGGTTCCGCTCAGCGGAGCACGAACCACGGCGGGCTGGGCTGGCTCTCGTTGGCCAGCCGGTCCAGCGCGGTCACGTAGTAGCTGTACCGCCGACCCGGCTCGGCGGTCCCGTCCAGCCAGGACTGCGCGCCCGAGCCGTCGGCCCGGACGGTGCCGACCAGGTTGCCGGCGTCGGCGAAGCCGCAGGAGCCGGGGAGGTCGATCCCGTCGAACCGGTAGATCGCGTACGAGGTCGCCCGGCCGAACGGGCCGAGCCCGTCCGCCGGCTGCCGCCAGCGCAGCCGTACCCCGTCGGCCTGCCGGGACGCGCCGGTCAGCACCGGGAACATCAGCGGCCTGGCGGCCAGGTGCGGCATGGTCGGGATCAGCGCCGGCCGGGAGTAGTGCTCGGCGGCGTAGATGTCGGTGGCGCCGAGCTTGTTGGCCCGGACCTGCACCGCGCTGAAGTGGATGTTGCCGGCGACCTGCGGATGGTCCCGGTTGAAGGTCAGGTGCCTCGACATCTCGGCCGGGTCCTGCCAGGGCGCCGGCTGGGCCGGCTCGGCGATCTTGTAGTCCGCCTGCCCGATGTAGAGCTGCACCCGGGTCCCGGCGACCACCTCCGACCACCACGGGACCAGCTTGGCGTAGTCGGCTACCGCGAAGCCGATGTTCCAGTAGACCTGCGGCACGATGTAGTCGATCCACTCCTCCTTCACCCACTTGCGGGTGTCGGCGAAGTTGGCGTCGTAGGACTGGGTGCCGTTGGTCTGCGAGCCGAGCGGGTCGGCCGAGGCGTTCCGCCAGATGCCGAACGGGCTGACCCCGAACTTCACCCACGGCTTGGTCGCCTTGATCCGCTGGGCCATCTCCTGGACCAGCAGGTCGATGTTGTGCCGCCGCCAGTCCGCCTTGCTGGCGAAGCCGGCACCGTACTCCTCGAAGGTGGCCTGGTCGGCGAAGTCCTGCCCGGCCGCCGGGTAGGGGTAGAAGTAGTCGTCGAAGTGCACGCCGTCGATGTCGTACCGTTTGACCGCGTCGAGCATGGCGGTCTGGACGAACTGGCGTACCTCGGGGATGCCGGGGTTGTAGTAGAGCCGCGAGCCGGCCGCGTTGACCGGGTAGGCGACCGCCCAGTCCGGGTTCTCCCGGGCCGGGTGGCCGGGGGCGAGCTTGTCGAGGTCGGCGCCGGCACCGTCCGGCATGGAGATCCGGTACGG
Source organism: Plantactinospora veratri (assembly GCF_036421995.1). Classification (NCBI taxonomy): domain Bacteria; kingdom Bacillati; phylum Actinomycetota; class Actinomycetes; order Micromonosporales; family Micromonosporaceae; genus Plantactinospora; species Plantactinospora veratri. The sequence continues at coordinate 146,744 of NZ_JAZGQL010000033.1, forward strand.
GTTGAACCAGGCGTGGAACTCCAGGTTCCGCTTGTGCGACTCGGCGACCAGGTACGCCAGCGGGTCCCAGCCCGGGTCCTGGCCGCGCACCCCGGTCAGGTACTCCGACCACGGCTCGTGCGGCGACGGCCAGAAGGCGTCGGCGGTCGGTCGGACCTGCACGACCACCGCGTTGTGGTTCAGCCGCTGGGCCAGGTCGAGCCAGCCGGTGTACTCGGCCTGCTGCGCGGCGACCCGGTCCGGCGCCGTGTACGACGCCTTGGTCGGCCAGTCGATGTTGACGACGCTCGCGATCCACATCGCCCGGAACTGCCGTTTCGGGGTGGCGGGATCGGTTGGGCAGTCGGTACGGGCGGCTGCGGTGGTGGCACTGGTGGCGGTCGCGGGTGCGGCGTTCGCGGGGGTGGCGGCGGCCAGCGAGCCGAGCAGCGCCACGGCCAGCCCGGCGGCTGCGATCCGATACGGCTTCATGCGGTGCGTCCCTTCGTCGGGCTCCCCGGGGGCGGGAGTGGACACGACGGTCAGTGGTCGGCGGTTTGTGTCGACGTACGCGTGTTGCTGGAAGGAAATTTTCACAGGATCGAGGTGGGCGCAAGCCTCCGAACCGATCCGAGGGCCTCCACCGTAAGGTCCCGCTCCCGCCACCCGGTCCCGGCCGGGTCGGACCGGGCCGAGCCGGGCGGTGGTCCGCGGACCCGCCGCCGATCTATGCCGCAGTCTTATGTCCGCCATACACATATTGCATTTGAATCGAAGTCCGTCAGTGACGAGGATTCAGTTATGGATTCGTTTCCACATTTCTGCTGCGGCAGTTGTCCGACCAGTGAACGGGGGAGATCATGATGAGGTTCGTAAACTCCGGGGCCACGCGAGTTCGCGCGGGTGGCGTGGTGCTGGCCGTCGTACTGGCAGCTCTTGCCGCCCTGGTGGTCCCGACGCCGGCGGTCGCCGCGCCGAGTTGCACCAGCCCCAGCCACAGCGTCAACGGCGAGGGATCCGGCGTCATGAAGGGGACCTACAATCTCAAGGTGGCGCCCTATTCCGATTGCGGCACCATCAGGAGCGTCCCCAAGGGCACCGAAATCTTCTACCACTGCCTCTATGTGAACGACTACGGGAACCTGTGGGTGTACGGCCGGGTCGAGGGTACTTCCACCTCGGGCTGGATGTCCTTGGACAACCTGACGGACACGTGGCTGGACGACGACGGTGACGGCGTCTACGAAGAGGCGTTCTGCTAGTAACCGAGGCGGCTCGCCGAACTCGACCTGACATGTTCTGGCCGGCTCAGGAGAGCCGGCCAGACATGTCGCGCGCCGGCTCCGCGGGTTGGACGGGCCCGATCAGCGCCGCGACCCTGACCAGCGCCTCGATCCGACCCTGCGTCCCGCCGTCCCGGTCGAGCCGCTCGCCGACGATCCAGACCCACTCGTCCTGGTAGTAGTGGGAGATGTCGTGCCGGACCTGCTCGACCCGGAGCCGGAGCGGGTGGCCGCCGTAGCGCCAGTCCTCCTGGCGGAGCTGGAGCACCGTCCCGGCGGCCAGGTCGGGAACTGCGGGCAGCGTGGTCACGGCACCTCCAGGCGACGGGGGCAGAGCGGTGGGCGCGGGGTTCGGTTGGGCGAATAACCGCATCTGACGTCACAGCGTGCTAATTCGGAGGCACCCAGCGCAACGTATCTCACCAAAATTTCAGCTCGATGCATGGCGGGACGGCCGGCCACAACCCGGCTTGTCGGCCCCGATCCGGGCACCCGGCCAGCCCGGTGCGATGATCCCGGCTATGTTGTGGGCGTGCGGGCGGGGGCGGCGATGAGGCGGGGTGGGCGGTGATCCACTTTCCGGCCATCCGCCGGGGGCCACTGCGGGCGCTGAGCCAGCGGCTCGCCGCCGCGATCGGCCTCGTGCTGCTGATCGTCGCGGTCGTCTACCTCGACCGGGACGGCTATCGTGACGTCAACGAGGACGGGATCACCCTCCTCGATTCCTTCTACTACGCGGTGGTCTCCCTCTCCACCACCGGATACGGCGACATCACGCCGGTGACCGAGGGCGCCCGGCTGATCAACGTCCTTGTGATCACCCCGGCCCGGGTGCTCTTCCTGATCATCCTGGTCGGCACCACCCTGGAAGTCCTGACCGAGCAGTACCGCACCAACCTCCGCTTGACGCGGTGGAGGAGACAAGTGAAGGACCACGTCATCATCTGCGGCTACGGCACCAAGGGCCGTAGCGCGATCTCCGCACTGCTCGAAACCGGCTTCGACAAGCAACGGATCCTCGTCGTCGAACGCAATCCGGCAGCCGTCCGGCAGGCCACCTCGGCCGGCCTGGTGGTGGTCGAGGGCAACGCCACCCGGTCGGCGACGCTGAACGAGGCGCACGTACGACACGCGAAGTCCGTGATCATCGCGACCGACAGCGACGAGGTCTCCGTACTGGTCACGCTGACCGTACGGCAGCTCACCGCCGGTCAGGTCCGGATCATCGCCGCCGCCCGGGAGGCGGAGAACGCCCCGCTGCTGCGGCAGAGCGGGGCGCACCACGTCATCGTCTCGTCGGCGACCGCCGGCCGGCTGCTCGGCGTCTCCACTTCGGCTCCGCCGCTGATCGACGTCGTCGAGGACCTGCTCACCCCCGGCCAGGGCATGGCGCTGGCGATGCGCTCGGCCACCCGGGACGAGGTCGGTGTCTCGCCGCGTCGGCTGGAGGCCCTGGTCATCGCGCTGGTCCGGCGGGGCAAGGTGGTCTCGCTCTCCGACCAGGCCGCCACCGCCATCGAGACCGGCGACATGCTGGTGTACGTCCGCGACGACCGAGCCGGCAGCGGCAGCGCCCCGGTCGCCGACCAGACCCGCTGACGGTCGCCGTCGTCCGTTCGCCGTCGGCCGTCGTCCGGCGCCTTCGGTCCCGAAGACTCAGGCCCGCCGGCCGGTGCACACCGGTCGACGGGCCGTGGTCGTCCGACGGGTCAGAGGATCGTCCAGGTGTCGCCACTGCTCAGCAGGCCGGCGAGCTGCTCCTCCGGGGTACCCGTGCTCTTCGCCCGGGCCGCTTCGAGCTGCCCCTGGACCACACCGTCGTAGCTCGGCCGGTCGACGTTGCGGAAGATCCCGATCGGGGTGTTGCGCAGCGCGAAGCCCGGCAGCCGGGAGAGCGCGAACGCGTACGCCGGCTCGGTCACCGTGGCGTCGTGCACCACGATCTCGTCCGCCGGTACCGAGGCGGTCTCCCGGACCTCCAGCCCGAAGCCACCGGGCGGGTGGACGACGCAGAACTGCCCCGCCGAGCCGAAGGTGATCGGCTGGCCGTGCTCCAGCCGGATCAGGTAGTCGTCCCGGGTGGCCGGCTCCTTCAGCTCGTCGAAGGCGCCGTCGTTGAAGATGTTGCAGTTCTGGTAGATCTCCACGAACGCCGAGCCCTCGTGCTCGGCGGCGGCATGCAGCACCGACTGGAGGTGCTTGCGGTCCGAGTCGATGGTCCGGGCCACGAAGGTCGCCTCGGCACCCAGGGCCAGCGAGAGCGGGTTGAACGGCGCGTCCGCCGACCCGACCGGCGTCGACTTGGTGATCTTGCCGACCTCGGAGGTGGGTGAATACTGACCCTTGGTCAGCCCGTAGATCCGGTTGTTGAAGAGCAGGATCTTGAGGTTGACGTTCCGCCGCAGCGCGTGGATCAGGTGGTTGCCGCCGATCGACAGCGCGTCGCCGTCACCGGTGACCACCCAGACCGACAGGTCCGGCCGGGACACCGACAGCCCGGTGGCGATCGCCGGGGCCCGACCGTGGATCGAATGCATCCCGTACGTGTTCATGTAGTACGGGAAGCGCGACGAGCAGCCGATGCCGGAGACGAAGACGATCCGCTCCCGGGGGATCTGCAACTCCGGCATGAACGACTGGACCGCGGCGAGGATCGCGTAGTCACCGCAGCCGGGGCACCAGCGCACCTCCTGGTCGGACTTGAAGTCCTTGGTGGTGAGCTTGAGGGCGACGGGCTCAGGCATTCTTAACGACCTCTTCCAACATGGTCTCCAGCTCGGTGGCGGTGAACGGCAGCCCCCGGACCTGGTTGTATCCGATCGCGTCGACCAGGTAGCGGGCCCGGATCACGTGGGCGAGCTGGCCGAGGTTCATCTCCGGGATCACCACCCGCTCGTAGCGGGCCAGCACCTCGCCGAGGTTGGCCGGCAGCGGCGCCAGGTGCCGCAGGTGCGCCTGGGCCACCGGCAGGCCGCGCTGACGCAAGCCACGGCAGGCGGCGCCGATCGGGCCGTACGTCGAGCCCCAGCCGAGCACCAGCACCCGGGCGTCCGAGTCCGGGTCCTCCACCTCGACGTCCGGTACCTTGATCGCCTCGATCCGGGCCGCCCTGGTCCGCACCATGAAGTCGTGGTTCGCCGGGTCGTACGAGATGTCACCGGTCTTGTCGGCCTTCTCCAGCCCGCCGATCCGGTGCTCCAGCCCCGGCGTGCCGGGGATCGCCCACGGCCGGGCCAGCGTGGCCGGGTCGCGCAGGTAGGGCAGGAAGCTCCTGCCGTCCTCGCCGTTCGGCTCGGTGGCGAACTCGACCCGCAGGTCCGGCAGCGACTCGACCTCCGGCAGCAGCCACGGCTCGGAGCCGTTCGCCACGTAGTTGTCCGAGAGCAGGATCACCGGCGTGCGGTGCGTCAGCGCGATCCTGGCCGCCTCCAGGGCGGCGAAGAAGCAGTCCGACGGCGAACGCGGGGCGACCACCGCGACCGGCGCCTCGCCGTGCCGGCCGTACAGCGCCATGTTCAGGTCGGCCTGCTCGGTCTTGGTCGGCATGCCGGTGGACGGGCCGGCCCGCTGCACGTCGACGATGACCAGCGGCAGCTCCAGGGCCACCGCCAGGGAGATCGTCTCGCCCTTCAGCGCCACGCCCGGACCGGAGGTGGTGGTGACGCCGAGCGCACCGCCGTACGACGCGCCGAGCGCCGCCCCGATCGCCGCGATCTCGTCCTCGGCCTGCATCGTGGTCACGCCGAACCGCTTGTGCTTGCTCAGCTCGTGCAGGATGTCCGAGGCCGGGGTGATCGGGTACGCCCCGAGGAAGACCGGCAGCCCGGACCGGACCCCGGCGGCGACCAGCCCCAGCGAGAGTGCCGCGTTGCCGGTGATGTTCCGGTAGGTCCCCGGGTTCATCTTCGCCGGCTTGACCTCGTAGCGGACCGCGAAGTCCTCGGTGGTCTCGCCGAAGTTCCAGCCGGCCTTGAACGCGGCGGTGTTCGCCGCGACCAGCTCCGGCCGGGCCGCGAACTTCCGCTCCAGGAACCGGATCGTCGACTCGTACGGCCGGGAGTACATCCAGGAGAGCAGGCCGAGCGCGAACATGTTCTTCGCCCGCTCGGCGTCCTTCTTCGAGACGTCGTGCTCGGCCAGCGCGCCGACGGTCATCGAGGTCAGCGCCACCGGGTGCAGCACGTAGCCGTCCAGCGAGCCGTCCTCGAGCGGGCTGACCTGGTAGCCCACCTTCGCCAGGTTGCGCCGGGTGAACTCGTCGGTGTTGACGATGATGTCGGCCCCGCGCGGCAGGTCGGCCAGGTTGGCCTTCAGCGCGGCCGGGTTCATCGCGACCAGGACGTTGGGGGCGTCGCCCGGGGTCAGGATGTCGTAGTCGGCGAAGTGCACCTGGAAGCTCGACACCCCGGGCAGGGTGCCGGCGGGGGCGCGGATCTCCGCCGGGAAGTTGGGTAGCGTCGAGATGTCGTTGCCCAGTTGAGCGGTTTCCGAGGTGAATCGGTCGCCGGTGAGCTGCATGCCGTCGCCGGAGTCGCCGGCGAACCGGATGACCACCCGATCCAGCTGTTGGACCTGCTTGCTCACTGCTGCACCTCGCTTCGCTCGGCCCGGTCGGACGGGCCGAGCTCAGGGGTGACCTCGCCGTGCTCGGCCACATGTCCTCCTTGAGCGCCGGTGGCGGGTTGGCGGTGGTGAGGGCCGGGCCCGCTCCAGTCCTTCACTCCAGAGCCTACGTCGGTGGTTAGGTGATCCTTGCCCAAGGTCCGTCACATGGGACGCGGTAATGGCGGCATTGGCCTGGTTTCGCCCCACCCGGAAAGCGGCGTCGTTATCCAGATCACCGAAGTTCGGACGTCGAATTCTGCGGGGCAGGAACCCGACATCGGGCGGTAGGCTGCGGCACATGACCGGATACCTGGGGTCGTACGCGACGCTGGGACTGCTGCTGCTCGCCAGCGTACTGGTCTTCGTCGGCGCGTTCACCGCCAATCGGGTGCTCCGGCCAGCCCGCCCCGCCGACCCACCCGGCAAGCGGACCAGCTACGAGTGCGGGCTGGATCCGGTCGGCAGCGACTGGGCGCAGATGCAGATCCGCTACTACGTCTACGCCTACCTCTACGTGCTCTTCGCCGTCGAGGCGGTCTTCCTCTTTCCCTGGGCGGTGGTCTTCGACCGGCCCGGGTTCGGCCTCGTCACGGTGGTCGAGATGGCGGTCTTCGTCGCCGTGCTCGCCCTCGGCATCCTCTACGCCTGGCGGAAGAACATCCTCCGCTGGACCCAGTGAGCCGGACGCCGAACCGGGTGGGCCGGACCTGACGGTCCGGCGACCAACTCTGCCGGGTCGGGGTCAGGCCAGCCCTGCGGGACCGGAGTCAGGCCAGCCCGCGCCGGGACACCGCCGGTGGGCGGTCGCCGCGGATCGAGGCGACCATGTCCAGCAGCCGCCGGGTCGGGCGTACCTGGTGGGCCCGGAACACCCGGGCGCCCAGCCAGGCCGAGACGGCGGTGGCCGCGAGGCTACCCTCCAGCCGCTGGTCCACCGGCAGGTCGAGGGTCTCCCCGACGAAGTCCTTGTTGGACAGGGCCACCAGCACCGGCCAGCCGGTTCCGGTGAGTTCGGCCAGCCGGCGGGTGATCTCCAGCGAGTGCCGGGTGTTCTTGCCGAAGTCGTGCGCCGGGTCGATCAGGATGCCGTCCCGGCGTACCCCGAGCCGGACCGCCCGCTCGGCGAGCCCGGTGACCGTGTCGAGCACGTCGGCCAGCAGGTCGGTGAAGGCCGCCCGGTGCGGCCGGGTCCGCGGCGTCAACCCGCCAGCGTGCGAGCAGACCAGCCCCACCCCGGTCGCGGCGGCCACCTCGGCCAGCGCCGGATCGGCACCGGACCAGGTGTCGTTGAGCAGGTCCGCTCCGGCGGCCACCGCCTCGACGGCCACCTCGGCCCGCCAGGTGTCGATCGAGATCACCACCTCCGGGAAGGCGGCCCGGACGGCGGCGATGGTGCCGACGGTACGACGGATCTCCTCGGCCACGTCCACCTCGGCACCGGGCCCGGCCTTCACCCCGCCGATGTCGACGATCTCGGCACCCTCGGCCACCGCCCGCTCCACGGCCCGGAGCGCGCTGTCGGCGGCGAACGTGACGCCCCGGTCGAAGAACGAGTCCGGAGTCCGGTTCACGATCGCCATCACGGCGAGGTCTCCGGGCGCGAACGTGCGCCGCCCCAGTCGAAGCGCGTCCGCCATCCACTCCTCCTCCACCATCTCGGCGCTGATCACGCTAGTCGGCGGTGGGTCGTCGTACCCCTGCGGGCGCCCGCGTCGGTCGGGGCCGGCAGCCGGGATGGCGGCACGTCGGCCACCGGTGTCCGGCCCGCCGACGGGGCAGGGTTTCACGTCCTTCGAAGAACGACCGGGGTGGCGGGGTCGCCCGGCCCGGCTCGCCATGCCACCATCGGCGGATGGGTCAGGTTCTGCTCCTCTTGGTCGTGGCGCTGACCGTCGCGGCGGTGGTCTTCGGGGTGACGGTGCTGGTGACCGGCTCCGATCCGGGGCTGGGCGCCGCCGAGCCGGACGGGCGGGCGGTGCCGTTGCCGGGCAACCGGCCGCTGCTGGAGACCGACGTCGGGCAGGTCCGGTTCGACCTGACGCTGCGCGGCTACCGGATGGCCCAGGTCGACCAGGCGCTGCGCCGCACCGCGTACGACATCGGCTACAAGGACGAGCTGATCGGGGTGCTCCAGGCGGAGGTCACCGCGCTGCGGGAAGGGCGGCTGGAGGACGCCGAGGTGCTCCGCCGGGCCCGGGAGGCGGCTCTCGTACCGGCCGGGTCGGTGCCGGACGCGCCGGACGCCCCGTTGGACGGCTCCTCGGCCCGTACCCTGGCGTCGGCCACGACCGGCGGGACCGCGGTCCACTCGTCGCCGGTGCCGCCACTCGGCGGCCCGGTCGGGAACGGCGGAACCGGTGCGAACGGCCCCGGCGGGCGGTCCGACCAGGCCGAGACCACACCGTCCGGGCTCCAGCAGACCGACGTCGACACTCCTGACACCCGGCCCGAACCCGCCACGGCGGCAGACGCGCCCGCGACGGAGGACCGGGCGGAGGACGCCGAGCCGGTTCCGACCCGGTCGGTCCGGGCGGGCGGGTCCGTGATCGAGGCCGAGGACGGCGACCTGACCGAGGCCACCGCACCGCCCCGACCGACCGATGACGCCGGACCGACCGTTCGGGGCAGCAGGGACGGGGCCGTTCCGGGCAGCGGAGCCGAGGCCGTTCCGGGCAGCGGAGCCGAGGCCGTCCCGGGCAGCAGGGCCGAGGCCGTCCCCGGCAGTGCGGACGCGGGCGACGACCAGCGGACCCGGCCGGCCCGGGCCGACGCCACCGCCGAGGCCGACGGGGCGGCGGAGGAGGCGTCGACCAGGCGGGTCGAGCGGCCGGTACGGACGGAGGGGACGGCCGGGCCGGCGGAGCAGCCGGAGCGGGCGTGAGCGCCGCCGGTTCGGGCGCTGCCGATCCGGACGGCACCGAGGGGCTCCGGGCGGCGGCCGAGCCCGGCTCCGGAGAGGTCACCGCGACGGTCATCGTCGCGGCCCCCGCGCCCCGGGTCTTCGCCGCGCTGACCGCATGGGAACGACAGGGCGACTGGATCCCGTTCACCCGGGTCCGCCTGGTCGAGGGGGACGGTGGCGAGGGCAGCCTGGTCGAGGCGGTCACCACGGTCGGACCGGCAGTACTCCGGGACGAGATGCGGGTGGTCCGGCTGGACCCGCCGTACGAGGTACGCGTGGTGCACTGCGGGCGCCTGTTGCGCGGTCCCGGGGTGCTGCGCTGCACCCAGATGGCCGAGGACCGGACCCAGGTGGTCTGGCACGAGTGGTTCCACCTGCCCGGCGGCCCGACCGGCCGGATGGCCTGGCCGGTGCTCTGGCCCGGCTCCAAGTTCGGCCTCACCCAGGCGCTGAAGCGGTTCGCCCGGCTGGTGGAACGCGGCCAACTGCCCTGATCACGGCGGAACACCGTGCCGACCCGCTGACCGGCAGGTTGTCGGGCGGTTGGCCTACCGTTGACGCCGTGACTGATCTGGTGATTGGCGCCGACGGGCTGGCCCGCTGCCGCTGGGGCGCGAGTACCCCCGACTATGCCGTCTACCACGACGAGGAGTGGGGCCGGCCGCTGCACGGCGACGACGCGCTCTACGAGCGGCTGACCCTGGAGGCGTTCCAGTCCGGGCTCTCCTGGCTGACCATCCTGCGGAAGCGGCCGGCGTTCCGGCGCGCCTTCGACGGGTTCCACCTGGCGACCGTGGCCGGCTACGGCGACGCGGAGGTGGCCCGGTTGATGGCCGACGCCGGGATCGTCCGGAACCGGGCCAAGATCGACGCGGCGATCGCCAACGCGCGGGCCGCGCTCGACCTCCCGGACGGGCTGGCGGCCCTGCTCTGGTCCTTCGCACCGGCCGCCCGGACGGGCCGACCCCGGACGTTCGCGGAGGTGCCCGCGATCACCCCCGAGTCGACAGCGATGGCGAAGGCGCTCCGGAAGCGCGGCTTCCGGTTCGTCGGCCCGACCACGGCGTACGCGCTGATGCAGGCGACCGGCATGGTCGACGACCATCTCGACGGCTGCCACGTGAAGCCGCCGGCCGCCGCCGTGATGGGATAGCGGCATGAGTGCAGCGGGTTCGGCCGGGACGTGGGCGGTGGTCATCCCCGGCGAGCGCTACGAGGCCGAGCGGCTCTTCCACCACGACACGCTGGAGCTGACCGGCCGCAACGGCGGGCCCCGGCCCGGCCCCGGCGACCCCGTCCTGGTGGTCCGCGACGAGCAGCCGCCGCTGGTGGTCGCACTCGGCCGGGTGACCGTCGTCGGCGGGGCCGGCGAGCGGGACCCGGACGATCCGCAGTCCGGACCGGGCGAGACGGGCGCGCTCGCGGTGACGTACACCCGGCAGGTCTTCGACGCGCCGGTGCCGGCCGACCGGCTCTCCCTCGACGGCCCGGTGACCCCGGTCGACCCGGCGGTCTACCAGGAGCTGGCCGGGCGGGTCGGCCCGCCGCCGGAGCGCCGGAACTACCTGGTCAGCCTCGACCTGCCGATCGAGGCGGGGTCACCGGCCGAGGCGGTCCGGCTGTTCTGGGCGTACGTCCAGGAGCTGGGCCCCCGCGAGCTGCCGGCGTTCGTCGCGCCGTCCGACGACGAGCTGGCGATGCAGGCGTTCGTGCTCGGTGCCGAGGCCAACCAGGACCCGGAGGAGGACGAGGACTGAGCCGCTGCCGGCCCGGCTCGCCGACCGCCGTCAGGTGAGCACCCCGGCCAGCCGGCCCCGCCAGCCGGCCAGCACCTGCTCCGGCTCGGTGTCGAGGACCCGTTCCAGCAGGCTGGCGTAGACGTCCCGGAAGTCGGTGGTGAACCGCAGGTCGCCGTCGTCGAGCCGGGTCAGGTCGGGCGGCTCGCCGTGCAGGCCGCCGTGCACCCCGGCGCCGAGCAGGAAGACGTCCGACGCGGTGCCGTGGTCGGTGCCGTCCGAGGCGTTGGCCCGGACCCGCCGGCCGAACTCCGAATAGACCGCCACCACCACCTTGCGCCCGGCCTCGGTGCCGGCCATCCGGTCGACGAACGCGGTCAGCGCCTTGTCGACCTGGCCGAGCAGCACCGCCTGGAGTTGCTTCTCGTCGGCGTGGGTGTCGAAGCCGCCCAGCGAGACCGAGAAGACCCGGCTCGACACCCCGGCCTCGACACACTGCGCCACCAGGTCGAGCTGGGCGGCGAGCGCACTGCGCGCCCCGCCGGTGGCGGTCGCCGCCGGCCGGTCGTCGTTCCCGCCGTCGTCGGCCTCCTCGGCGGTGGCCGCGTCACGCACCTCGGTGATCATCGCGTCGACGGCGCGCAGGTCGGCGAAGCAGGCGGCGGCCCGGGCCTGCCCGGCCGGCTCGCCGGGCTCGGCCACCGCGAGCTTGGCCAGCGTCGGGTCGCCGACCGGGCGCCTGGCCTTCCGCTCGGTGACCGGTACGGCGGCACCCGCGCTGCGGGCACCGGCGAGCAGCGGTGGCAGGGTCGGCTCGAACGAGACCGCGAGCCGGGGGTCGCCGCCCGCCCCGTCCAGCCAGCGGCCCAGCCAGCCGGTGTGCTCGGGTCGGTCCGGGCGTGCGGTCTGCCAGATGTCCATCGAGCGGAAGTGACTCCGGTCGGGTGTCGGATATCCGACACCACGTACGATCGCGAGCCGGCCGTCGCCGTACAGCCGGTGCAGCCCGGCCAGGGCCGGGTTCAACCCCACACTGTCGTCCAGCCGCTTCACCTCGTCGGCGGAGTACGCCAACTCGGGGCGGGCGTCCTGATAGGCCGGGTCGGCGTACGGGACGACGGTGTTCAGGCCGTCGTTGCCGCCGTAGAGGGTGACCAGCACCAGGGTACGGGCCTGCGGATCGCGGTCACCGGCCGTGTCGAACAGGTCGGACAGGCCGTACGCGCCCGCGCCGGCCGCGAGCGCGCCCGCCCCGGCCACGCCGCTGGCGAGCAGGAACCTGCGTCGGGTGAGGATGTCCATCCGCTTCGTCTCCTCCTCGTCAACTGACGGTGTACTCGGGGCTGACCAGCCCGGCGACAAGCAGCCGGCCCGGGTCGTCGGCCAGCGGGGCCAGGGCGGCCCGGCTGCGTGGCGTCCACCGGTCCACCACCAGCAGCCGGGCCAGCGCCTCCGGCCGGTCGTTCGCGGGTGTGCCGGCGAGCCGCCGGGTCACCTCCGGGGCCGCCGCCCCGGCCAGCAGCGCGGCCAGCCGCATCCGGGACTGCAACGACGAGGTGGTCAGCCAGGCGGGCCCGGCCGGCCAGCCGCCGACGCTCGGCGGTCGCAGCGGCACCTGGTCCATTCCGGCCAGCCGGTTGGACAGCTCCCGGCGCTGCTGCTCGGCGAGCTTGCCGGGCCGGATGCCGAGCTGGCGCATCGCCCCGACCGCCCACTCCACCGGCTGCTTCACCAGCCCGCCCCGGGCCTGCCCGAACTCGGGCCGGGTGAAGAGCGCCCGGAGCAGCCCGGTGGTGGTGCCGGCGGCTCCGCCCAGCGCCTCCGGCGGGGGCAGGTCGGTGCCGGCGAACCGGGCCCAGAGCCGGGCCGCGACGAAGGCGCCGGCCTCGGGGCGGGCGGCCAGCAGCCGGGCGTACGAGTCGGCCTCGAACGCCTCCGTCCGGCCCAGGATCGTCTTCCCGGCCGGATCGTGCCGGCGCCGGACGAACCTCGCCTCGCCGGTACGCCGGTCGACCTGCCAGCCGGTCAGCGCCCGCGCCCCGGCCTTCACGTCCGCCTCGGTGTAGTGCCCGATGCCGAGCGTGAAGAGCTCCATCAGCTCCCGGGCCAGGTTCTCGTTCGGGGCGGTACGGGTGTTCTTCTGCCCGTCCAGCCACAGGATCAGGGCCGGGTCCCGCACCATCGCCCGGACCAGCGCCTCGAACGGCCCCGGGCCGTACCGCCGGAAGGTGTCGAGCTGCCCGAACATGAGCTGGGCGGACTTGACCTTGCGTACGCTGGTCGCCCAGTGCCCGTGCCAGAAGAAGACCAGCTTCTCGGTGAGCTGGTGCTCGGCGGCGACCATCCGGTCCAGCCACCAGTCGACCAGCCCGCGCACCTGTTCGGCCCGCCGCTTCTGGGCCTGCTGCCGCTGCTCCCGGCTGGACTCCTTGGTGATCCCGGCATACGGGTCGGCGCCGAGGTCGGGCGGCGGGGTGGCCGCCGCACCGGGGTCGGCGCCGACTGGGGCGAGCAACCGGTCCAGCGTGGCTGCCAGCCCGGCGCGTCCGGCCGCCTCCACCTCGGCGGCTGTCGGCCCGAAGGTGGCGCGGCGCAGCAGATGTACGACGGCGTCCCGATCGACCATGCGGCCGACCCTAGGCCGGTCGTGTACGAGCCCGGTAAGGCCGGTGATCGAGCCGGGTCTGCGTCGACGCGCCGTGGTGTGCCGGGCCGGTCAGCGCCCCTCGAAGGTCGGTCGGCGCTTCTGCACGAAGGCGGCGGTGGCCGTCCGGTGGTCGGCGGTGGCGCCGCAGATCGCCTGGGCCTGCGCCTCGGCGGCCAGCGCCTCGGAGAGGGTGCCGGCGTCACCGACCGAGAGTTGCCGCTTGATCGCCCCGTACGCCACCGTCGGTCCGGCGGCCAGCCGGGCGGCCAGCTCCCGGGCGGTCTCCAGCACCTGCTCGTCGTCGACCAGCCGGTTCAGCAGCCCGAGCCGGTACGCCTCGTCGGCCGGTACCGGCTCGGCGAGCATCAGCAGCTCGATCGCCTTGGCGTGCCCGACGAGCCGGGGCAGCGACCAGGAGGCGCCGGTGTCGCCGGCCAGGCCGACCTTGGCGAAGGCCATCAGGAAGCTGGTGCCGGGGCCGCCGATCCGGAAGTCGGCGAGGAAGGCGAGCGAGGCGCCGGCGCCGGCCGCCATTCCGCGTACCGCCGCGACGACCGGCTTGGGCAGGCTGGCCAGCCGGGAGGCGATCGGGTTGTAGTGGGTCCGCACGGTGCCGAGCGGGTCGGTGCTGCCGTCGGCCAGCGTGGCGGCGTGTTCCCGCAGATCCTGGCCGGCACAGAAGGCCGACCCGGCACCGGTGAGCACCACGGCCCGGCAGGAGCGGTCGTGCTCCAGCTCGGCGAGCGTGTCCCGCAGCGCCTCCTTCAGCGCCACGTCCAGGGCGTTCATCGCGGTCGGCCGGTTCAGGGTCAGCGTGACCACGGAGTCGGAGCGGTCGATGAGCAACGGCTCGGTCACAGGTGTTGACCCTTCTGTCGGGGGATCCGGTGGGAACCGTCGAGGCACTGCTCGACGAAACGGTCGGCAGCCGGGCGCAGCCGTGCGGCGTGCCGGTCGAAGAAGGCCGCCGCGCTGGTCCCCGGCCACCGCTCCGGCAGGAGCGCGGGAGGTAGCTGCGGGTCCCGGAAGAGGAAGGTACGCCATGCGTGCACCAGCCGGAACCGGGCGGCGTACGCGTCCTCGTCGCAGCTGCGTACCGTCACCGCGGCGAGCAGTGGACGCTGCGCGGCGACGAACTCCTGGTACGCGTTGGCGATCTCTTCGAGGTCCCAGGCCCGCCGGACCACCCCCATCGCCCCGGGCGTACCGGCGGCGTGTGCGGCGGTGAACCGCTCGTAGCGCACTCCGGCCTCGGTGAGCAGGCCGTCCACGTCCTCGCCGGGCCGGGTGGCGACCCAGGTCTGCTCGTCGAGCATGCCGTAGCCCAGATAGCTCAGGTTGGCGGCGAGGCGTTGCCGGTCCCGCCGGTTCGTACCGCTTTCAAGCACGATCAGGTCGAATCGGCCGTCCCATCCGATCTTGCCGGTCCGGTAGATCCGGGCGGCCGCCTCGTCGAGCCGTCGGGCCGCGCGCGGGGTGAGCAGATACCCCGGTCCGGTGGCCAGTCGGAGCGGGTGCAGCCAGCCCTGCCGGACCATCCGGGAGACGGCGGTCCGGACCGCGGGTGCGGCGATGCCGAGCGGGGATAGTAGTTTGACCAGCGCGGACACCGGTGCGCGCCCACCCCGGGAGCGGAGGTAGTCGCCATACAGGTCGAAGAGTGCCGACCGTGCCTGCATGACCGCACATTGTGACACCCCTTCTCAAGATAAGCTAGATGCTGTTACATCAACGCCGGTTCGGTTTGGGTCCGGCGGTGTTCATCAGGGAAAATCGTTGGTCGGCACCGCGGCCTTGGGCGGTGATGCTGACCAAATGGATGTGGGGTAACCCACCGACCCTGATGAAGGTCTGAGGGGAGACAACATGGCGGCGATGAAGCCGCGGACGGGCGACGGTCCGCTGGAAGTCACCAAGGAGGGCCGGGGCATCGTCATGCGGGTTCCGCTGGAGGGTGGTGGCCGGCTCGTCGTCGAGATGACTCCCGACGAGGCCAACGCGCTCGGTGACGCGCTGAAGGCCGCCGCCGGCTAAGTGAACGCCGACTCCGCCGGGCGGCACGTCCGGCGGGGTTTTCTCACCCTGGGCCACCGGCGACACGCCGGTGGCCCAGGGTCGTGATGTCGGGCGGGTCGCCTACTTCCCGCCCATCCGAGATCGTCTGGAGGTACCGTCGGCGTGCTGTCGATCCGTCTGGTAGTCGACCCCACCGGGTTCGAAACCCTGACCCTGCCGGTCGCGCCCCAGGAGGCGCCGGGTCAGCCCGCGGACGGGCCCGGCGGCACGCTGCTGCCCACCCTCCTCGCCCTCCCCGCCGAGCTGACCGCCGAGGCGAGTGCGCTGCTGCCCCACCTCGAGCAGCCCGGTGGCGCGGGCGCGCTGCACCGGTCGATCCGCCCGCAGGGCGAGCCGACCCGGCTGCTGCTGGCCGGCGTGGGCGCCGGTGACGAGGCCGGCTGGCGCTCCGCGGGTGCGGCCGTGGTCCGGGCGGCCACGCGTGAGAGTTCGATCACTATAGCGATCCCGGTCGATGTTGCCCCGGAGGCCGTACGCGGGCTCGCCGAGGGGATCTGGCTGGCGTCGTACCGGTTCCGGATGCCGGACGCCGACGAGGCCGCCGGCGACCCGCCCGCGCTGACCGAGGTGCTGCTCGCGGTCGCCGACCCCGAGCCCTACCGGGCGGCCCTGGAGACCGCCCGGGTGGTCGCCGAAGCCACCCGGTTCGCCCGGGACCTGACCAACACCCCCTCCTCGGTGAAGAGCCCGGCCTGGTTCGCCGACCGGGTGGTCGAGGCCGCCGCCGGTCGGGACGGGCTGACCGTCGAGGTACGGGAACCGGACCGGCTCGCCGCAGAGGGGTTCGGCGGCATTCTCGCCGTCGGCGGCGGATCGGCGCAGGGCCCCCGGCTGGTCGAGCTCAGCTGGCGGCCCGAGGGCGCGGACCGGCACGTCGTCCTGGTCGGCAAGGGCATCACCTTCGACACCGGCGGCATCTCGATCAAGCCCCGGGACGGCATGAAGCTGATGCGCAAGGACATGGGCGGTGCCGCGGCCGTGGTCGCCGCCACCATCGGTGCCGCCGCGCTCGGACTGCCGGTCCGGATCACCGCGCTCGCCCCGCTCGCGGAGAACATGGTCAGCGGCTCGGCGTACCGGCCGGGCGACGTCGTGCGGCACTACAACGGGCTGACCAGTGAGAGCACCAACACCGACGCCGAGGGCCGGCTGGTGCTGGCCGACGCGCTCGGCTACGCCGTGGCGCGACTCGCGCCGGACCTGCTGGTCGACCTCGCCACCCTGACCGGGGCGAACGCGGTCGCGCTCGGCAAGCGGACCGCTGCCCTCTACAGCCACACCGACGAGCTGGCCGAGGCCGTGCTGTCGGCCGCCGAGGCGGCCGGTGAGCGGGCCTGGCGGATGCCGCTGCCGGCCGACTACGCCGAATACCTCGGCAGCGACATCGCCGACCTCTACAGCGCACCGACCCAGGGCGCCGGCTCGGTGCTCGCCGCCCTCTACCTCCGCGAGTTCACCGGTGACCTGCGGGACCGCTGGGTGCACGTGGACATGTCGGCGCCGTCCTGGTCCGACGGCAACGACGGCGAGCTGGTCAAGGGCGCCACCGGCTGGGGCGTACGCACCCTGCTGCGCTGGCTGGCCACCCGGCCGTAGCCGATGCCGGTGGTCCGGCCGGGTGCACAGCGGCGGGCACCAGACCGGTGCCGGTCAGCGCTTGACCGCGACGAGCAGCCCCTCGCCGGTGGGGAGCAGCGCCGGGGTCCACTCCTCCGACTCGCGGACCGCCTTGGCCACCTCCCGGACGGTCACCGTCTCCACGTCCCGGGCGGCCGGGTCGCCGATCCGGCCGGCGGCCAGCGCGCCGTGCAGCGCGAGTACCCCGCCGGGGCGGAGCAGCCGCAGCGCCGCCTCGACGCAGGCGCTGTATTCCGCGACCTCCGAGTCGACGAAGATCAGGTCGTAGACGCCGTCGGCGAGCCGGGGCAGCACGTCCAGCGCCCGGCCGGTGATGATCCGGGTACGCCCGGAGGCGAAGCCCGCCTCCTGGAAGATCCGTCGGGCGATCCGCTGGTGCTCCGTCTCCACGTCGATGGTGGTCAGGATGCCGTCGGGGCGCATGCCGCGGAGCAGCCAGAGCCCACTGACCCCGGTACCGGTGCCGATCTCCACGACGGCCCGGGCACTGCCGGCCGCCGCCAGCAGCCGGAGCGTGGCACCGGTCCCCGGCGTGACGGCGTCGAGGCCGACCTCCCTGGCGAGGCTGCGGGCGGTACGCAGGACCAGGTCCTCGGCGACGTACGCTTCGGCGAACTGGAGTGCTTGGGCGGTCGTCGTACTGACTGACCGGGCGACCGTGGCGATGGGGCACCTCCGGGCGGCGAGGGACTCGGCTGGGGATGGACTTCGGTCGGTGGTGCGTCTTCGAGGGTGCGGGATTTCCGGCGGGCGGAGCTTGCGGACGGCGGGTTCACGGGGCGACGGTGGAACGGGCGGCGGTGCGGCGGCGGACCGGGGTGGGGTCGCGGGTATGAGCCTAAGGGTGGCGGTAGGTGATCGGCAGGCGCGTACCTCGGACGGCGCCCCGGCCTCCGACCAACCGATGACCGGTACTCGGCCATCCGTGCGATCCTGGATGCGGAACCCGGACGCCGCGGCCGGAACCGGTCGCCCCGGCCCGCGCGGCACCCGGCTTCAGGGACGGACTGGGAGGCAGCGAACGTGACGGACGGCTGGAACTGGCGCCAGCCCGATGGGACGGCGACGCCGGGGAACTCCCCGCCGCCGACGCCCCCGACGGTCGGCACGCCGGCGGTCTCCGGGTCGGCCGCCGACCCGGGATCGTCCCCGTGGTGGTCCGACGCGCTGCACGACCCGTGGCGGAACCCGGCCACCCCGGCGGCCGTGGTGGTGCAGGCGGGGCCGGCCTCCGGCGGGGGCGCCGACCCCGAGCCGGTGACCGACCCGGACGCCGCCGGGCGGCGCGGGCTGGCCCCGGTCTTCCTGGTCTCGCTGGTCACCGCGCTGCTGGCCGGTGCGCTCGGCGGCTCGCTCGGGTACGCCTTCGCGGTGCGCGGCGGTGTCACCGGTACAACCGCGCTCGGCTCGAACGCCGCGGAACCGCCCGCCACGGCCCGACGCCCGCCCGACTCGCTGGCCGGTGTCGCGGAACGGCTGCTGCCCAGCGTCGTCACCGTACGGGTCAGCGGCAACGGCGGGATCGGTCTCGGCTCCGGATTCGTCGCCACCCAGGACGGTTACGTGATCACCAACGACCATGTGGTCGGGGTCGGTGCCGACACCGCGACGGTGGTCTTCAACGACGGCTCCACCGCGCCGGCCGAGGTGGTGGGGAAGGATCCCGAGGCGGACATCGCGGTGATCAAGGTGTCCCGGACCGGCCTCAAACCGGTGGAGTTCGGCGACTCCGACGCCGTGGCGGTCGGCGACCCGGTGCTCGCCTTCGGTACGCCGCTGTCGCTGGCGAACACCGTCACCGCCGGCATCGTCAGCGCGCTGGACCGGACGTTCCGGCAAGGTGAGACGGGCGGCCAGGTGCGCTACTACGCCGCCATCCAGACCGACGCCGCGGTGAACCGTGGTAACTCCGGCGGGCCGCTGGTCGACGGCGGCGGACGGGTGATCGGGGTGAACTCGGTGATCCAGACGCCGGCCGCCGACGAGGAGACCGCCGGCAACGTCGGCCTGGCCTTCGCGATCCCGATCAACCAGGCCAAGCGGCTGGCCCAGGAGATCATCGACACCGGCAAGGCGCGCCGGACGGTGATCGGCGCGACGGTCGGCGGTACCCGCTCCGGCGGGTCGGGTGGGGTCCGGGTCTCCTTCGTCGAGCCGACCGGGCCGGCCGCCGCCGCCGGGCTGCGCGCCGGAGACGTGGTGCTCAAACTCGACGGCAAGCCGCTGGAGGATCCGAGCGACCTGATCGCGCTGGTCCGCAAGTACGCGCCCGGCTCGGTGGTGAGCGTCGAATACCGGCGCGGCTCGGAGCGGCAGGCCGCCTCGGTGACCCTGGCCGCCGACGCGAAGTGACGCCGGTCTGACCCGGAGATGACCCGTTCCTGAACGCCCGACCGTACCGGCCGGGTGGGGGCGGGACGGTGGCGGCGGGCCGGGAAGTAGCGGTCCGCTCCCCCTCCCACCGGCCACCATGACGTGCGTACTCTTGCCGTGGGCGGGGATGAGGGGAGGCAGGCGTGTTCGAGAACCTGAACTGGTGGGAGATCGGTGCACTGCTGCTGGTCGCGCTGCTGATCTTCGGTGACCGGCTGCCCACCGTGATCAGCGACGGTCTCCGGATGCTGCGCAACCTGCGCAACATGGCCCGCAACGCCACCGGCGACCTGAGCCGGGAGTTGGGCACCGACATCCAGCTCGAGGACCTGCACCCGAAGGCGTTCATCCGCAAGCACCTGCTGAGCGAGGAAGACGAGCAGGCGATCCGGAAGCCGCTGGAGGGGACGTTCGAGAAGCTCCGCTCAGACCTGACCGACGTACGCCGCGAGGTCGACGACGTGGCTGCCTCGGTGGACTTCCGCTCGTCCGGCGGCTCGACGAGCGGCACGGCAGCCCCGGCCCCGGCCAGCGGCAGCGACGTGACGCCGGTCCAGCGCCGCACCTTCGACGTCGACGCCACCTGACCCCGATCCCGGGTCCGGCGGCCGAGGGGCCCGCCCGCTCGGCCTCAGGCCCCGGTGCGGCCCGGGCGAGCCGTCGGGCGGCCTGGCTGACCCACGAAGGTCAGCCGCCCACGGTGGCCAGCGCACACAGGTCAGCGGCCGGCGGGGCGTAGCCCGAGGGGCTTGCCGAGCAGCGACTCGCGGCGGACGGCGAGCCGGTCCGCGACCGAGGCCAGCGCCTTGGCGGCCGGCGCCTCGGGCTCGGCGAGTACGACCGGGTTACCGGCGTCGCCGGCCTCGCGTACCCGGGTGTCCAACGGAATCTGACCCAGCAGCGGCACCTGTGCGCCGATCACCCTGGTCAGCGACTCGGCGACCATCGCGCCGCCGCCCGAACCGAAGACCTCCATCCGGGAGCCGTCCGGCAGTTCCAGCCACGACATGTTCTCCACCACACCGACCAGCCGTTGGTGGGTCTGCAGGGCGATCCCGCCGGCCCGCTCGGCCACCTCGGCGGCGGCGGTCTGCGGGGTGGTCACCACCAGGATCTCCGCGTTCGGCAGCAACTGGGCCAGCGAGATGGCGACGTCGCCGGTGCCCGGCGGCAGGTCCAGCAGCAGGACGTCGAGGTCGCCCCAGTAGACGTCGGCGAGGAACTGCTGCAAGGCGCGGTGCAGCATCGGGCCTCGCCAGACCACCGCCGCGTTGCCGTCGGTGAACATGCCGATCGAGATCACCTTCACCCCGTGCGCCTGGGGCGGCATGATCATGTCCTCGACCCGGGTCGGCCGGCCGTCGACCCCGAGCATCCGGGGCACCGAGTGGCCGTAGATGTCCGCGTCGACGACGCCCACCGAGAGTCCCCGGGCGGCGAGCGCGGCGGCCAGGTTGACCGTGACACTCGACTTGCCGACCCCGCCCTTGCCGCTGGCCACCGCGTAGACCCGGGTCCGGGAGCCGGGCTGGGCGAACGGGATCACCGGTTCCTGGCTCTGCCCGCCGCCGCGCAGCCGCGTCTGAAGGGCCTGCCGCTGCTCGGG
This sequence comes from Plantactinospora veratri, assembly GCF_036421995.1. Classification (NCBI taxonomy): domain Bacteria; kingdom Bacillati; phylum Actinomycetota; class Actinomycetes; order Micromonosporales; family Micromonosporaceae; genus Plantactinospora; species Plantactinospora veratri. Next base: position 167,589 of record NZ_JAZGQL010000033.1, read on the forward strand.
GCTCATCACGCCGAAGTCGATGGTGACTCCGGTCACGCCCGGCACCGCGCCGACCGCCGCGGTGATGTCGGTACGCAGCTTGTCCCGCAGGGGGCAGCCGGCGACGGTGAGCAGCAGCTCCACCCGTACCGTGCCGTCGGCGGCGACCACGGCGGAGCGCACCATGCCGAGTTCGGTGATCGGCCTGCGGATCTCCGGGTCGTCGACGGTGGCCAGCGCGGCCTGCACCGCCTCCTCGACGGCGTTCGTGGGCCGGACGGCGGAGTCGGTGCCGGAGGCGGCGGCCTCCTGGCCGGGTACGGCGGGAGCAGACATGTTCGCAATGCTACGTCGCCGGCAGGTCCCGCCGGCCGGCCGTACCGGAACGGACGGCAGCACAGCGGCCCTCGAACAGCCGAGGGGGAATCAGCACGGCGTGGGCGGCAAGTCGGGCGTTCAGCCATGGGTGGGGAAATTGGCGATTTGACGGTAGACGCCGTACCCGTCGGGGTGCGACGATCGTTGAAGTTCGCCGCGCGCCTAGCCCCTTGAGGCGCGCGGCGTTTTCGTGCCGTCGAGCCGGCCCGGGGACGTCCGATTCCGTCCGGTGCCGCCCTACCCGGCCCGTGCTGCCGGATGGGCCGGCCCGGCCGGCCCGGTCAGCGGCGCCGGACCCGGTGCAACCGGAACGGCCGGCGGGTCTGCCGGACCGCGGTGGTCTCGCGCGGCGGTGCGGCGAGAGAGTCGTCCGGCAGGGTCTGCCCGGCGGCCAGCGGCGCCCCGGCCGGCACCAGCCGGCTGAGCACACACTCGGCCCGCCACCGTTCGGCCAGCTCCACCGGGCTGCCGGAGGCGTTGAGCCGCTTGGCCGCGACCTGTGGGGCCACGGTCGCCCACTGCTCGCCATCCGGTGCGACCCGGATCACCTCGGCCGGCCAGGTGACGATCTGCCCGCCGTGGTCGCCGCGCAGGGTGACGGTCGCGGTCTTCGCCTCGGCGAGCCCCGGTGCGGACTGCTCGCCCGGGCCGCTCACCACGAAGAGCGCGCCGTCGAGTGGGAAGCACCACAGCGCGACCGGTGGCTGGTGGCCGACCGCCACCCACGCCACCGCGGCCTTCTTCACCGCCTCGGTGACCAGCGGTGAGACCGCGGCCTCCTCTTCGTCCGTCACACCCCGCATCCTGCCCCACCCGGGACCGGCACGGAACCCGCCGGCGTCGACCCGGCCCGGCTTCGGGGTACGTCGAGCAGCCCGGGCACCTCGGCCAGCGAGGTGAGTGCCAAGCCGCTCCAACCCCGGTCCGGGTTGAAGACCAGGTGACCGTCGAGGTCGGCGGCGGCCAGCCGGACCGGGGTCATCCCGGCCCGGGCGGCGCCGGTGAGTTCCTGACTGCCGCCGTCGCCGACATAGAGGCAGTCGCCCGGTGCGACGCCGAGCCGTTGGCAGGCGGTGAGATAGATCGCCGGATCGGGCTTGCAGCGGCCCACCTGCACCGAGAAGACCCGCGCGTCGAGCAGGGGCGCGACCGGCAGTTGCGGCCAGAGGGCGGGCAGTTCGTGGGTACAGTCGCTGATCAGGGCGGTACGGGCACCACGACGCCGTACGGCGCGCAGCACCGTCACCGCCTCGGGACGGAGTCGGGTGTCGGCGCGTACCGCCTCGACCCGGGCCTCGACGGCGGCCCGCAGGTCGGCGGTGGAGGGTCGGGCCCCGGCCTGTTCGCAGATCCACCGCATGGTGTCGGTGGCATCGCCGAGTGCCCCGGTGGCCCGCAGGTAGAAGGACCGGTCGAGCACCTCGAACAGCGCCTCCACGGCACAGCCGAGCAGGGCGGCGACCACCCGGTGCTGCTGACCCCGAGGGCTGCCACAGGTGAGGGTGCCGAAGAAGTCGAAGATCACCGCCCGGTACGCCGGCGACGGCCGGCCGCCCCGCCCCGACCACCCGGGGACCGGCGGCGACTGCTCCGTGCTCCGGGCCGGCGGCTCGGGTTCGTCGTACGGCGGCTCGGGTTCGTCGTACGGCGGCTCGGGTTCGTCCTGCGGCGGGCGGTTGGAGTCGACGGGGTGTGCTGGCTGGTCGTCGGGGGCGTGGGAGTGGCCAGGCGGGGAGGGGAACCGGTGTGTGGGCATGGGGGAGCAGGCCTCCGGAACCGGATGGAGCCAGGTGCGATCGCACGATCGTAACGAGTTGTCGACCTCATGGTGGCCCGCAGTGACATGTGAGGATTTTTCCGTGCCTGTCGTCGTACCACCGCACCGGACCTCGATCGACCCGCTGAGCATCGGCGCGGTCGCGGTCGCCATCGCGGCGGTCTCGTCGTCGGCACCGCTGATCGCCTTCGCCGCCGCACCCGCGCTGGCGATCGCCTTCTGGCGCAACTTCCTCGCCGTCGGGGTGCTCGGGCCGGTCGCGCTCTTCCGGCGACGCGCCGAGTTCCGGGCGCTGGCCGGACGCGCCGGTCGCCGGGACGCCGGCTACTGCGTACTCGCCGGTCTCGCCCTCGCGGTGCACTTCGGCACCTGGATGCCGAGCGCCCAGCTCACCTCGGTGGCCACCGCCACCGCACTGGTGGTCACCCAGCCGGTCTGGCAGGGGCTGATCGCGCTCGGCCAGGGCCGGCGGCTCACCGCCCTCGCCTGGATCGGCATCGGGTTGGCGGTGGTCGGCGCGATCTGGGCGGTCGGCGCCGACTTCGGGGTCTCCGGCCGGGCCGTCGCCGGTGACCTGCTCGCGGTGGCCGGCGGCATGGCGGCGGCGGTCTACACCGCGCTCGGCGAACGGGTCCGGAGCACCGTCAGCACCGTCGGCTACACCACCATCTGCTACGGGGTCTGCGCGGCGGCACTGCTGGTGGTCTGCCTGGCCGGCGGCGTACGGCTCGGCGGGTACGACCCGCACACCTGGCTCGCCGTGCTCGGCCTGGTGGTCGGGGCCCAACTGCTCGGCCACTCGATGTTCAACTACGCGCTGCGCCGGATCTCGGCGACGACGATCAGCGTCCTCTTCCTGCTCGAAGCGCCCGGCGCCGCCCTGATCGCCTGGGCCTGGCTCGGTCAGGTACCCCGGACGGCCGCCCTGCCCGGGCTGACCCTGCTGCTGGCCGGCGTCGCCGTCGTGCTGCACGGCGAGTCGCGCACCGCCCGGCGGACCGGCACCGCCGCCCAGCCGGAGCCGCTACCCGCGCCACCGGAGGCGGGGCCGCTGCCGGAGACCGAGCCGCGCCCCGGTGAGACGTACCCGACCGGCTGACCCCGCCTCCACCCCGGCGCGCGCGGGCGGTCCGACGGGCCGGCCCAGCCCTAGGTGCTCGCCGTGGTGGCGAAGAGCACCCCCATGAAGCCCAGGTAGGCGAGGAAGAAGAGCAGGCCCAGGGCGACCATCCCGAGCGAGACCCAGCCGAGCACCAGCCCGGCGGTGGCGAAGCCGCTGCCCTCCTCGCCGCTCGCCTGGATCTCGGTACGCGCCTTCTTCGCCAGATAGATGGCCACCCCGCCGACCAGTTGGCAGCTGAACAGGGCGACGATCCCGGTGACCATCGCCGCGATCGCCATCCCGTTCGTCGGCCGGCGCGGGACGTACGGATAGCCGGGGTAGCCCGGGTTCCAACCCGGCGGCGGTGCCTCGCCGGCCTGGCCGGGGTACTGCCCGGATTCGAGGGCGGGCTGCGTGACGACACCCGGGTCGCTGGTGGACTCGGACGGGTTACCGGTGCTGCCTGGGTTCACGGCGCCCTCCTGCTGGTCCGGATGCTCAGTAGCCGGTGTCGTACGACGACGGTTGGTTGGCCAACCAGACGAAGAAGATCACGATGGCGATGGTGGCGAGGACCGCGATGGCGGTGGAGATCCAGCCGACGATGATGCCGGCCTTGGCGAATCCCGCGCCGCCCTCACCACGCTCGCGGATCTGCTTGCTGGCGACGTGGCCCATGATCGCTCCGACGGCACCGAGGTAGCCGCCCAGCCCGTACCCGCAGAGCCCGAGCGCGCCCACGATGGCGACCACCATCGCGGCGATCGACAGGCCGTTGGTCGACGGCCCCGGGGTCGCGACCGGGTAGCCGGCGGGCGGGTAACCCGGAGCCAGCACGGGCTGGCCGCTGATCGGATCCGTGCCGGCCGGGTACGCCTGGGTCGGATAGCCGGGATCGGCCGGATATCCCGGCTGGTAGGGCGGGGCGGGGGCGGCGGCCTGGACCGTCGGGTCCTGGTACATCGGCTGGTAGCCACCCGGATCCTGGTAGCCCCCGGGTTGGGCCGGTGGTTGCGGCTGCCAGGACGGATCGCTGGAGTAGCCGCTCTGCTGGGGGTCGGTCATTCGAGGTCTCTCACTTCGTCCGTTCGGATGCGTCGCCAGGGTAGTCGGCGTACGCCAGATCGGTGTCCCCGTATCCGCCCGGCCCCTCGCCGCCGACGTGCCGGCGGGGATCGGCCGAACGGGCCGGGTCGGTGCCGACCGACGCCCGGTCGGCGGTGCCACGGCGGTGCGGCGTTGCCCGTATCGACTCGACCGGGCAGGATCGCGGGCATGGTATTCGACGCGCGCGCCGGGGACAGATCCGGTAATCGGCCTCGTCGGGACGCCACGCGTCCCGCACTGGCCCGCCGGCCCCGTACCGGCTCGCAGGGCACCGTCTCGCAGAGCATCGACCCGGGCCGGCCGGTGGCACCGGACGGCGACGCCGAACCGGTGACGATGCGCCTGGACGGGCGGGTGGCGTTGGTCACCGGCGCCGGCAGTCCGGACGGGATCGGGTACGCGACGGCACGCCGGCTCTGCGCGCTCGGCGCCCGGGTGGCGATCGTCTCGACCACCCGCCGCATCCACGACCGGGCCAGTGAGCTGGGCGCGACGGGCTTCGTCGCCGACCTCACCGACGAGGCCGAGGTCGGCGCGCTGGCGGACGCCATCGTCGAGCAGCTCGGCGAGGTCGAGGTGCTCGTCAACAACGCCGGGCTGGCGAGCCGGGCCAGTCCCGAGGTGCTTCGGCCGGTCGCCCAGTTGAGCTACGACGAGTGGCACCGGGAGATCGAACGCAACCTGAGTACGGCGTTCCTGTGCAGTCGGGCGTTCAGCGGCGGCATGGCCGAGCGGGGCTGGGGTCGGATCGTCAACCTCGCCGCCACCGCCGGTCCGGTCAACGCCCTGCCCACCGAGGCGGCGTACGCGGCCGCGAAGGCCGGCGTCGTCGGGCTGACCCGGGCACTGGCGATGGAGATGATCGCCGACGGGGTGACCGTCAACGCGGTGGCGCCGGGGACGATCTACACGGCGGCGTCCACCATGGCCGAACTGAAGCAGGGGCTCGGCACCCCGGTCGGCCGCCCCGGCACCCCGGACGAGGTCGCCGCCGCGATCGCCTTCCTCTGCTCGCCGGCCGCCTCGTACATCACCGGTCAGATGCTGGTGGTGGACGGCGGCAACAGCGTGCGGGAGGCGGAGTACCGGTAGCCGGGTAGCCGCTCGTCACCGCCGTGGGCGTCCGGCGCCGCAACCGGGCCGCCGGGACACCTCGCCCGACGGGTCAGTACGCGCCGCCGTCGCCCTCGGCACCGGCCCAGCTCACCAGGGCCAGCCAGCCGCAGCAGCCGATCAGGTAGAGCGCGGTGAAGACGTAGCTGAGGATCAGTCCCCAGGTGGCCAACTGGCCGCCCTGTTCGCCGGTGCGCTGGATCTGGCGTTTGGCCAGGTGCCCGAGCACGATGCCGGCCGGCGCGAAGACGAAGGCGAAGACCAGGGAGAGGATCGCCAGCAGGTTGATCCGGGACTGCCCGCCCGGCTGACCGTAGTAGCCGGGCCCGCCCTGGCTACCGGGCTGGCTCGGCTGGCCGTAGTAGCCGGGCTGGTCCTGGTAGCCGTACTGGCCGGGCTGGCCGTGGTAGCCCGACTGCCCGGGTTGGCCGGGCTGGCCGTAGTAGCCGGGCTGCTCGGGTTGGCCTGGGTAGCCGTACTGGTCGGGCTGGTCGGGACGCTCGCCGAAGCCGGGTGGGGGCTGCGCCGGGGGTCTATGCGGATCCTGCGGCTCACCCGGCCCTGGATTGCTCATCGCGTTGCCCTCCTCACCCGGCAACGCTACCGGTCAACGCGGCCTTTGCGGCGAATGCCCGGAATCATGCACCCGTGGGTGGCGGCGGCGTGCCGAGTTCCGGCCGGTCCAGGTCGATCGACACCGTCGACGCGATCGACGCGGTCAGCTCAGGCAGCGGCCGGCTTCGGCCGGAGAGGCTGCGGTCAACTCCGGCGGGAAAGTCCGCCGGTGGCACGTTCCACCGCCAGGCAGCGGTCCTCGACGTAGTCGAGGCCGGCCTCCTCGGCTATCCGCCGCGCCTCGGCCGAGACGATGCCGAGTTGCAACCAGACCGCCGGGGCGCCGATCGCGACCGCCTCGCGGACCACCTGCACGGCGTCCTCGGCCGGCCGGAACACGTTGACCAGGTCGACCGGGTGTGGGATCTCGGCCAGCGAGCGATAGACCCGCTCCCCGAAGAGTTCGTCCGCCACCGGGTTGACCGGGACGATCCGCCAGCCGTACCGCTGCATCTGCGCCGGGACGCTGTGGGACGGCTTGCCCGGGTCGCGGGACGCCCCGACCACGGCGATCACCCCGGCCTCGGCCAGGATCTGCTGAGGACTACGCACCCCGCGACTCTAGCTCGGCAGCGGGACCGCCGGCTCCGCCAACCTTCTCGTCAGAGGAGGGTGAGCTGCTCGGCGGCGGGTGCCGGTGCGGGTCCCGGCACCTGGCGGGCCTCTCCCGGCTCCGAGCGGTGCAGGCCGTGCCGGCGGGCCGCGATCCGGACCCGGGCGGTCAGCTCGCGCTGGTATGCCTGGGGCAGGTAGGAGCCCCGGCCGTAGAGGGTCCGATAGCGCGGCACCAGGTGCGGAAACTCCCGGGCCAGCCAGCTCGCGTACCACTCACGGGCACCGGGACGCAGGTGCAGCGGCAACGGGGTGACGCTCACCGCGCCGGCTGCCGCGATCGCGGCCACCGTCTCCTCGATGGACTCGTCGCTGTCGGTCAACCCGGGCAGGATCGGGGCCATCAGTACCCCGACCGGAAAGCCGGCGTCGGTCAGCCGGCGTACGGCGTCGAGCCGGCGTCGCGGACTGGGCGTGCCCGACTCGACGGCACGCCACATCCGCTCGTCGACGAAACCGACCGACATCGAGATGCCGACCTGGGTGACGGTGGCCGCCTCCTGGAGCAGCGGCAGGTCGCGCAGGATCAGGGTGCCCTTGGTCAGGATCGAGAATGGGTTGGCGAAGTCGCGCAGCGCCGCCAGGATCGGCGGCATCAGCCGGTAGCGTCCCTCGGCCCGCTGGTAGCAGTCGACGTTGGTGCCCATCGCGACGTGCTCGCCCGACCACTTCGGCGCCGCCAGCTCGCGGCGGACCAGCTCGCCCGCGTTGACCTTGACCACCACCTTGCTGTCGAAGTCGCGCCCCGCATCCAGGTCGAGATAGGTGTGGGTGCCGCGGGCGAAGCAGTTGTGGCTGACCACGCCGTTGGCGACGAAGTCGCCGGTGCCGGTGGTGATGTCGTAGAGCTGGAGATCCTGGCCGAGCGGCTCGATGCGGCGGATCCGCAGCACCGCCCGGCCGCCGAGCATGGTCCCGTCTAGGCCGCCGGCCGGGAGGTCGGCGGGTCCCGGCGTGGCCCGACCGGTGCCGACCAGACTGTCGGTGATCGCCAGATAGGGCCGGGGCGGCTCGCCGGGCGGTGCGCCGACGACGTGCTTCCAGCCGCGCGGGGTGAGGAACCGGTGGTCGCCGCTGGCGGTCAGCTCGGTGCCGTCGGCCAGCACGATCCGGTATGCCGGCTTCACCGTCGACCAGTGCGCCAACACCTCGGTCCGGACGTAGCGCCGGTGGTTGCCCTGTGCGACGGTGCCGTAGATCTGGTCGCCGATCCGCAGCTCGGCCAGTGGTCGGGTGCGCCCGTCGGCGAGCAGGATCGCGGTGTCGCCGGCCAGGCAGTAGGCGCAGGCGTGGCTGCACCCCCGGTAGGGGTTGATCGTCCACTGGAACGGCACCCGCGAGGCGCCCGGCACGCGGTTGATGATCGACTTGGCGTGCACCTCGTAGAACGTCATGCCGGCGAAGTCGGGGGTGTCGAAGGTGCGGACGGTCGCGCCGGGCAGCGCCAGCGGCAGGGGTGGAGCCGCTGGCGCTGCCCCCGGTGGGGGCCCGGTGTCGGGGGGAGCCGACGTCAGGTTTTCCCAGCGCATGGCCATTATTCGAACATACGTACGACGCCGGGCGCAACTCGCCACGCCCGTCGCCCGCTGCTCGGCGACGCCGGAATAGTCGACCGGGTACCTGCGGCTAGCGGCCGTCGGGCGGGTGTCAGCGGCTACCGGCCGTCGGGGGGTGGGGCGCTGCTCTCCCGGCGGACCAGTTCCGCGGCGACGTGTTCGATCTGCGGGGTGTTCAGCGGCTCGGGAGGTTGCAGTGCGAGGGTCATCGCCCGGGCGCCCATGTCGGCCAGCGGTAGCCGGATCGTGGTGAGCGCGGGTGTCACGTCCCGGGCGATCGGCATGTCGTCGAAGCCGACCACGCTGATCCGGCCCGGCACGTCGATGCCCCGGGACCGCAGCAGCGCGAGGGCGCCGATCGCCATCGAGTCGTTCAGCGCGACGATCGCGGTGACCTCGGGATGGGTCTCCAGCAGCGTGGCGGTGGCGGTGGCGCCGCCCGAACGGTCGAAGTCGGCGTAGACGATCTGCCGGGTGGTGAGCTTCTGGCCGTGTTCCCGGGCGGCCCGGCGCAGCCCGGCGAGCCGGTCGGTGGTGGTGGTGAGGTGTCGCGGCCCGGCGACGACACCGATCCGGGTGTGCCCGAGACCGTAGAGTTCGGCGCCGATCAGGTGCCCGCCGGCCTCGTTGGCCGGTATGACGGCGTGTCCGCTGTGCTCGTGCCGGCCGATCACCGCCACGTGCCCGCCGGTGGACTGGTAGACCCGCAGCTTGGCGTCGAGGGTGTTGGTGAACTGCTCGTCGTGGTAACCCGAGCCGGCCAGGATGATCGCGGCGGCCTGGTTGGCCCGGAGCAGCTCGACGTACTCCAGTTCCTTGTCCGGGTCCCGGTAGGTGTTGCAGATGATGACCAGCCGACCGTGCTCGGTGGCGACCCGTTGCAGCCCTCGGGTGATCTCCGCGAAGTACGGGTCCGAGACGTCGTGCACGATCACGCCGACCGCGCTGCGGTGGTTGCGGGCGAGCTGCTGGGCGTGCGCGTTGGGGACGTACTGCAACTCCTCGACCGCCGCCAGCACCCGCTCGCGGAGCGCGTCGGTCACCGGCTTCGGGCTGCCGTTGATGATCCTCGACGCGGTGGCGGGTGACACGCCGGCCCGCCGCGCGACATCCGCCAGTGTGGCCATCGACCCGTCCCTCCCCGACCGCCCGGTGGCGGGTTGCAGGTGAGGATATCGCGGCGGCGTCGCGGCCATTCACGGCCGTCGCGGGCCGGTGACCCCGCCGGCTGGAGATCACCGCCGCCGCCGGCAGGCTCTTGCCCGAATCGGAACGGAGTCGGTAGCGTAATCGGGAAAGCGCTTACCGACGTACGGCGTGCTCCACCGCGACCATCGCGCGCCAGGACGAACCCCCACCGCACCACGTACCCCCGCGCGCTCGACGAGTGGCACCCGCGGATCAGCCAGCCTGAGGAGGCGACGTACATGGGCCGCACCACGATCGGCATCGTGCTCAACGGCGTGACCGGCCGGATGGGCTACCGGCAGCACCTGGTCCGGTCGCTGCTCGCCATCCGGGAACAGGGCGGGCTGGCGCTGCCCGACGGCCGCCGGCTCTGGCCCGAACCGATCCTGGTCGGGCGCAGCGAGGCCAAGCTCCAGGAGATCGCCCAGCGGCACGGGCTGACCGAGTGGACCACCGACCTGCCCGCCGCGCTGGCCCGTCCGGACGTGCAGATCTACTTCGACTCCCAGGTCACCGCCCAGCGCGAGAAGGCCCTGAAGCTGGCGATCGAGGCCGGCAAGCACATCTACACCGAGAAGCCGACCGCCGAGGACCTCGCCGGCGCGATCGAGCTGGCCCGGCTGGCCGACGCCGCCGGCATCAAGCACGGCGTGGTGCAGGACAAGCTCTTCCTGCCCGGCCTGCGCAAGCTCGACCGGCTGGTGAAGGGCGGCTTCTTCGGCCGCATCCTCTCGGTACGCGGCGAGTTCGGCTACTGGGTCTTCGAGGGCGACTGGCAGGCGGCGCAGCGGCCGTCCTGGAACTACCGGGCCGCAGACGGGGGCGGCATCACGGTCGACATGTTCCCGCACTGGCACTACGTGCTGGAGCAGATCTTCGGCCGGGTCGCCGCGGTGACCGCGCACGTCACCACGCACATCCCGGACCGCTGGGACGAGGCCGGCGAGCGCTACGACGCCACCGCCGACGACGCGGCGTACGGCATCTTCGAGATCGAGCGACCAGGGCAGTCGGGCCGGATCGTGGCCCAGATCAACTCCTCCTGGTCGGTCCGGGTCTACCGGGACGAACTGGTCGAGTTCCAGGTCGACGGCACCGAGGGCAGCGCGGTGGCCGGGCTGCGCAACTGCCGGATCCAGCACCGGGCGACCACGCCGAAGCCGGTGTGGAACCCGGACCTGCCGGCGACCGAGGACTTCCGGTCACAGTGGCAGGTCGTGCCGGACAACGAGGAGTTCGACAACGGTTTCAAGGCCCAGTGGGAGCTGTTCCTCCGGCACGTGGTCGCCGACGAACCGTACGGCTGGGACCTCTGGGCGGGCGCCCGTGGCGTACAGCTCGCCGAGCTGGGGCTCGCCTCCGCCCGGGACGGCCGGCGCATCGAGATCCCGGACCTCGACGGCGAGCCCACCAAATGAGCGGGGTGCCGGAGCGGTTCTCGTTCAACCAGGCCACCGCCAAGTACTGGCCGATTCCGGAGCTGGTCGACGGCTGCCTGGCGACCGGGGTGACCCAGGTCGGACTCTGGCGGGAGGAGACCCTCGCGCACGGCCTGGAGAAGACCGCCACGCTGATCCGCGACTCCGGGCTCGCGGTCACCTCACTGTGCCGGGGCGGCTTCTTCCAGACCCCCGACTGGTACGACGAGAACCGCCGGGCGATCGACGAGGCGGCCACCCTCGGGGCGCCGGTGCTGGTGCTGGTCTCCGGCGGCCTGCCGGACGGCAGCCGGGACGTGGACGCGGCCCGGGCGCACGTCGGCGAGGCGATCGGTGAGCTGGTGCCGCACGCCCGCGCCGCCGGGGTACGACTGGCGATCGAGCCGCTGCACCCGATGTACTGCTCGGACCGCTGCGTGGTGTCCAGCCTCGGCCAGGCGCTGGACCTGGCCGCGCCGCATCCGGCCGAGACGGTCGGTGTGGTGGTGGACACCTACCACATCTGGTGGGACGACCAGGTCTGGGCGCAGATCGACCGGGCTGGCCGGGAGGAGCGGATCGCCTGCTTCCAGGTCGCGGACTGGGCCACCCCGCTGCCCGAGGGGGTGCTGCTGGGGCGCGCGCTGCCCGGCGACGGCTGCGTGGAACTGCGCCGGTTCCGGGAGGCGGTGGAGGCCGCCGGCTACCGGGGGCCGATCGAGGTCGAGGTCTTCAACGCCGAGGTGTGGGCCCGGCCGGGCCAGGAGATCCTGGACCGCACCCTGTCGGGTTACCTCACCCACGTGGATTAGTCCGCACTGCCGCCGGGGAAGACTGGTGCCATGGACCAGCCCACCTTCGTGTACGACGGCGACTGCGCCTTCTGCACCACCTGTGCCGAGTTCATCGGCCGGCGGATCCCGACCGGGGCCGAAGTGGTGCCCTGGCAGTTCGCCGACCTCGACGCGCTCGGGCTGACCGCCACGCAGTGCGAGGAGGCGGTCTGGTGGGTCGGCACCGACGGCGTACGCGTCGCCGGCCCGGACGCGATCGCCCGGCTGCTCGGTACGAGCCGTCCCGGCTGGCGGCTGCTCGGCGCCGGCCTGCGGCTGCCTCCGGTACGCCTGCTGGCCTGGCCGGCGTACCGCTGGGTGGCCCGGAACCGGCACCGCCTGCCCGGCGGTACGGCCGCCTGCTCGCTGCCGCAGGCGACCCGGGACCGGCTCTACGGCACGGCCGGCGACCGCTGAACCTCTCCGGCACGGTGCGCGGCGATGAGCTTTTTCGACCTTCCCTGCGATCCGTCGTGCCGCGGGTGAGGTCGGGGCGCCGCCGCGCCGCACCTTCCGGCTAAATGGTTCGTCGATTTCAATTCAAATCGGTTGTCTACACTGCTTGGGAAATTCGATTCGAAGGGCCAGGGGAGGTCGAGTCCTGCGCGGTCTGATTATGGGTCGGTCCATGAAGTGCGGCGGCCGGAAGAAGGACTCCTTCCGACCGCCCACGTCAATCCTGGCTTGCGACTCCTAGTGGCTCTGTCCCCACGATTCGCTCTCTTGGGTCTTGTGCCAGGCGTGCCGGATCCCGTTGGTTCCGGTGCTCACCGAGGTGCCCGGGTCGCCGTGGAACTCTTCGTACGTGCCGTTGGCGTACTGCACCCGCAGCCAGCCGTGACCAGCACAGTTGCCGCTGCTTCGAACTGTCCAGGCGTAGTTGTGCAGGTTCGACACCCCACCTGTGTAGGTGCATCCGCTGCGCTCTCTGGTCCAGGTAACCGTGTGCGCGGCTGCGGGTCCTGGAACCGCGATGCTGCCTGCGCCGATGAATGCCAGTGCGAGAACCGAGCTGCCGATGGCGCGTCGCGCGATCTTCATTGCGATGGAACACCTCCACATATTTATCGGTAGGTGAACCGTCGCATCATCCCTGATCTCCGTCAATGGATTAAAGTGTGATCCACTTCACTACCCATAGATACCCCTCGTTCACAATGGGTAACGAGGGTGTGATTGGCTCTCTGCTGCGGTGGCATCTGTCGTCGCGTCAAGGCGTCATGGATCGGCAGCTCGTCGGGGGTTCAACGGCATCGCCCCGCACTCGCCGGGCACGACCGCATGCTCACCCGGCTGGGGGCGGCTCAAGACGCGCGAGCGTAGCCAGGAGGCTCGCCCTCCGGATCGAGGCCGCACGGCGCAGGGCATGTCGGTGAATCGTGCGACCGACCGTGGTGGTGTTCAGGCGGCCGTCGGCGTACCGGCCGGGTGTGGGGTGGGCGTTGACAGTCCGGCCGGACCCCCGGACAGGGGTCCGGCCGGACGGTGTTTCTGCCGGGCGGTCATCCGCCAGGTCGGTGGCTGTGCTGGTCAGTGGCTGTGCTCGGCGAGCTGCTTGCGTACGTCGTCCATGTCCAGCGCCTGCACCTGCTCGATCAGCGACTCCAGCGCCGACTCCGGCAGGGCACCCGGCTGGGCGAAGACGATCACGCCGTCCCGGATCGCCATGATCGTGGGGATGGACCGGATGTCGAACTTCGCGGCGATCTCCTGCTGCGCCTCGGTGTCGACCTTGCCGAAGACGATCTCCTGGTGCTTCTCCGAGGAGCGCTCGTAGACCGGCGCGAACCGCTTGCACGGGCCACACCAGTCCGCCCAGAAGTCCACAAGCACGATGCCCGGCTGCTCGGTCACCTCGTCGAAGTTGGCTGTGGTCAGCTCAACGGTCGCCATTGATCACTCCGATCACCGCAATTGGCTTACGACTGGAAAACCCACCCGGTCTCCTCGGAATTCCCCGGCACGGCGGGTTGAAACGGTCATCGTGTGCGGGCTCACGTTCTGGCCCGGGTATCGATGAGGGTCGGTGATCCGACCGGTCTGGATGCGAAACACCCGTGACATAGTTCGGTGACAGCCAGTTATGGGAGCGTTTCCAGGACTTCCGCTGGCCAGTCCGGGTGTGATCGGGAAACTTGCCGGTTGGCAAGCGGAAACAGGTGACATAACGGATGCCCGGGCGCGTACGACCCCTCACGTTCAGTAACATTACAAAAAGGTAACTGTGACCCCGATCTCCTGGTGGACTCTTCTGTCAACCGGGTCGGGTCGGGCAGAATCTTCCCCATCAGAGCGTGGGCGGCGGGTGCCGGGGAGGGCCCCGCCGCTCATTGCGTCCGGGGTCGGTTTCCTCCGCCCGGCACACCTCATTAGTCGGCGCCACGGACCTCCTCGGGTCCGCTCGGCGACGTCGGCATTGCCGCACCCGGCCGCCGGGCCCCCGGGCGGCGACACCAGCACTACCACTTTTCGGGCGGAACCGGGCCTTCCGCCTATTGTCGGCTTATGCTGGGCCGGGAGGCGCCATGAGCCACACCGGATCTCCGGACTCGCCCGGTGCCACGCACGGTGCCTGGCGGTCCACCGTCACCGGCTACCCGCCCGACGACTGGCGACTGCTCGTCCGACTGCCCGGCCGGGTGATCGTCGCGGCCTCGTCGGCCCGGCCGGAGAACCCGGTCCGGGCGGTCACCGAGGGCCTGGCCGGCCTGGACGGCATCGCCGCCGGGCGGTCGTTCGACAGCGAACTGGTCCGGGCCGTGGTCGCCGCCATCTACGCCGAGTCCGACGACGGGCACTCCGGACCGGTCCGCGCCGGGGTCGACGCCGGACTCGCCGAACTGCTCCGGTCCTGCCGGGCCGCGGTCGAGACGCTGGCCCGACACGCCGATCCGGCCGACTCGGCCGCCTACCGGCAGTGGGTGCAGTCCGTCGCGGCCCGGGTCTGCCGGGCGGCCGGCTCCGACGGCCGGCCCCGCCCGTTCGGCGATCCGGTCGACCCGGAGCAACGCCGGGTGCTGGACCAGCTCGGCGAGGCGCTGGGACTGCGCTCGGCCGGCTGACCGCCGGGTGCGTACCCTCGGCAACCGTGGACAGTGCCGAGGTCGAGCTTGAGGTCGGGGTCGGGCCGTGGCCGGGCGAGCCACCGGCCGATCCCCGGTACGACCCCGAACTGCTCAGCCAGGGCGACCGGCGCAACGTCGTCGACCGGTACCGCTACTGGCGGCGGGAGGCGATCGTCGCCGACCTGGACCTGCGCCGGCACGACTTCCACGTGGCGATCGAGAACTGGCAGCACGACTTCAACATCGGCACCGTGGTCCGCAACGCCAACGCCTTCCTCGCGGCCGAGGTGCACGTGGTGGGGCGGCGGCGGTGGAACCGGCGGGGCGCCATGGTGACCGACCGCTACCAGCACGTCCGGCACCACGAGACGATCGAGTCGTTCCTGCGCTGGTGCCGTGGCGGCGACCTGCCGGTGATCGGCATCGACAACCTGCCCGGGTCGCGACCGCTGGAGAGCGCGGTGCTGCCGCGCCGCTGCGTACTGCTGTTCGGGCAGGAGGGGCCAGGGCTCTCCGAGCCGGCCCGGCTCGCCTGCTCGGCGGTCTTCTCCATCGCCCAGTACGGCTCGACCCGGTCGATCAACGCCGGGGTGGCCAGCGGGATCGCCATGCACGCCTGGATCCGCGCGTACGGCGGGGAGCCGCCCGGGGAGCCCGGCTGACCTGCCCCACGACGTCCCGACCGTACGCAGAACGACCCGAAAAGGCCGGTTCGCCTTGACTCGGGGCCACTGGTACGGGGACTGTAGTTCTCGTGGGTGTCGCGGTGAGCTGTCCCCGTTGCGGCGGTCCGGTCCGAGCACCGGACCTGATGCACACTGCCTGGCGGTGTCCGGACTGCGGTCCGGTCTCTCCGCTGCACGTCGCCGAGCACATCGGGCCGGAGATCGTGGCCAGCACCGTCGACCGGATCATCGAGCAGCGCGACCCGGCCGACCGGGAGGCCCGGGTCCCGGGAGCCGAGTCCGGGTCGCCGATGCCGCTCTGGTGCCTCTGGCCGCTGCCGCAGGGCTGGACGATGACCGGGGTCGGCTGGGCCGGTGACGATCGCTCCGGCGTACGCGCGACCGCCGTGGCCTGCACCGGGCCGGACCCGCTCGGCGGTGGACCCGCCGACCTGGTGCTGGTCGCCGAGGAGCCCGGCGTCGGCCTGGGTACCCGGCTGGCCGGCACCACCGGGGTCGACCCGGGCCCGCAGCTCGCGGAGGCACTGACCGATCCCGGCCCGGGTTCCGCCGAGCGGATCGCGCACGCCAAGATCCGGGCCGCCGGCCATCCGACTCCACTTTGGTCAGTCAAATCTCCGACAGACCGGAGCGCCTACGCCGGTGAAGCTCGGGGGATCTGGCTCTATGCGATAACCTGGCCGGCGAGTGCGGGTTACCTCCTCGCGGAAGACGTCGAACTCCACGACCTGACCGAGTGGACACCGCCCGAGCTCGTCTACGGTGCTCCGTCCCCCTACCTGCACGGGAGGGTCTGATATGGCCAGCCAGGCTGGGGCGGAGGGCGTATGTGGATTATTTCCCGCAGGACACCCGACTGATACTCTGGGTTTTGCCGGGGTTCGCAACCCGGTGCCGCACGGAGGGATGGCCCGCCATGGTTAAAAAGGTCCTCACCTGGGGCGGTATCGCCTTCCTGGTTTTCTTCATCGCCTACCAGCCCTCCTCCGCCGCCGACGTCTTCAAGTCGCTGGGCGGCAGCCTGCTGGACGTTGCCCAGGGCTTCGGCGACTTCTTCACCGACCTCGTCGCTTAGCCGCCCATGGGCAATCCGTCGGGTGAACCCCCTGAGCCCGAGGACGACGACGAACGTCGACGGCGCGATCGGGACACCGAGCCGATCCCCCGGGTCCGACCCGACGACGGGCCGGCGTTCGGCACCGGCCCGGGCTACTCCGACGGGCCCTCCTATTCGGACGGGCCCGCCTACGCCGAGGACATCGGCTACGGCGAGGGCCGGGCCGGCACCCGGGGCTGGGTGCGGGACCCCGACCAGGGACCGGAGATCTCCGAGGAGGAGCTCGCCGGCCTCCGGGTCGACGCCTCGGGGATGCCGCTCGGTCCGCGCCGGGTCCTGCCGCTGGAGGACGAGCCGACCTCGCTGGTGGCCCGCTATCTCTTCCCGACCGAGCGCTACCGGGGTGAGTGGAAGCGGCACAAGATCTACCTGGCCACCCCACTGCTGATCGGCCTGCTCGCCACCTTCGTGCTCGGCTACCTCTCCGGCTTCCTCGCCGGCCAGGAGGTCGGCGCGCTGACCACCGTCGCGGTGCTGATCTGGCTCGGCATCATGGGCTGGGTCGCCTGGAAGGTCGCGGACTGGTATTTCGACCGGTTCATCCTGACCAACAAGCGGGTGATGGTGGTGAACGGGATCATCACCCGGCAGGTCGCGATGATGCCGCTGCTGCGGGTCACCGACATGAAATACGAGCAGTCGCCGCTCGGCCGCGCCCTCAACTACGGCACCTTCGTACTGGAGTCGGCCGGTCAGGAGCAGGCGCTCCGGGAGATCAAGTATCTTCCCAACCCCAACGAGCTCTACCTGCGCGTGGTCGAGGAGATGTACGAGCCGCAGGCGGTCGAGGCCCGGCTGGGCAAGGAGGCCGAGGAGGCCAAGGCCGACGACGGCGCCTGACGGCCCACCCCACCCCGGCCGGCGGGGGTGTGACGCTGGCGACGCGGTGGGCGACACCAGTGCGCATAACGGCGGTTCCCTGCCCGAACATCGAACTGAATCGCACCTTTCCGCCGTAGACCTGCGGGTCGGGCTTGTGGCAGCCTTTCGAATTGGCACAGGCTGGGGGAGGCGGGCGTGGCGCCGAAGCACTCGGTGGACGAGGAGTTCCGCGAATTCGTCGCGGCCCGCTCGGCTGCCCTGCTGCGTACGGCTTACCTGCTCGCCGGGGACTGGGCTACCGCCGAGGACCTGTTGCAGACCGCGTTGACCAAGACCTACCTGGCCTGGAAGCGGCTCGGCGAGATCGAGGCGGTCGAGCCGTACGCCCGGCGGGTCCTGATCAACACGGCGACCAGCTGGTGGCGGCGACGCTGGCACGGCGAGCGCCCCACCGAGGTGCTACCCGAGCGGCCCGCCCCGGACCAGATCGAGGAGCAGCTCGAACGCGACCGGCTGTGGCGGCACGTCCGCACCCTGCCGGTCCGGCAGCGGGCCGTCCTGGTGCTCCGGTTCTACGAGGATCTCTCCGAGGCCCAGACAGCCGCACTCCTCGACATCTCACCGGGCACGGTGAAGAGCCAGACCTCCCGGGCCCTCTCCACGCTCCGCCGCCGGCTCGGCGCCGAGACCGACAGCCGGGTGCCGAGGGGCGAGGACGCGCTGGCCCCCGTACCCCTCGGCGGAGCCGACGGCGACGACGGCCGGTTCGGGCCCGCGCACCCGGTGAACGGCCAACGTCCGGCCACCCCGCCGGAGCTGCCGAAACCGCGTCAGGCCGGGGCCCGGCGGCCGGCCGCCCTCTCGGTGCCGGCGCCGCCCGTGCCGGCGGTCGGAGCGGAAGCGTGACGCCGATGCTGGAAGATTCGCTGCGCGACATGTTCGCCACCCGGGTCGACACACCGCCGGTGCCCGACGATCCGGCCGGCAGGGTGATCCAGCGGGGCCGGGTCGCCCGGCGGCGCCGCACGGTCAGCTCGCTGGCGGCGGTGGCGGCCGCGCTGGTCCTGGTCACCGCCGGTGCCGCCTCGCTCGGCGGCGGATGGCTGCTCGAACGGCCGTCCAGCGGACCCGCCGCCGGCTTCGGAGCGGACTCGCTGGCCGAGGTCACGGTCGGGCCGGTGGAGCCGCCGGTTCCCGGCCGGGAAACCGGGATAGGACTCGACATCCGCAGCGGCGACCAGCTCTGGACCACGGACGGCCGGCGGCTGAGCCTGGCCGGCGTCGGCGAGGTGACCCGGGTCTACCGGGTGCCGGGCGGCTGGGTGTACGCCGGGGCCAGACAGGTCAGGTTCCTCCGGCCCGACGGCACCTCGGTGGCGCTCAGCGGCGAGGACGACCGGTGGACGCTGAGCGCCGACGGCGACCGACTGGCCTTTCAACTCGACACGACGCTGTACATCGCCCGGGTCGGCCCGACCGGGCTGGCCCTGATGGACCACGTCGAGGTGCCCGCCGGCGTCTGGCCGGTGGCGGTCACCGCCGACCGGGTGGTGGTCTCCGACGGACCCCGTGGCTACGGCTTCGTCGACCTGGCCCACCCGGCCCGGCGACCGACCCGCGACGCGGACGTGACCGCGGTCTACGGGGTACGCGCCGACGGTCTGGTCGGGCTGGTCCGGGAGGAGAGCGGGAACCGGCGCTGCCTGGCCAGCCTCGCCTTGACCGGCGGAAGGCTGCAACCGGTGCGCAGTGGCGGTTGCGGGCTGGGCCTGCGCGCCGAGGCCCCCGACGGCGGCCTCGCCCCGGGCGGCCGATGGCTCGCCGAGCGGCGCGGCGCCGAGGTCGTGCTGATCGACATCGACCGGGTACTCGACGGCGGCAGCACCGTGGTCGCCTGCCCGGCCGCCGGTGACGTGCCGCCGGTCTGGGCCGACGACCGGACGGTGGTGACCGGGGACGACAAGCAGGTCGTACGCTGCCGCACCGACGGCACCGAGGAGATCGTGCCGCTGCCCGACGGAGTCTCGGAGAGGTGGCAACTCGTGCCGAGGCTGACCGCCACCGCCGACGGCCGGTGACCTATCGCCACGCCGCGACCGGCGCCGGAGGTCGCTGGTGACCTTCCGCCACGCCGCGACCGGCGCCGGAGGGCGACGGCGGCCGGTAGCCTCGGCCCGGTGACGTCCCGCCAGCCCGAGGCGCCCGACCACGCGAGCCGGGTCCGGATCGACCTGCACGCCCACTCGACCGCCAGCGACGGCACCTGCACCCCGGAGGAACTCGTCCAGGCCGCCCGGACGGCCGGGCTCGACGTACTGGCCATCACCGACCACGACACCACCGGAGGGTGGGAGCGGGCCGCCGCCGCCCGGCCGCCGGGACTCACCCTGGTCCGGGGCGCGGAACTCTCCTGCCGCTGGTACGGCACCGAGCCGTCGATCCCGCTGCACCTGCTCGGCTACCTCTTCGACCCGGAGTCGCCGGAACTGGTCGCCGAACTGACCCGGATACGCGCCGCCCGTGAGGTACGCGGGGAACGCATCGTCGAGCTGCTCCGGGCCGACGGCGTCGACGTCGACTGGGCGGAGATCCGGGACGCCGCCGACGGTGGCACGGTCGGCCGACCGCACATCGCACAGGCGCTGATCCGGGCCGGTCTGGTGGCGACCACCGCCGAGGCATTCGCCCCGCACTGGCTCGGCGAGCGCTACCGGCTGCCCAAGGACGACATCGACGTGTTCCGGGCGGTCCGGCTGATCCGGCAGGCCGGCGGGGTCCCGGTGATGGCCCATCCGAGGGCCACCAGGCGGGGGCGGATCGTGCCCGACTCGTTGATCGTCGAGTTGGCCGCGGCCGGACTGGCCGGGCTGGAGGCGGAGCACGAGGACCACTCGCCGGCCGAGCGGGACGCCGTACGGGCCCTCGCCGCCGAGCTGGGGCTGCTGGTCACCGGCTCGTCCGACTTCCACGGCACGCACAAGAGCGTCCGGCTCGGCGCGTACACCACCGGGGTGGAGGCGTACGAGCGGATTCTCGCCGCGAGCAGCGGGGTCGGGGTGCTCGCCGACCCGGGCTGACCTCGGCGGATGCCGCCCGGCGTCCGGCTAACGTGATCACGTGAACATGAAGCTGCTCGGCGAGGTCCTGCTGACCCTGCTGGTGATCACGGATCCACCGGGCATGGTGCCGATCTTCCTCGCCCTGACCGGCCAGATGCCGGCAAGGGAGCGGGTACGCGCCGCGTGGCAGGCGGTGGCACTCGCCCTCGGGGTGATCGTCGTGTTCGCGGTCGCCGGGCAGACCCTGCTGGACTATCTGCACATCGACCTGCCGGCGTTGCAGGGCGCCGGTGGCCTGCTGCTGGTGCTGGTCGCGCTGGAACTGCTCACCGGCAAGGCCGACGACCCCGGCCAGCAGAACACCTCGAACATCGCGCTGGTGCCGCTCGGTACGCCCCTGCTGGCCGGTCCCGGCGCGATCGTCGCCACGATGCTCTTCGTACAGCGCGCCGAGGGTACGGCGGACTACCTGGCGATCGCGGTCGGCATCGTCGCGGTGATGGTGGCGGTCTGGCTGATCCTGCGCTTCTCCGGGATCGTGGTCAGGGTGCTCCGGCCGGCCGGGATCGAGGTGCTGACCCGGATCGCCGGCCTGCTGCTCGCCGCGATCGCGGTCCAGTTGATCGCCGACTCCGTCGCCGCCTTCGTCACCGCACACCTGCACGCCTCCTGAGCTTCCCCCGCGTCCGGTCTCCCGCGTCCGGTCATCCGGGTCCGGGGTCACCCGCTTCCGGCCGCCGCCTCTCCGGCCTGCCTCCGGCGTGTCTGCCTCTCCGGACGCGTGTCGTCCGGCGGGCGGCGGGTGGCGGATCGACGGGGGTGTCGGACCGGCATGGCAGGATCGGTGCGTGCGAAGGCCATCGTCCGCCAACAACCGGACTCCTCGACCACGCGACGGCCAGCCCGAGCAGTTGGGGTTCGAGGGGATGCCCGAGCGCCTCTTCGTCTGCACGCCGAGCAGGCTCGGCACCTACACGGACTGCCCGCGCCGATACCGCTACTCCTATGTCGACCGGCCGGCGCCACCCAAGGGGCCGCCCTGGGCGCACAACTCCCTCGGCGCGAGCGTGCACACCGCACTGCGCAACTGGTATGCGTTGCCGCCCGACCGCCGCCGCCCCGAGGCGCTGCCGACCCTGCTCAAGGGCACCTGGGTCCGGGAGGGCTACCGCGACGAGGAGCAGGAGCGGGCGATCTTCCGCCGGGCGCTGGAGTGGCTCGAGTCCTACGTGGAGACACTGGACCCCGACGACGAACCGTTGGGGGTGGAGCGGGTGGTGGCGGTCAAGACCGCCGTGCTGGCGTTCAACGGTCGCGCCGACCGGATCGACTCACGCACCGGCCCGGACGGTCCGGAGTTGGTGATCGTCGACTACAAGACCGGGCGTACCGGCCTGGACTCCGACGACGCCCGTGGCTCCCAGGCGCTCGCGCTCTACGCCTACGCGGCCGAGCGGGTCTTCCGCAAGCCGTGCCGGCGGGTGGAGCTGCACCACCTGCCGACCCGGACAGTGGCCGGGCACGACCACACCGAGGAGTCGCTCGCCCGGCAACTCGCCCGGGCCGAGGACACCGCCCGGGACATCATCGCCGCCGAGCGGGCGGTCGCCGACGGCGCCGACCCGGACGAGGCCTTTCCGGTCTCGCCCGGCATCCGGTGCGGCTGGTGCGACTACCGCCGCAGTTGCCCGGCCGGTGCGGACGCTCCCGACCGGGAGCCCTGGTCAGCGGTCGAACGGGCTCTCGTACCCGTCGAGCCGGGCGACGGCGGGCACGCCGAGACGGCATGACGGCGCCTACCGGTCGCTCGCCCGCATGCCGGTGCCCTCGGCGAATGCGCCCGTTGGACGGCAGGCGGCAGGTGGTGCGGGGTGCGTGGTCGGCCGGGCGGAGCCGTGATCAGTCGTCGGTGGCCCGGCGCGACTGGCAGCTCGGGCAGAGGCCCCAGTAGGTGACCTCGGCCTCGTCGACCTCGAAGCCGTACGCGGTCACCGGGTCGAGACAGGGTGCGGAACCGACCGCGCAGTCCACGTCGGCGATCTCACCACAGCCCCGGCAGACGACGTGGTGGTGGTTGTCACCGACCCGCGCCTCGTATCGGGCAGGTGACCCGGCCGGCTCGATCCGGCGGGAGAGCCCGGCCCGGGAGAGCGCCCCCAGTACGTCGTAGATCGCCTGGGTGGAGACCGAGTCCAGGCGCTGCCGGACCCGCTGGGTGATCTCCTCCACCTCCAGGTGCCCGCCGGCGGCCAGCACCTCGAGGACGGCGAGGCGCGGCCGGGTGACCCGAAGGCCCCTCGACCTGAGCAGTTCCTCGCCAGTCATCCCACTATCACAGCACGTCGATGGGACGCCAACAAGGCGGATGCGAGTCGATCGTGGCGCCCGCCACACGTACCCGGTGTCACCGGAGGTGGAACCCGGGTGAACCGCCCCGGCTCGATCCCCGTGTACCGGTATAGGTCGCGGATGACGTGATCGAATTCTCGTACCGTCCGTTGGCTCCCGTCGGGAGCGGTAGCAAGGAGGCGTCGGTGTTCAGGGAAGTCATGGGTCTCCCCGCACACGCGTTGCTGGTGCACGCGGCCGTCGTCTTCGTGCCGCTGCTCGCGCTGGTCTCCACCGGGTACGCCGTGCTGCCCCGGTTCCGCAGCCGGCTCGACTGGGCGGCGGCGGTGTTGGCGGTGGTCGCGCCGGTCGCCGCCTTCTTCGCGGTGCAGTCCGGTGAGGAACTTCAGGAGGTACTGACCGCCAAGGGCTACGGTCCGGAGATCCTCCAGAAGGTGGTGGAGCACCAGGGCTACGGCGAACTGGCCCTCTGGTGGAGTCTCGCCCTCGGCGTGGTGACGCTGGTGCTGCTCGTGGTGACCAGCCCCCGGTTCACCCGGGAGCGGTCCCTGCCGGGGTGGCTCAACCTGCTGCTCGGCGCGATCGTGGTGGTGCTCGCCGCGCTCAACGTCTGGTACGTCTACCTCACCGGCGACACCGGCGCCGAGGCGGTCTGGCAGGGCGTCCTCTAGCCGGGCGTCCTCTGGTCCCGGCCGAGGGCCGCCGGGTGGCCGGCCGGACGCCGCCGGGTCAGAAGAGGGCCCGGGAGCAGAGCAGGCACATCAGTACCAGTACCACCGCACCGCCGACCATGCCGACTCCGTAGGTCAGCGTCCGTGCGCTCCCCTCCTCGGCGTCCAGTGCGGCATGGTCCTGGCCCGGCAGTGGCCGTGGCGCCGCCGGCTGTACGTGTAGCGGTGGGCGCCAGCCCGGCGGTGGAGTGACGCTCGGTGGCGGGCCGGGATAGTGACTCTCGGGCCGTACCGGTGGCGGTGCCGGGGACCCTGCCGTGGGCTCCGGGGCGTCGGCGGGTGGTCCGGTGGGTCGACGCCAGAAGGCGTCATCGGCGGAGTTCCCGCTCTGCGTCGTCACGCTGTCCGACGCTACCAACCCGAGCCCTCCGCGGCCCCTCGCCCGCTGTCCCGACGGAGCTGTCGGCCCAGCCGCCCGAGTACGCTTGGCGGGTGTCCGGGACGGAGAAGCAGCACAGCACGAGTGGCGGGCGGGACGACGAGCGGCCGGTCAGGTCGACCGGCGACCGCCGGGTGCCGCCGGAGCAGTCGGTGGACGACACCGACCGGGGCTGGGGCGAGCGGCCAAACTCCAACGACGAGCGGCTACTGGCCGAGCGCCCACCGCACTGGGGCTGACCGCGCCCAACTCGTCCAGGTCGCGGAGAGTCTGCCCACGCGCGGCCGGTCGGCGGCTCGGGCCGCGAGGCGGCTACGAGCGAACGATGATCGCAAAGCGGGTGGATTCCGGCATCCCGACCGCACGATGGGCCTGGTCGGGGCGGAGCGCCAGGTAGATGGCGCTGGCCGCGTCGTCGGTCTGGCCCGGCCCCAGCACGTCGAGCACCAGCACCCGGGTGGCCAGTACGGTCGGCTTCGGTGTCCGACCCGCCTGGTCACCGCCGGGTGCCGCGAGAAGATCCACCCGGGCTCCCGGCCGGGCCACGGTCAGCGCGGCCGGTTCGGCGAGCCGGATCGGCACCCCCACGGTCCCCTCCGGCACCGGCACCCCGCTCGGGGCTGCCGACCCACCCGGCGATCCGCTGGGGCGTGCCGCCGGTCCGCTCTGCGCCGGGCTCGCCCCGGCTGGCCCGGCGAGCCCCGTGCCGGCGACCGGACCGCCGGACCGGGACGGCCCACCCGCGCCGCCGGCGGGGCCGGCCGACGGCGCGGGACAGGACGACGTCGGCCCGCGCAGATGGAGCGCACCGAGCGCGAGCGTCAACAGGGCGGCCACCAGCAGCCAGCGCAGTATCGAGCCGGCGCCGGGGCGCGGCCAGCGGGTCGGGCTCAGGGTGGTGTCCCGACGGGTGGGCGTACGGTCGATCGCCACGGCGAACCTCCCTCGGCCCGGCGGCGCCAGCGAGGTCGGCACCGTCCGGTGCGCAGCAGGCTAGGCCAGGTCAGCCCGGGGAGGCAGCGGAGAACTCACAGCCTGTGGATAACTCGGAGGGCTGTGGATAACTTTTCCCGACCGCCGCGGCGGCACCATCCCCGACCGGTCGGGGGAGGACGGCAGATCGCCGGTCGGCCGGGGCGGGAGGCTGGCGGCCGTCAGGTCGTACTGGTCGAGGAGGAGGATGCCGCCTTCGGCTTGCTGGCGGACCCGCTCGACGCCCCGTTGGACGAGCCGGCGGCTCCGCCGCTGCCGGAGGTGCCTCCGCCGGTCGAACCCGAGTCGCCGCCGGAGCCGCTCTTCGCCGAGTCGCTCTTCGCGGAGTCGCTCTTCGTCGAGTCGGACTTGCTCGCCGTGGAACCGCCGCCCTCCGAACCGTTGCTCCGGGAGTCGGTCCGATAGAAGCCGGAGCCCTTGAACACGATGCCGACGGAGTTGAAGAGCTTGCGCAGGCGACCCTCGCACGCCGGGCACTCGGTCAACGGCTCGTCGGTGAAGGACTGCACCGCCTCGAGCTGGTGGCCGCACTCGGTGCAGGCGTACTGGTAGGTGGGCACGTTCCCCTCCGGATCTTGCAGCCTGTTGGCACTCGACGTATCCGAGTGCCAATGGTGCGGCATCGTACCCGTTTTCGTCCAGCCGAAGTGTCCAGGCCGACGCCGGGCGGGACTCCGACCGGCCGCCGTCAACCGGACCCCAGGCGCTGGAGCCCGCCGGAAGGGGTGAGCACGGCCCGTACCGGACGGTCGTGATCCATCGCCGGGACCGAGTCGACCAGCTCGCCGTCGTGCAACAGCGCCACCGTGAGAGCGCCGGGAGCGGCCCGGGCCAGGGCACGGTCGTACGAGCCGCCGCCGCGACCGAGCCGGACACCGCGCCGGTCGACCGCCAACGCCGGTACGACGACCAGCTCGGCGGCGCCGATCGCACCCCGACCGAGCCGGTCGGTCACCGGCTCCCGCAGCCCCCGACCGGCCGCCACCAGTGCACCCGGGCCGGCGTACGGCGCCCAGTCCAGGTCGAGGTCCGGTCGGAGTACCGGCAGCAGAAGCCGCCCGGTCGGTCCCAGCGCGCCGACCAGATCGTCCGGCAACCCGGCCCCGCCCGGCTCGCTGCCCACCGGCACGTAACCGGTGATCAAACGCGGTCGTACCCGCTGGACCAGGGCGCGCAACTCGGCCCGGAGGCGCTCGGCGGCGGCCAGCCGGGCCGGAGCCGACAGCGCCCGGCGTCGGGCCAGCATGGTGGCCCGGAGCGCGGTCTTGCGCGGACCGACACCTTCATCCGAAAAATCCGGCACGTAACACTCCCGGGACCAGGCCGGTTAACCATTGCGGTTGGGTCAGCATCGCAGCATCGGGTGCCGAGCTTCCGGGGGGATGAGTGACGCTGCGTGGACGGTTGACCACAGCTTTCCTCGCCGTCGTGCTCGGACCGGTGCTGCTCGGCGCGCTCTCCGTCGCCGGTACGGTCGCCACGGCAAGCCGCCAGCAGGCCGAACACCGGCTCAACCTCGCCGCCGAAGCCGTCCGTACGTCGGTCGGCGCGCTCTGCCGACAGTTGCACGCCACGGCCGGCGCGCTGGCCGTACTCGCCGATCCGGACAGCCGGACCGGCGCGGCGGGCGAGGTGGTGACCCGGGGGCTGGCGGACGCGGTCGTGATCATCGGCTCGGCCGACACGGTCGAGTTCGCCACCCCGGCGGCACCCGCCCGCCCCTGGGCGCCCTGCGACGGCCCTGCCGGGACCGGTCCGGCGCCCCGGGCCCTGGCGGCCCGGGTGGAACTCCGGGACGGCTCGGGATCGGTGACCGGCGCGGTCTGGACCGCGCAGGCCCTCGACGCGGCGTTCGTCCGCCGGCTCGCCACCGCCAGCGGGACGGCGGTGACCCTGCTGCGGGAGGCACCCGGGCCGGCCGTGACCTCCCCGGGTACGCCACCGTCCGACCACGTCCCGAACCCGGACCCCGTCCCGGGCCCCGTTCCCGACCTCGGGCCGGAACCGGGACTCGCGCCCCCGGTTCCCGGACCCGTCGGCGGCACCACACCCGGCACCGCCTCCCCGTCCGCCGGTGGTGTGCCGCCGGGCAGCGTCTCCGCGTCCGCCTCCTCGTCGGTCTCGTCGTCCGCCGGTTCGTCCGCCGGAACCGCGGTGCCCGGGAGCGGAGTTCCGGACGCCGGACCGCAGGGGGCCGAGTCGCCGAGTACCGAGTCGACCGGTGCCCGGGCGGCCGTGCTCGCCGCCGCCCGGCGGATCTCCGGGGACAAGGTCGTCCAGGCGAACGGGGGCCGGTACGTCCGGCGGGTCGGCCCGGCCCCCGGTCAGCCCCTGCCGCTGGTGCTGTCGGTACCCCGGGATCCGCCGGTGACCCGGTACGGACCCCTGGCGATCGTCGTACTGCTCGCCGCGGTGTTCGCGGTGCTCGCCGCCGGCCGGCTGGCCCGCTCGGCCACCCGGCCACTGGCCGAGCTGGCCCGGGCCGCCGACCGGGTCGCCGAGGGTGACCTGGCGACCCGGGTGCCGGTCCGGTCCCCGGACGAGGTCGGCCGGCTCGCCGACAGCTTCAACCGGATGACCCGGGAGGCGGAGTCCTACCTCCGGGCACTGGTCGTCAGCCGGCACCAGTTGCGCGAGCAGCTCGCCGTGCTCGGCGACACCCTGGCCAGTTCGCACGACCTGCACCGGATCTTCCAGTTGCTGCTCCGGGCCGCGATGGCGGCGACCGGGGCCCGGGCCGGAGTGGTGCTGTTGCTCGATCCGAGGACGGGAGTCCTGGTCAGCCAGTGCACCGAGGGTCTCGACCGGCGCGGCGTCGGGCTCGGCCAACCGGCGGGTGCGGACCCGGACCGCCCGGCCGACGACCGGCAGCGGCCCGGGGATCCACCGGCGCTGCGGGTACCGCTCGGCAAGGGGCTGCTCGGCACGGTCGTGGCCACCGGTGAGCCGCGCCGGGGCCGGCTGGACCGGGACGGGCCGCGCCTCTACGGTCGCGAGCCGCGCTGCCGGACGTACGTCGCGGTGCCGCTGCCGTCCTCCGGTACGGCCGGTCAGCCGGCGTATCCGGGGGCGGAGCCGGGAACCGGTACGCCACCGCTGCGCCCGGCGACCGCCGCCGGCTGGCCGGGTACCGGCGCCGAACCGGGTACCGCGCGTCCGGGGCTGGCGTTCGGGGTGGGGCGGATCCCGGTCGGCGTACTGGCCCTCTACGACCGGCTCGGCGCGGACGAGTTCGACGACGTCGACCTGGTCACCCTGGGTACCTTCGCCGACCACGCGGCGGTGGCGGTGGAGAACGTCCGGATGCACGAGGAGGCGCAGCGGCTCTCCCTTACCGACCCGCTGACCGGGCTCTGGAACTACCGTTATCTGAAGGAGTCGATCCGGCGGGAGATCGAACGGGCCAGCCGGTTCGGCCGGATGCTCAGCGTGCTCGCCCTCGACCTCGACCGGTTCAAGGAGGTCAACGACACCTACGGGCACGCGGCCGGAGACGCGGTACTGGCCGAGTTCGCCCAGCGGATCCGGGGCGCGATGCGGGAGGTGGACCTCGCCTTCCGCCAGGGTGGCGAGGAGTTCGTGGTCCTGCTGCCGGAGACGGATGCCCGGGGGGCGGCGACGGTGGCCGAACGGCTCGGCGCGGCCGTCCGGGAGACCCCGATGGCGATCCGGCCCCGGTCCGGCGCCGTCGCCCCGGTCCGGGCCCTGGTCTCGGTCACCGTGTCGATCGGGGTCGCCGTCTATCCCGACCACGCCACCACCGGCCCGCAGTTGCTGGCCGCGGCCGACGAAGCGCTCTACGCGGCGAAGGCGGCGGGCCGCAACACGTACCAGATGGCCACGGCCGGCCAGCCAACCATGCCCGGCGGCCAGCCAACCATGCCCGGCGGCCAGCTCGCCATGCCCAGCGGCCGACCGACCATCGAGGAGATTCCGGTCCGGGCCGGCGCGGCGACGCCGGACGACGGGCTGCCCTGGGCCGGCGGCCGGCCGATGCCCGGCGCGGGCGGCGGCTGGCCGACCCGGGCGGGGCGGTCCGGCGGAGACGGACCGGTCACCGCGGACGGCGGCCCGGACGGCGCGTTATCCGGGCCACAACCGCCGCGCCAGGGCCGTGGCCGATAGTCTCGCGACATGCCGGAGAACGCAGCTACCCCAGCCAACTCCTCGACGTCGACGGCCGGACGACGGGCGGTGAAGGCGGTCATCCCCGCCGCCGGCCTGGCGACCCGGTTCCTTCCCGCCACCAAGGTGGTGCCGAAGGAACTCCTGCCGGTCGTCGACCGTCCGGTGTTGCAGTACATCGTCGAGGAGGCTGCCCAGGCCGGTATCGACGACGTGCTGCTGATCACCGGCCGGGGCAAGACCGCGATGGTCGACCACTTCGACCGCCGGCCCGACCTGGAGGCGCGGCTGGAGGAGAAGGGCGACCCGGAGCTGCTCGCGGCGGTGCGCCGGCCGGGGGAGCTGGCCCAGATCTACACCTGCCGCCAGCCGGAACAGCTCGGCCTGGGCCACGCCGTCGGGTACGCCGAGACGCACGTCGGTGACCAGCCGTTCGCCGTCATGCTCGGCGACGAGTTCGTGAATCTCTCCGAGCCGCTGCTGCCGGCCATGCTGGACCTCCAGGCCCGGACCGGCGGCATCGTGCTCGCCTTCTTCGAGGTGCCGCCGGAGGAGACCAAGCGGTACGGCATCGCCTCGGTGGCGCCGGCCGACCGGAGCTTCGCCGACCTCGGCGAGGTGGTCGAGGTGACCGGGCTGGTGGAGAAGCCGAAGCCGGAGGACGCGCCGAGCAACCTGGCGGTGCTCGGCCGGTACGTGCTGCCCAGCGCGATCTTCGAGGCGATCGGGCGTACCGGTAAGGGCAGCGGCGGGGAGATCCAGCTCACCGACGCGATGGGTCTGCTGCTCAAGGAGGGCATGCCGGTGCACGCGATCGTCTACCGGGGGACCCGCTACGACACCGGCATGCCGCTGGGCTACCTCCAGACGGTGGTGCAACTGGCCTGCGAGCGCGAGGATCTGGGTGCGGAGTTCCGGCAGTGGCTGGGCGAGTTCGTCGCCTCCGACGCCGGCCGCCGCACATGACGGCCCCCGGTGAGGTGACGGTGTGACAGCGACGGCCGATGCCGAGGCGGCCGCCAACGAGCTGACGCCGCTCGCCGACTACCTGGGCAGCGTGCTGCGCAGGTTGCGGGCGCTTCCCCCGCTCGACCTCGACCTCACCCAGGCGTACGGCAACGTGCTCGCCGAGGACGTCGTGGCGCCGCACGCCTATCCGGCCTTCGACCAGGCGGCCATCGACGGGTACGCGGCGCGCTGGGAGGACATCTCGGGCGCGGGGCGTACCGGCGGGGCCGGCGGCTACAGCCCGAGCCGCCTCGGCGACCCGCGCCCGGTGCGGCTCAACGTCGTCGGTGACCTCGGCGCGGCGAGTTGGCGGCCGGTCCGGCTGACCCCGGGCGCCTGCTTCTCGGTGGCGGCCGGTTCGCCGCTGCCGATCGCCGCCGACGTGGTGGTGCCGGTGGAGTGGACCGACCAGGGCATGGCGGCGGTCGAGATCTTCCGGACCCCGAAGCGCGGGTACGGGCTGCGCCGGGCCGGGGAGGAGCTGCCGGCCGGTACCCTGCTGGCCCGCGCCGGCTCGTACATCTCGCCGGCCCTGGTCGCGGTCTTCGCGGCGACCGGGATCGGGCACGTGGTGGTCCGGCCGAGTCCCCGGGTGGTGGTCGTGGCGACCGGGGACGAGCTGGTCGACGTCGGCCGGGCCAGCCAGCCGGGGCAGGTCGTGGACATCAACTCGCACGCGCTGACGGCGGCGGCCGCCGAGGTGGGCGCGCTGGCGTACCGGGTGGGCATCTGCGACGACGACCCGGAGGGGCTGCGCGGGCTGCTGGAGGACCAGACGCTCCGGGCCGACCTGATCATCACGACCGGCGGTACCGGCGCCGGCCCGGGTGACATGATCCGCCGGGTACTGTCCCGCCGGGACGGTGGCCGGGCCAGCGCGGTGACCTTCATGGAGGTCGCCCTCTATCCCGGAAGCGCCCTCGGATTCGGTACGGTCGGAGCCGAGGAGGTACCGGTGGTCTGTCTACCCGGTGAGCCCGGCGCGGCACTGATCGGTTTCGAGGTGCTGGCGAGGCCGGCGATCCAGTTGCTGGCCGGGGCCGAGCCGGTGTTCCGGCCCAGCGTCCGGGCACACCTGCTGGAGACGGTCTCCTCGCCGTCCGGGCTGCGGGAGTTCCGGCCGGCGCACGTGGCGGAGCGGCGCGGCGGGGGCTACACGGTGCAGCCGCTGCGCGGTGGGCCGTACACGCTCTCCGGGCTGGCCGAGGCGAACGGCCTGATGGTGCTCGGCGAGCGGGTGACCAGCGCGGCGGCCGGCTCCACCGTGGACGTACTGCTGCTGGACCGGCGCCGGTGACCTTCGCCGCGACCCCGGGCTGGCCGGTAGTACTCCGGGACGGGGCGGTGCTGTTGCGCCCGTACCGGCGGTCGGACGCGGCGGCCTGGTCCGAGGTGCGCTGTGCCAACCAGGCCTGGCTGGCACCCTGGGAGTCGTCCCCGCCCGGTCGGTGGGACGAGATGAACTCTCCGGCCGCGTTCCGCTGGGTGCACCGTGACCAGCGCAGGCAGGCGCGACGCGGCGAGAGCATGCCGTTCGCGGTCTGCCTGGTCGAGGGGGATCGGGAGCGGCTGGTCGGGCACCTGAATCTCGGCAACATCGTGCGTCGGGCGTTCTGCTCGGCGTACGTCGGCTACTGGGTGGACGGCCGGGTGGCCGGGCGCGGCGTGATCCCGACCGCGATGGCGCTCGCCGTCGACCACGCGTTCGGGCCGGGCGGGCTGCACCGGATCGAGGTCAACATCAGGCCGGAGAACGCCCCGTCCCGGCGGGTGGTGGAGAAGCTCGGCTTCCGCGAGGAGGCGTACCACCCCCGCTACATGCACATCGACGGTGCCTGGCGCGACCACATCGGGTACGCGATGACCAGCGAGGAGGTCATCCGGGAGGGCGGCCTGCTGGCCCGCTGGCACCGGCTGCGCGCCGCCGCTTCCTGACCCCGACGTGCCGCCCTGTTGATCTCCTTAGTCGCTGGTCGGCCGGCGCGCCGCACGATATTCCTGGTGTGTCCCCGTAACCTGAAGTAATCGGGACGTGCGGCAACGTCGGACGGACCCGCGGCTCCGGGAGCCGGTCCGCGCCTGCCGTGGACCGCACCCGGCGGTGCGGGAGGTGCTCGTCCGGTCGGTTGCCCCGAGGTGGGTGACGGGAGGGATGAGGGTGCCGGCCTCGGTGCTCCTCGCCGTCCTCGCCGCAGCCGGTCTGCTCGCCCTCGCGCCGGCACTGGTCCGCCGGTACGACGCCACGGAGCGGCTGGCCGCGGAGCGGGCGCAGTCGACGGCGCGGGTGCTCCAGCGCCATCGACGGCGCCGGAGTGTCCCGGGACGGCAGCCCGTCAACCCGCCGCGTACCCGGATCGTCACCCTTCGTGCCGGCGTTCCGCCCGCCGACGTCGCAGCCGAACCCGTCTCGCCGGCCGCCGGCCCCCGTTCGCCGGTCTCCGGGCCGCCCGTCTCCGGCTCGTCCGTCTCCGGCCCGCCCGGGAACGGTCGGCGGAGCCGTCGGCTGCGCTCGGTGCCCCGGCCCCCGGGACCGGCCCGGCGCCGGCCACCACCCGCCCGGCACACCCCGGCCGTCTACCGGCGACGCCGGGTCTTCGCCGCCCTGCTGCTGCTCAACTTCGTCGAGCTGGTCGGGGTGGTGCTGGTCAGCCCCGGCTTCTGGATCGGCTTCGCGACCACCGGCACGCTGCTGGCCGCCTACCTCGTACACCTGCGGAGCCGGGCCATCGCCGATCGTCGGCGGCGGCGGGCGGAGGCCCGGGAGGCGGCCTGGCTGGCCGCCCGGCAGGCGGAGGTCCGGCGCGCCCAGGCCCGCCGGGCGCAGGCCCGTCGGGAGGCCCAGCGCCGCCTCGCGGCCCAGCGGGAAGCGGTACGCCGGGCGGCGCTGGGAATGAACCGGACGGCCGACCTGCCGCCGGCGGCCAGTGGGGGTGGCCGGGCGGCGGGCACCGTCTCCTACCGGCGGGCCGGTGGCCTGCGCGGGCGGCCCTACGAGGCCGGCGGGCGGTGACCGCCGTCGCGTGACGTGTCGGCGGGGCTGGTTCGCGCTCGGGTCGGCCGACCTGTTAGCCTTGGCGCCGGCTCGCCGTTCTGGGTGGGTCGATCAAGGGGCTGTGGCGCAGACCGGTAGCGCACCTCGTTCGCATCGAGGGGGTCAGGGGTTCAAATCCCCTCAGCTCCACAAAATCAAGGCCCTGACCAGCAAGAACGCCGGTCAGGGCCTCAAGTTTATCTATGCGATTTTGAACCACCCCCCCGAAAACCCCACAAACGGGAGTGTGTCGATTTCCGTGTTTGGGCCTGTGGTGTGATCGGGGTTGTTAGATGGTGATCCGGTCGCCGTGGGCGAGGATCAGGGCGTTGAGGGCCTTGGCCCAACCGTAGACCCGGCCGGTGATGCTCCCGCCTCCCTTACGTTTCTGCTGGACGACGAGGTAGAGGACCTTCATCGCGGCCTGCTCGGTCGGGAAGTGTCCGCGCCGCCGGGCGGCTTGCCGGAACCGGGCGTTGAGGCTCTCGATGATGTTGGTACCCGGTATGAAATCAGGCGGAGGCCCGCGTGGTGTTCTGCTGGTCCGGCGCTCCTGGCCGGGCATACGGTGTGACCGTCCGGAACAGGGGCCTTCGGGGAACACGTATGGGCAGGCCGTTCTTGCTCGATGGGCTGCGAGCCCGTGTTAGTAGTTGGCCGCCCCTGCGACTGGTCCGGCTGCGCTGCGAGCGCGTATCCGTAGGTGTCGTTCCGTCCCAGCGGTTCCCCACCGATCGAGCAGCGGAGGGAGCAGATGATGGTCCGCTATATCGGTATGGATGTGCACCGCGAGTTCGCGCAGCTGGCGGTCGTCGAGGACGGTCTCGTGCGTGACGAGGGCCGTATCGGCGTGACGTCGGAGGCGCTGCGGCAATGGGCTGCTGGCCTGCGCGATGATGATCAGGTCGCGTTGGAAGCGACTGGTAACAGCGACGCGATCACGACCCTGTTGACCCCTGTCGTCGGCCGGGTCGTGGTGTCGAATCCGTCGAAGACCCGGGCGATCGCGGAGGCCAAGGTCAAGACCGACAAGGTCGACGCCCGGATTCTGGCGCAGTTGCTGGCGGCGGACTTCCTGCCGCCGGTGTGGCTGCCCGACGAGCGGATCCGTAGCCTGCGGCGGCAGGTGACCCGCCGCGCTCACCTGGTGCGCCAGCGCACCAGGATCAAGAACCAGGTCCACGCGATCCTGGCCCGCAATCTCGTCCCGACGCCACCGGTGTCCGACCTGTTCGGCAAGACCGGACGGCACTGGCTGTCACGCCAGGCGTTACCCACCGATGAGTCTTCCAGTGTGCGGGCGCTGCTGCGGCAGCTGGACTTCCACGGCGAGGAACTCGCCGTCGTGGATAAGGAACTCGCCGTCGAGGCGTTCGCCGACCCGGCGGTCGCCCGCCTGATGACCATTCCCGGCGTCGACGCGATCGTGGCGATCTCGATCGTCTCCGCGGTGGGCGACTTCACCCGGTTCAGCGACGCGGACAAGCTCGTCGCCTATGTCGGGCTCAACCCGAAGGTGCGCCAGTCCGGCAACTCTGCGCCGGTGCACGGCCGGATCAGCAAGGCCGGACGGGCGCACGTGCGCGGCGTCCTGGTCGAAGCCGCCTGGTCCGCCAGCCGCGCCCCGGGACCGTTGCGCGCGTTCTTCCAACGCGTCAAGGCCCGGCGCGGGTTCCCGACCGCCGTGGTCGCCACGGCCCGCAAGATGACCGCCCTGGCCTGGCACTTGGTGACCAAGGACCAGGACTACGCCTTCGCCCGCCCCGGCCTGGTCGCGCACAAGCGGCGCAAACTCGAACTCGCCACCGGAGCACCCTCGCGGCGCGGCAACCACGGCACGCCCGGCACGGCCTACAACGACAAGCAACGACGTGCCGCGGAGACAGCCGCCGCCGAACAGGCCGAACGCGCCTACGAAGTCTTCGTCGCGCACTGGCAACCACACAATCCCGCGAAAACCCGAGCGAAGACTTGACGATTTCATCCGTGGTGTAGAGGACCTTGCGGACCTCGTGGTCGTAGTCCAAGAAGGGCACGAACTGCGGCCAGGAGGTGCGCCACAGTTTGATGACGGCGGGGTACTGGTCACCGAACTCGGCGGCGAACGTCTCGAAGCGGGCCTCCGCCGCGGCGACGGTGGGGGCGGTGTAGATGTCCCGTAGGGCGGGGGTGATCTTCTGCCAGTCCTTGCGGTTGGTGTACCGCAGCGACGCCCGCACGAGGTGGACGACGCACTGCTGGTGCACGGCGTGGGGCCAGACCTGTTCGATCGCGTCGGTCATGCCTTTCAGGCCGTGGGAGCAGACCATGAACACGTCCTCGACACCGCGGTTGCGTAGTTCGGTGAGGTACCCGGCCCACTGCTTGGCGCCCTCACCGCCGGTGCCGGCCCACATACCGAGGACGTCACGTTCCCCGTCGAG